>NZ_JBVMUY010000017.1:0-358199 GCF_055632325.1 Nocardiopsis sp. KDC1DS13DA1
GCTCGTTCACGGTCATCCACGGGCCCTGCTCCCCGCGCACGCGGGGATGGACCCGCCCGCTGCTCGTTCACGGTCATCCACGGGCCCTGCTCCCCGCGCACGCGGGGATGGACCCGGGGTGGCGGGGCTGGTGTGGCCTACAGGGTTCTGCTCCCCGCGCACGCGGGGATGGGGTCACCGGGTTCGAGGTCGCCACCGTGCCTGGTATGAGAAGGGAAAGGAATTGCGCCAACCACGCCAGCATGGCGCTTGATTGAGGCATGATGGGGAGCATGAGTACCGAGACGGCCGGTCGGGACGAGCTGTCCGTGACCGAGGCCCGCGATCACTTCTCCGAGCGCGTCAACCGCGCCCATTACGGCGACGAGATCACCTTCATCACGCGTGGCCGCAGCCATCGGCGGGCCGCTGCGATCGTTCCCGCTGAACTTGTCGATCACTACGAGGCCCTGTTGGACGAGCGGGATGCCCGTATCGCCTCTGAGCGCCTGGCTGATGTCGAAGCGGGTCGATCCGAGACTGTGTCCCTCGAAGACCTGGAGCGGGAGCTGGACCTGTGACCGATCAGGTCTACACGGTCCGGTTCGAGGCTCAGGCTGCCAAGGAAGTCGCCAAGCTCGACAAGCCCGTACGTAAACGGGTGCTGGACAGGGCCCGCGCTCTGAGTGAGGACCCACGTCCGCACGGGTGCGTGCAGATGACGGGTTATCAGGGCCTGTGGCGGGTTAAGGTCGGCGCTTACCGCATCCTCTACACGATCCGCGATGGGGAGCTGCTGGTGCTCGTGCTGACCGTGGCACACCGCAGCGAGTCCTACCGGAATCTGTAACCCGAACCGTTCATCACGCACGCGGGGATGGACCCCTCCAACCCTTCTCTGTCCGGCGCCAGCACGCCTGCTCCCCGCGCACGCGGGGGTGACGCGTTGAGGCTTCGTCAGCGCAGTGACATGCCCCGCTCGTCGAGCGTCTCCTTCAGAACCCGCACAGCCTTCGGGCCGACGCCGTGCAACGCCAGCAGCTCCTTCTCGCTGCGGGTGGCGACCTCCGCGAGCGTGCCCAGCCCGGCCCCGAGCAGGGCCCGGGTGGCGGGCCTGCCGATCGCCGTCGGCAGGTCGCCGTCCGCCGGTCCGGTCCCGGCGTCGGCCGCGGCCAGCCCGGCGGCCAGCCGCTCGGGGGCGCGGTGGTACCAGGCCGCGCGGACCAGGGCGTTGAGGTCCCTGCCGCCGACGTCGGCCAGCGGGACACCGAACCCGATCACCTCCTCCCCCCGAACGATCCGCTCCCCGCCGGGGTGCGCTGCCTCGGCGGCCTCGACCTCGGCGACCGGCAGGCACAGCCGGACCCGGCCGTCGCCGGTCGCGGAGACGAACCCGGTGCCGCGCACCGAGAACGCGACCGTGCCGGAGCGGGTGTCCTCCTCGACCTCCGGAAGGGCGAGGGCGGACTTACGCAGCTGGGTGAGAGTGGTCATGGGGCCGATGCTAGACACCGGCGGGGACATCCCGGCGGACGCGTGCCCGGGGCGCGCGTCAGTCCCGCAGGCGCAGGTCGCCGTCCCAGCCGTCCACGTGGACGGTGCCGTCCGGGAACTCGATCGCCAGCCCGGTGAGCCCGTGGTCCGGGTCCCAGTCCTGGTGGACGGCCCGCACCACCTCACCGACGTGGCGGGCGAACGGGGTCCCCTCGGCGGTCGGCAGCACCTCGACCCGGCCCAGGTCGCCCATGTCGTAGTCCCCGTACGGATGCTCCTCCGCCACGACCAGGCGCCAGTCCGCGGCCGTCGTCAGGTGGGCGGGCACGCCCTGTTCGCCCACCAGCCACACGTCGAGCGGGCCCTGCGGCCTCCCGTCCTCCGCCACCCACCACGCGGCGAACAGCCCGTCCAGGCGGCGGCCGACCAGGGCCGAGGGATCGAAGGCCGTCATTCGGCCGGAAGGTAGGAGCGGCGCACGGCGTTGACGCCCGCCTGGAACCGGCTCCTCGCGGACAGGCGCACCATGATCTCCGACGCGAACCGCCGGGCCGTGCGCGGCGAGACGCCCAGCCGCCGGGCGATCACCTCGTCGGTGTGCCCCTGCGCGAGCAGTCTCAGCGCCTCGCCCTGCTGCGGGGTCATCTCGTCTGCGGTCTCCTTGCTCGGCGTCGGGGCGAGTTCCCGGGCCTCCCGCCACACCGCCTCGAACAGCGTGCACAGGGCGGTCAGCACACCGGGCGCCCTGATCACCGCGGCGCCCGTGGCCGTGTCCTGGTCGTCGATCGCGACCATCGCGACGGACCGGTCGCAGATGATCATCCGGGTCGGCAGGGACGGAGCCGTGCGGACCCGGGCCCCCAGGTCCACCAGGTCCCTGGCGTGGGCGACGCTGTCCGGGTCGTTGGTGAGGCTGTCCAGGTACACGGTCCGCATCCGCACTCCGCGCTCCAGCAGCCTGCGGTTGAGCGGTTGGGAGGCCTTCATGTTCTCGGGGGTCTGGGAGCCGCCGGGGGCGAAGGTCAGGAACTCCTCACACACCTGTTCGTTGAGCAGGTGCAGGTTGTCCCGGATCTCGTCCAGCCCCCGGATGACGGACAGCTCCGCGTCCTCGGGCGCGGCGCCGAAGTTCTCGCTGAAGTCACCGACCAGCTGGGCGGCCGCCGCCCGGCTCTCCTCCAGTCGCTGCTGTCGGCGGGCCAGGTCGGCCTGCTGGTGGGCGAGGAGGATCTGCGTTCCCAGCTGCGGGTTGATCGCGTGCAGCCGACCGCCGGAGCTGGTGGAGGAACGCACCATGGCCAGTTCGCTGAGAACGTCCAGGGCCTCCCGAACCTCTTTCTCGGAAATGTCCAGGCCACCGGCGAGTTCCGACACTCCGTCCTCGGGATGGAAGAGCATACGCCGATAGACCGATTCGACCACGGGATCGACACCCAGACCATCCAACGCCGTTCTCACCCTCGTATGGGACGTCGTACGCTTTCCTCTTCCTCCGGGACCATGTACTTATACCACGGGGCTCCGGTCCTGGTGGGGTCGTCGGTGCTGCCATTCACGAAACTCCTGGCAGGGCGTCCCGGGTGCGACTGAAAAGGGTTATTACCTGCGATTCCTACGGTGGGTGACGGCTGTTGTCCGCGATCCGGAAAAATGAATGCACGGTGAATCCGCCGTCATTGACCGGCTCCTTCCGGGGAACGGCGCAGGTGACGCGTCCACGTCACCGCGACCACCCCGGCCACGACCAGCGGACCCAGGACGAGGAAGCCGGACAGGATCCACTCCCGGGAGCCGTCGGGGCCGTAGACCCGGTTGTCCGCGCCCGCGTCCACGGCCGCGATCCGGGCCCCCTCCACACAGGTCTCCCGCCCGGCGGCGTGCAGGTACACCCCGCGTGCCTCCCCGCCGCCGCTGGGCGTGAAGTGGCCGTTGCAGGTGCACGACTCGTGCCCCGGGTGCTGGATGCAGGAGAGGCTGACCGCGGTGAACGTGCCGGGGTCACCCTCCCCGCGCGCCGCCCGCAGGTTCTGGTCGAACCCGGCGAAGCCGATGTAGGCCACGGCCGAGGCCAGGAGCAGCAGGACGAGGGAGAAGGGGAGGGAGGGGGCCCTGCGGGGCCCGGGCCCGGGGACCGGCTCGACGGCGGTCCCGGGGGCGGTTCCGGTTCGGGGCTCGCTCATGGTGCTCACACCTTCTCGGGCTCGGAGGAGGAGGCGTTCTCGGTCGGGGCGCCGTCGCCCCCGCCGGGGCGGGCGAAGCCGAACACGGCCACCGCGGCGACGACGCACAGGGCGGCGGCCAGCATCCACACCGGGCCGTAGCCGCCGGTGACGTCGCGGGTGAAGCCGCCGAAGACCGCCATGGCCCCGGCCCCGACCTGGTGGACGGCGTTGACCCAGCCGAAGACGATGGCGCCGTCCGCGCCGAAGGCCCGGCGGCACAGCAGGATGGTCGGGGGCACGGTCGCGACGTCGAGCAGGCCGAACATGACGACCCAGGACACGAGCACCACCCCGGCGTCCGGCCCGAGCAGCGCGGGCAGCGCGGCCAGCAGCAGAGCCCGGCCCCCGTAGTAGCCCACCAGGAGCAGGCGCGGGTCGACCCGGTCGGTGAGCCACCCGGACAGGACCGTGCCCACCAGGGCGAACACGCCGATCATCGACACCAGGGAGGCGGCGACCGTGACGGCCATCCCCTGGTCCTGGGCGGCGGGCACGAAGTGGGTCCACATGATCCCGTTGGTGGTCGCGCCGCACACCGCGAACGCCCCCGCCAGGACCCAGAACCGACGGTTTCGCACGGAGGAGTACAGGACCCGGACCGTCCGGCGCGCCGCGCCCTGGTCCGCCTTCGGCCGCTCCACGAACTCCGGTGCCCCGTAGGGCCGCTGCCCCAGGTCGGCGGGGTGGTCGCGCAGGACCAGCGCGATGAGGACCATCATCGTGCCCGCCGTCAGGGCGAGGGTCACGATGGCCGGACGCCACCCCTGGTGGTCGACGATCCAGGCCAGGGCGGGCAGGAAGACCAGTTGGCCGAAGGCGCTGGACCCGGTGAGCGCTCCGATGACCAGTCCCCGGCGCTCCACGAACCAGTTGCCCGCGACGGTCGCGGCGAAGGTCATCGACAGCGAGCCGGTGCCCGCGCCGATGAGCAGCCCCCAGTACAGGGTCAGCTGCCACACGTCGGTCATCACCGTGGTCAGGCAGGCTCCGGTGACGATGGTGAGCATGGCCACCAGGGCGATCCGGCGGATGCCGAACCGGTCCATCAGCGCCGCCGCGAACGGGGCGATGAGGCCGTAGACGATCATGTTGACCGACGCGGCCACACCGATCGAACCGCGTGACCACTGGTACTCGGTGTGCAGGGGGTCGATGAGGATGCCGGGCATCGCGGCGAAGGCCGCCGCGGCCACGATGGTCAGGCAGGCGATGGCGGCGATCGCCCACGCGCGGTGGAACAGGACGGGTGTCGGCCTCTGCGGGGAGGCGGTGTCGTTGGGCATGTCCCCAGAGTCCTGCGGATCCCCCCACCGCTGACAGTGTCCCGAAAGCCAACATGTGAAAGAATCGGGCCATGGACTACCGTGCACCCCTCACCCTCGACGGACGGCCTCCGGCTCCGCCCTCCCGGCTCCACCGCGTGGCCGTCCTGGCCCGCCACGGTCTGCTGCCCATCGAGGTCGGCATCGTCCACCGGCTGTTCGGCCGGGCACGCGACGCGGACGACCGGCCGATCTACGAGGTCGTCACCTTCGCGCTGGAGCCCGGCGAGATCCTGACCGACACCGACGTCACCATGAACGTCGCGCACGGCCCCGAGGTGATCGGCGGGGCCGACACGGTGATCGTCCCCGCCGCCGACGAGGACTACCACGAGCGCCCGCACGACCCGCTCGACCCCGGGCTGGCCGCCGCCCTCGCCCGCGTGCGACCGGACACGCGGGTGGCCTCCATCTGCACCGGGGCGTTCGTGCTCGCCGCCGCCGGCCTGCTCGACGGCTGCCGGGTGACCACGCACTGGAAGTCCGCCGGGTACTTCCGCGCCATGTATCCGCACATCGACCTGGACCCCGACGTGCTCTACACCGACAACGGGCGCGTGCTGACCGCCGCCGGGGTCGCCTCCGGGATCGACCTGAGCCTGCACATGATCCGCACCGACCACGGCGCGGCCGTCGCCAACGAGGTGGCCCGCAACACCGTCGTCCCGCCCCACCGGGACGGCGGCCAGGCGCAGTACATCCGGCACCCGGTCCCGGCCCCGGAGCGCTCGGCGACCGCCCGGGCCCGGGCCTGGGTCCTGGACCACCTCCACCTCCAGCCGAGCCTGAGGGAGATGGCCGAACAGGAGTCGATGAGCGTGCGCACGTTCACGCGCCGCTTCCGGGAGGAGGTGGGGCAGTCACCGGGGAAGTGGGTCACGCAGCAGCGCCTGGACCGGGCCCGCCAGCTCCTGGAGGAGTCCGACCTGTCCGTGGACCGGATCGCTGACGAGGCCGGGTTCGGGACGGCCGCGTCGCTGCGCCAGCACATGCACGTCGAACTGGGCGTGTCCCCCAGCGCCTACCGGCGCACCTTCCGGGGAACGGCCTCCGCGGCCTGAGGCCCCTCCCCGCACACGCGAACGCCGGGACGGTGTCCACCACCGTCCCGGCGCCCGGCTCACCCCGGGTCCGCTCAGGGCAGGACCGGGCCGATCCGGTAGAGGGTCTCCTCGTGGTGGCCCCCGCCGAAGTCCGCGCTGGAGAAGAGCACGCTCCTGTCCACCTGGGCGTCCCACCGCTTGGCGAAGCGCTTGAGCACCATCACGATCGGGGTGTTCTCCTCCGACACGGTGGCCTCCACGTACCGGGCGCCGTCGAGGATCTGCTCCTGCACGGCGTGGTCGAAGAGCTTCACCCCGAGGAAGGGGATGCCGTGCCGGGGCCTGACGGCCTCCTGCCAGACGAAGTAGGTGTCGGGCCGGTCCGGCCGGCGGTAGCCGCTGAGGAAACCGATGACCTCGCCGTCGAGCTCGGCCACCACCGAGGTCCGCGCGAAGTCGCGGAACCAGATCATGTAGTAGTACTCGCTGTTGTTGTCGAGCTGGTCGGACTCGTCCACCAGGTGCCACACGGCGCGGGCGTCGGCGGGCTCCGGGCGGCGGAAGACGACCCGGTCGCGTGCGGCGGCGCGGGCGGGGGCGTCGATCATGACGGTCATGGGTGCTCCCTGTTCTGGGTGGGGGGTCGGTGTCGCGCCGTCGGCCGGGTCAGGAACCGGCCGCGTCGGTCAGGAGGGGGTAGGCGCCGTTCTCGTCGTGGTCCTCGCGGCCGGTGACGGGCGGGTTGAACACGCAGATGAAGCGCGAGTCCCTGGTGGGGCGCAGCGTGTGCCGCTCGTGTCCGTCGAGCAGGTACATGACGCCGGGGGTGATCCAGTGCCTCTCACCGGTCTCGTCGTTGGTGAGCTCCATCTCGCCCTCGACGCACAGGACCGCCTCGTAGTGGTTGGCGTACCAGAGGGACGTCTCGGTGCCCGCGTACACGGTGGTCTCGTGCAGGGAGAACCCGACGCCCTCCCGGGCGAGCACGATCCGCCTGCTCTCCCAGGTGCCCTTGGCTCCCTTGACGTGGCGTTCGGTGTCCTCGATCTCGGCGAAGGAACGGATCAGCATGGCGACCTCTCGGGGTTGGGGGGCGGTGGTCGGTGCGGCCTCGGCCGGAAGCCGCCGTTCGCGGGCGGGGTCAGACCGCGGCCGGCCGGGTGGACAGGACGAACGCGGTGAGGGAGTCGACCGACTCGAACGCCTCGATCTCCAGGTCCTCCGGCTCGACCTCCAAACCGATGGACTCCTCCAGGGACATGAGGACCTCCAGCATCGAGGTGGAGTCCAGGTGCAGGTCGTCGAAGAGGCGGACGCTGCCGTCCAGGTCGGCGATCTCGCGCTCCAGGGCCTCGGACAGGGCGGCTTCGAGGGCGGTGACGACGTCGTTGCGCTGCATGGGGGCTCTCCCTACGTGTGGTGACCCGGAGGGTCGGGTGCGGTCGTGTTCGGTTCTCGTGCTGTTCGGTGCTCGTGGTGCTCGTGGGACGGGGCGCTCAGGCGCGCCCCGACGCGGAGATCAGGTCGGCGAGCCTGGCCCGGTCGACCTTGCCGTTGCCGTTGGTGGGCAGGTCGTCGAGGCGGACGCAGACCCGGGGGACCTTGAACTCCTCGATCTCCCGGCGCATCCGCTCCAGGACCTCCTCCCTGGGAATGCTGGAGATGACGGCCAGCTGGGCGGGGCGCCCGCCGGCGGGGGGCAGGACGATCGCGGAGTCCACCCCCTCGACGCGGTGCGCGGCGGCCTCCACCTCGGTGGCGCTCACCCGGAAGCCGCGCTCCTTGTAGATGTCGTCCCTGCGGCCGTCGAAGTAGAGGTAGCCGTCCTCGTCCACCCACCCGTAGTCGCCGGTGCGCAGCTCGGGGAAGAGCCCGTCGCGGCGGTGGAAGCGCTCGGCGGTCAGCTCCTCGCGCCGCCAGTACCCCGCCATGACGTTGGGGCCCCGGACCACGATCTGGCCGGTCTCCCCGGCGGGCAGGCGCTCGCCGTCGGGGCCGATCACGAAGATCTCGGTCCCGTCCAGGGGCAGCCCGCACGATCCGGGCCGCTCCAGGTCCCCGTCGGGCGGCATGATGGCCGCGCGCTTGCACTCGGTGAGCCCGTACATCACCTGCACGCGCAGGCCGGGCAGGGACGCGCGCAGCGCGGCCACGGTCTTCTCCGACAGGGCCGCGCCGGTGTTGGTGAGCAGGCGCAGCGACGTGGGGCGGCGCCTGCCCCGGGCGGCCAGCCAGGCCAGCCGGTCCGACACCGCCGGGACGCCCGCCAGGACGGTGGCCGCGCTCTCGACCAGGCTGCGCAGCAGGAGCGGTCCGGCCTCGGCCGGTGAGCCGAACCGCAGCCGGGCTCCGGCGAGCATCACCAGGTAGACCTGGTAGAGGCCGTAGTCGAAGGACACCGGCAGGGGGCAGTAGACGGTGTCGTCCGCCCGGTAGCCCAGGCGACCGTGGATCGCCCGGGCGGCGAACAGGATCTGCTGGTGGGTGCTGACCACGGCCTTGGGCCGGGACGTGGTGCCCGAGGTGTAGATCATGCAGACCGGGTCGACCTCCAGTACCGGGGAGGTCTCGTCCGCGCCCTCGGGGTCCGGAGCGTCGGCGAGGGCGAGCAGGTCGCGGGTGGTGAGGAAGTCGGCTCCGGCGGCGGTGGCCTCGCCCCTGGCGTCGTCGGTGTCGCAGACCACGACCGAGGGCTCGGCGTCCTCCAGGACGTGGGTGAACGCCCCGTCCCGCACGCTCTCGTGCAGGAGGCTGAACACCCCGCCCGACCGGGAGACCGCGAAGAGCGCCGCGACGGCGGCCAGCGGGTCGCCCGTACGCACGGCCACGCGGTCGCCGCGCCGCAGGCCCCGGGCCCGCAGGTGGCGGGCGAGGCGGGAGCTGGCGGAGGCCAGTTCCCCGAAGCTCGCCGTCCGGTCACCGGTGCCCAGGGCGGGGCCGCCGGGGTCCCTCCCGGCCGCGTGGTCGAGCAGGTCGTGCAGGAGTCGGGGATCGGTGGTCACGGGGTCTCCTTCCGGGTCACGGCCTCGCGGGGGACCACGGTCGTCGCGGTGGCCGAGCACACCAGCTGCGGTTCCGGCAGGAGCCGGGCGGCGCTGGGGCGGGTCACGGGGTCGGCGCTGATCACCTTGAAGGCGCTGAGCTCGACGACCCTGCGCAGGCGGGTCCGGCGGACCAGCCGCCCGTGGACCTCCAGGTAGTCGCCGGGGGCGACGGGGGCCGTGAAGCGGACGTCGGAGTAGCCGGAGAGCAGGCCCTCGTCGCCGTCCTCGCGGACGGTGATCTCGGTGACCAGGTCGCCGAACAGGCGCAGCACCCGGGCTCCCTCCACCACACCCCCTCCGTAGTAGGCGTCGCTCTCGCTGAGCCGCACGCGCAGGGAGGCGGTCGTGGGCTGGTCCCGGTCCGTCGGCGGCGCGTCGGCGGACGCGGTCGGGTCGTCGGTGGCGGTCGGCATGCGCTGCTGTCTCCTTTTCAGGTGTGCGTGTGGTCGGTGCAGAGCGCCACGGCGACCACGACGTCGTTCTTGTGCGAGATCGACAGGCTCACGCGGGGCAGCCCCAGTGCGGCGGCGGCGCGGAGGAAGACCACGCGCGGTGCGCCCTCCCCGGTCCGTTCCACCCGGATGTCGCTCAGGGCCACGCCCTGGAACATCCCTCTGCCCAGGGCCTTGAGGACGGCCTCCTTGGCGGCGAAGCGCCCGGTGAGGAACTCCGTCCGGCGGTGCGCCCCCATCCCCTCGGCCTCCGACCGCTCCTCGGGCGCGTAGCAGAGGCGGAGGAACCAGGGGCGGCGCAGCAGGCGGTCGAGTTCGCGGCGGTCGAGGACGTCCACCCCGACGCGGAGGGCGGCCGTCGTCGCGTTCATCGGAGCCGGACCAGGCGCTGCCTGCCCAGCAGGTCCTCGGTCGTGTCCGGCACCCGGACCAGGTGGGCCCGGCCCCGGTGGACGAGGACCTCGGCCGGGTATCCGTGGCTGAGGAACAGACCGGGTGAGGCGGTGGGGCCGTAGGCGCCCGACCGGCCGATGCCGAGCAGGTCACCGGGGCGGACCTCGGGCAGGGCGGCCTTCTTGACGATCAGGTCGTTGGGGGTGCACAGCGGTCCGGTGACGGAGTACCGGTGCGTGGCGGGGGCGTCGGACGCGCCGAGGTGGCGGATCGGGAAGTCCCGTTTGACGAAGCTGCCGACGCCCACGGCCGCCATGTGGTGGTTGGTGCCGCCGTCGGCCACGGCGAAGAGCTCGCCCATGGACTCCTTGACCTCGCGGACCCGGACCACGTAGGTCCCGGCCCGGGCGGTGAGGAAGCGTCCGGACTCCATCATCAGCCGACAGCGGGGGTTGCGTTCACGGAAGCCGGCGACGACCTCGTGCATCCCCCCGCGCAGCCCGGCCATGTCCGGATCGTCCTCGCCCGCGAAGTAGGCCACGCCGAGTCCGCCCCCGAAGTCGACGGTCTCCAGGCCGATGCCCAGGTCGGCCGCCAGGGACTCGGCCAGGCCGAGGATGCGTTCGGTGTTGGCCACGACGCTGGTGTGGTCGAGGAACCGGGTACCCATGTAGGCGTGGATCCCGGTCACGCGTACCCCGCCGAGGTCGGCGAGGCGGCGTTTGGCGTCGCGGACCGCGGCCTCGTCGATGCCGAACTGCCGGGGCTTGCCGCCCATGGCCAGGCCCTGGCCCCTGGCGGTGAAGGACGGGTTCACCCGCAGCATCACGGGGAAGGGCGCCGACCCGCTCCGTCCGACCAGCGCGTCGAGCCGTTCGACCTCCTCCAGCGACTCGCACACCAGCGCCGCGATCCCGGCGTCGACGCACGCCCGCAGCTCCTCGTCGGACTTGCCGGGGCCGAGGAAGATGATGTCCGACGGTGCCACCCCGGCGCGGAGCGCGGTCACGAGCTCGGCGTGTGAGCTGACCTCCGCACCGGCGCCGAGCGCACCGAGCAGCGCGCAGACGCTGATGTTCGGGTTGGCCTTGAGCGAGTACATGATGTCGACGCCGTCGGGGAGCGCCTGTCTGAGCTGGGCGTGGGACTGTTCGAGGACGTCGGCCTCGTAGACGAAGAGCGGGGTTCCGAACTCCTCCGCCAGTGCGGCGTGGTCGGGCCCGGGGGACTCCGTGGTGTGCACCGTTGACCTTCCGTCGGGTTGGGGGGTTCGCGCGCCGCCGGCCGTGCCTACTGCCAGCCGGAGTCGTCGGACTGCCAGCCCGAGTCGTCGGCCGCGGCGGTGTGGACCGTCGGGGCCGCTTCCGGCTGGCCGGAGAAAAGGGCCGCGAAGGCCAGCGAGAGAATGGCGAGAACCGTGACGGAGAAAGCGGGGATCCTGGTGGTCATGGTGTTTCCCTTCATTTCTTCGGTGTGCCTTGCGATGTGTTCATTATGGGCACGCGATTCTGCCGAAGTGAAGGATTCGGTGCTGTCCTAAACGGTCCATGGCCCTTTTCGTCCACAGTCCGGCGGGGTCCGGGGCGTCCCCTCCGACTCAGGGCGCGATGTCGCCGATGAGTGGCACCTCGCACCTGAAGAGCTGGTATTCACCCAGTTCAGATTGGTCTTCGACGGTTCTGCGCCAGATTCGGGTCGCGGTGCGCTCGGCGTCGGCGAGGCTGCCGGAGCGTAGGAAGAGCCCGAGCGTCGGGTCCGTGTCCACCCTTCGGTGCACGCTGACGTGCTCCAGTCCGTCGCTGGATTCCGCGGCGGATTCCACCATTTCCCTGATGTTCTCGGGAAAGTGTTTGTGGTGGGGGTGGAGAAAAGTCAGGTGGACCAGGTACATGTGTGACCTCGGGTTTATCGACATCCCTGCGGGGGTGGGGGTGGCGCGGCCCCGTGCGCTGGGCGCGGGTTCCGGAGGGGGGAGGCGTCCGTCCGGGCGGACGGCGCGCCACCGGGCCGCGGCCACCAGTCTCCTGCGCGGACTCCGCCCCCGACAGTGGCCTGAGGGTCAACATGCGCAAGATTGTGGCCAGCACGGTCGGACCCGTCCGCGGGGTGCCGTTCCGGGGACGGGGCCCGCCGCCGCGCCGCCCCCGGATGGGATCAGTTCTTGAGGAACTCCAGCAGGTCCCGGTTGAACCTCTCCTTGTGCCCTGGGACGAGCGCGATGCCGTGGGACGCGCCCTCGTAGACCTTCAGGGTGGCCTTCGGGACGATCCGGGCGGTCTTGCGGCCGGTCGCGTCGATGGGCACCACCTGGTCGTCGTCGCCGTGGATCACCAGGGTCGGCACGTCGAAGCGCCGCAGGTCGTCGGTGAAGTCCGTGTAGCCGAAGGCGTCCACGCACGCGACTCCGGCCTGGACGGACTGGTGCATGGCCATGAACCAGAAGGCGTCCCTGTTGCCCTGGGTGACCTTGTTTCCCGGGCGGTTTCCGCCGAAGAACCCCTCGGCGGTGTCCTTCCAGAACTGCGAACGCTCCTTGACGATGCCCTCCTTGATCCCGCTGAGCACGGCTTCGGGCACCCCCTCGGGGTTATCCGTCGACTTGGCCATGATCGGGGGCACCGCCGACAGCAGGACGGCCTGGCGGACCCGGCCCGTGCCGTGCCGACCGATGTAGCGGGCGAGCTCCCCGCCACCCATCGAGTGGGCCACGAGGGTCGCGTCCCGCAGGTCCAGGTGGTTCATGAGGTCGTCGAGGTCGTCGGCGAAGGTGTCGAAGTCGTAGCCGTTCCAGGGCTGGTCGGAACGGCCGTGACCGCGCCGGTCGTGCGCGACGCCCCGGAAACCGTTGTCCGCCACCCACTTCATCTGGTCGTCCCAGGCGTCGGCGTTGAGCGGCCATCCATGGATGAACACGACCGGGCGTCCGTCCCCCCAGTCCTTGTAGTGGATGTCTACGTTGTCACGCGTGGTCATCGACGGCATGCGCACTTCCTCGACAGGTGTGTGGTTGACAGCGGACGGCGTCCGCGCCGCGCGTGGCGGCGGAGACGGTCATCAGCACAGCACGATGAGTGAGGAACCGCTGCCCCGGGCGTTCAATGTCGCGTAAATCCTTCTTCGGCCCCGCCGTCGGGACGAGCGCGCCCTGCCGGCTTCGGACGACGGGCGTACGCTGGGAGGGTGCGCACCGAGCCGGTGACGGTCTTCCTCTGCGGCGACGTGATGCTCGGGCGCGGCGTGGACCAGATCCTGCCGCACCCCGGTGATCCGGTCCTGGAGGAGTACTACGTCCGGGACGCGCGCGGCTACGTCGAACTGGCCGAGCGGGCCAACGGGCCGATCCCGCGCCCCGTGGACTTCGCCTGGCCGTGGGGCGACGCGCTCGACGTCCTGGACGCCGCCGCCCCGGACGTGCGGATGCTGAACCTGGAGACCAGCGTGACCCGGGACGGGGCGTTCGTACCCGGCAAGGGCATCCACTACCGCATGCACCCCGGCAACCTCCCGTGTCTGGCGGCGGTGCGCCCGGACGTGTGCTCCCTCGCCAACAACCACGTACTGGACTTCGGCCCGCGCGGTCTGGAGGACACGCTCGACTCCCTGGCCGCCGCGGGACTGCGCTCGGCGGGGGCGGGACGCGGTGCGGCGGCGGCCCGCGCACCGGTGGCGGTGGACCTGGACGGGGGCGGGCGGGTCCTGGTCACCGCGTTCGGGACCACGTCGACCGGCATCCCGCCCGCCTGGTCGGCGCGTGAGGGCCGTCCCGGCGTCCACCTCGTGTCCGAGGACGCGGAACTGGGCGCCCCCGCGATCGTCGAGCGGGTACGGCGGGAGCGCGGCCCGCGCGACGTGGTGGTCGCCTCGGTGCACTGGGGCACCAACTGGGGCTACGACGTCACGGAGCAGGCGGACCTGGCCCACGCGCTGGTCGACGGCGGCGTGGACGTGGTGCACGGCCACTCCTCGCACCACCCCCGGCCGATCGAGGTCTACCGCGACCGGTTGGTGCTCTACGGCTGCGGCGACTTCGTCAACGACTACGAGGGCATCCAGGGTTACGAGCGCTACCGGGACGACCTGCGGCTGATGTACCTGGTGTCCGTCGACCCGGGCAGCGGGCGACTGCTCTCCCTGCGGATGGTGCCGCTGCGGTCGCGGCGGATGCGCCTGGAACCGGCCTCCCGCCAGGACGCGTGGTGGCTCCAGGAGACCCTCGACGACGTCTCCCGCGACCTCGGGTCCCGGGTCGTCCCTGAAGGCGACGGATTCGCCCTTCGGTGGGCCTGACCCGTCACACGCCGGTGGACGAGCCGCACCCGCCGCGGTTCACACTGCCCTTGCGGGCACGCGGTCCCGCCACAGCACGGTGGCGGCTCCCGCCGAGCCGAGCGCCAGCAGCGCGAACACTCCGAGGGTGAGCGGCTGGCCCGCGTGCGCCCCCAGCCACCCGGCCAGGGGGTAGGTGAGCAGGAAGCAGGCGTGGGACAGCGCGAACTGGGCGGCGAACAGTGCCGGGAGGGGGTGGTGGCCGCCGGATCGGCGCAGCAGGCGACCGGTGGGGGTGAGGACGAGCGATGTGCCCGCGCCGAGGAGGAGCCAGCACGCGAGCAGCCCCAGCCACGCCGCGGTCCCGGTCGACGCGGACAGGGTGAGGGCGGCGCCCGCCAGCCCGAGGGCGAGGACGAACCCGGCGGGCAGCATCACCGTGCGGTCACCGGTCCTCTCCAGGACGCGGGGCAGCAGCAGGGCCACCGCCATCGACCCGGCGCCGAACGCACCCAGCGCCAGCGCCACCGCCGACTGCTCCCGGCCCAGGCCGCCCCGCACGATGACCACCGTGTTGACGAGGACGACGGCGGTCGCGGACGCCACGGCCAGGTTCATGGCGAGCAGGGCGCGCAGCCGGGGGACGCGCAGGAACGGGCCCACGCCCAGCAGCGACCCGGTCGGGGCGGACGCGCCGTCGGTGCGCGTACCGGGCAGGGGCGCCGCCAGGACCAGCACGGACGCGGCGAGGAACCCGGCCGCGGTGCCCAGGAACAGGGTGCCGTACCCCACCACGGTGAGCAGGGCCGCCGCGATGAGCGGACTGGCGAGGCTCTCCAGGTCGTAGGCGAGCCGGGACAGGGAGAGGGCCCGGGTGTAGTCGCGCTCGTCGGGCAGGACGTCGGGGACCGTGGCCTGGAAGACGGGGGTGAACGCCGCCGAGGCCGTCTGGAGCAGCAGGATCAGCAGGTAGATCTGCCACACCTGGTCGACCAGGGGGAGTCCCAGGGCGCAGACCCCGCGCAGGGCGCTGGCGGCCGCCAGGAAGGCGCGGCGGGGGAGCCGCGCGGCCACCGCTCCGACCAGTGGCGACACGCTGACGTAGGCCACCATCTTGATGGTCAGGGCGGTGCCCAGCACGGTTCCGGCGTCGGCGCCCGCGAGGTCGTAGGCGAGCAGACCGAGGGCGACGGTCGCCAGGCCGGTGCCGAGCAGGGCGAGCACCTGGGCGGTGAACAGGCGGCGGTAGGTCGGATGGGCGAGGACGCGGAGCATGGGCGGGGCTCCCGGGGGTCGGCGGCAGTCCAGAAAAGTATATGTGCGCACTTGCGCACATGTCACCCCCTGGGTTTCCGTCCGGCATCCGGGGGTCCGGCGGTGCCCCGTCGACGGTGTGGGGCGGATTCGGCGGGCGCCGTTCGCCGTGCGGGGAGTACGTGTGCGCGGAACACGCCTAGACTGCGCGCATGTCCGATCACGAGCCGCCCTCCGCCCCGAGCCTGTTCCACGCGGAACCCCCGGGCCCCGAGCGGCTCACCGTGGCCGCCGACGTCTTTCGCATGCTCTCCGACCCCACGCGCCTGTGTCTGCTCTGGACGCTGGCCCAGGGCGAGGCCGACGTCGGACGGCTCACCGAGGCGAGCGGAGCCTCGCGGACGGCCGTGTCACAGCACCTGGCCAAGCTCCGCCTCGCGGGCCTGGTGGAGGCGCGTCGCGAGGCCCGGCACGCGATCTACCGCATGCGCGACGGCCACCTGCGCCGACTCGTCCTGGAGGCGCTCAACCACGCCGACCACGTGGTCACCGGCGAGCCGCCGCACGAGTGACCCAGGGCCCGACCACCCCCGGTACGGCGGGACGGGGCCGTGCGGTCGCGGGCACCGCTGGCGCCGCCTCAGGTCGCACTCGTGCGACAGGCGCGTGACCAGGGTGACCAGGACGATGACCAGGCCGGTGAGGAAGCCGCCCATGGGGATGAGGATGCCCGGGACGATCCCCGGGTCGAGCCGGGCGTCCGCGCTCCGGACCACGTCGACGCTGCCCACGGCGGAGGCGGTGTCCGCCCCGCCTCCGCACGCGAGCGTGTACCCGTCGGCGTCCCACGGGCTGGCGTGCGGCCCCGGCCTCCCGACCCCTCGCCCGGCTGTCCGGCCGCTCCCGGCGCTGACACACGGGGTCATCTCCCGTAGTGGTACCCGCAGGCGGCGACGCGGATCTCATCCTCGACCAGCTTGTACACGAGTCGGTGCTCGTCGGTGATGCGACGTGACCAGTAACCCTGGAAGCCGTGTCGCAGCGGCTCCGGCTTCCCGATGCCCTCGTTGCCGTTGCGGGCGATGCCCTCGACCAGTGTGGTGACGCGCTTGAGGATCTTCCGGTCCTGGCTCTGCCACCAGACGTAGTCCTCCCAGGCGCTCTCGGCCCAGACCAGCCTCACTCGCCCAACTCCCGCTCGATCCCGCGGTCGGATTCCAGTTCCTCGATCGCGGTCACCAGGCGTCGGGCGTTCTCGGGGCTGCGGAGGAGATAGGCCGTTTCCCTCAGGGTCTCGTACTCCGACAGCGCCATCATCACCACCGGCTCACGCCCCGCTCTGGTGATGACGACCTCCTCCCGGTCGTCGACCACGGAGTCGAGCGCGGCGGCGTAGTTGGCACGGGACTCGGAGTAGGTCATGGTCTTCATGTCTCAGCCCTTCGCGGCGCACCTGAACTCGTCTTCATGGTGCAAGAAGTTGTACGTTCGGGCTCGGTTTTCCTGTCGAGTGCACCGCCCCGAGTGCTCCGGTGGCCGGGCGCCGGTCCCGCACGGGTTTCCCACCACCCCTTGCCAAGCGCCGCGTACAGGGCTTCACTCGGGTCACGGGGCGGGTCGCCACGGCGGCCCGTGGCCGGTCCGGTGAAGGGAGACAGCGGATGGCCGACGGGTGGATCGCCTGGGCACGGGGGGCCGACCCCGACGCCCTGCGCCGCGACGTCGCCGTGGCCCACGCGCGCTTCACCGACTCCGGGCAGCTCGGCGACCGGGTCCGCACCGTGGTCGGTGACTCCTGGCGGCGCAGCGCCGGGCACGGGGTCGACCCCGACCGGACGACGCCCCGCGTGGAGCTCAC
Organism: Nocardiopsis sp. KDC1DS13DA1; assembly: GCF_055632325.1. NCBI lineage: Bacteria > Bacillati > Actinomycetota > Actinomycetes > Streptosporangiales > Nocardiopsidaceae > Nocardiopsis > Nocardiopsis sp. KDC1DS13DA1. Next base: position 17,328 of record NZ_JBVMUY010000017.1, read on the forward strand.
CGGCCACGCCCTGCGCGACCACCGCGCCGCCCACCCGCTCGCCCCCGTCATGCCCCTCCTGCGCCGACTCCTCGTGGACACCGCCCCCGGCCCCCAGCTCGTCGCGCTCGGTGACGCCTCCGGCCACCTCCTGTGGGTCGAGGGCGACCACCGGCTGCGCGACCGCGCCGAGGACATGGCCTTCGTCGAGGGCGCCAACTGGCACGAGCGGTCGGCGGGGACCAGCGCGCCCGGCATCGCGCTCACCCTCGACCACGAGGTCCAGGTCTTCGCCAGCGAGCACTTCGCCCGGGGCGTGCACCGCTGGAGCTGTTCCGCGGCGCCCCTGCACGACCCCGACACCGGCGCGCTGCTCGGCGTCCTCGACCTCACCGGCGAGGATGACGCCGCCTCGCCGCACGCCCTCGCCCTGGTCCGCGCCGCCGCCGCGGCGGCCGAGTCGGAACTGCGGGCGCTGCGCCTGGTCGGCCGGGTCACCCCGCCGCGACCGGGCCCCGGCGCCCCGGCCCCCGGCCGTGCCCGCCTGAGCGTCCTCGGGACGGACGGGGCCGCACTCGTCCTCGACGGGCGGACCGTCGCGCTCAGCCTCCGCCACGCCGAGATCCTGCTGCTGCTCTCCCGCTGCCCCGGCGGACTGACCGGCGCCGCCCTGGGCGCACGCCTGCACGAACGCGACGCCGCCCCGGTCACGGTCCGCGCCGAGGTGGCGCGGCTGCGGCGACTGGTCGGCCCGGAGCTGCTCGCCTCCCGCCCCTACCGGTTGTGCCGCCCGATCACGACCGACGTCGACGACGTCCGCCGCCACCTCGCCGCGGGGGAGCACCGGGCTGCCCTGGACGCCTGTCCGGGTCCCGTTCTGCCGAGCTCCGAGGCGCCGGGCGTGGTGGAGGTACGCGACGCCCTCCAGGCCGAGGTGTGCGCCGTCCTCGCCGACCACGCCTCCCCCGACGTGCTGCGGGACTGGGCCGAGCGGCCCGGGTGGCGCGACGATCCCCGCGCGGTGGCGGCGGCGCTCGGCGCGGTCGACCCCTCCTCCCCGGGGCACGCCGCCCTGCGCGGCCGGCTCCGCTGGCTGGGCCGCTGACGCGTGACCCACCCGGCCCCCGGCGCCTTCCGGCACCCAGCCGGCCACACCGGTGCAACGTGCTCGCAACGTCGTGGTGACTAGCGTCACGTCCGCAGCGGTGGCGCCGGTCCCGGACACCGGCGCCGACGGAAGACGAGGAGGCAGTCATGACGGTCTACACGCCCCCCGGCGAGCCCGGCAGCGTCGTGGAGTACGCTCCGCGCTACGAGAACTGGATCGGAGGGGAGTGGGTCCGCCCCGTGCGGGGGCGCTACTTCGAGAACCCCACCCCCGTCACCGGCCGGACCTTCACCGAGGTCGCCCGCAGCGGGGCCGAGGACGTCGAACTCGCCCTCGACGCCGCCCACGGCGCCGCGCCCGCCTGGGGCCGGACCTCGCCCGCCGAGCGCGCGCTCGTGCTCAACCGCATCGCCGACCGGATCGAGGAGAACCTGGAGCGGCTCGCCGTCGCCGAGTCCTGGGAGAACGGCAAACCGGTCCGCGAGTGCCTGGCCGCCGACCTGCCGCTGGCCGTGGACCACTTCCGCTACTTCGCGGGGGCCGTCCGCGCCCAGGAGGGGCACAGCTCCCAGATCGACGAGGACACCGTCGCCTACCACTTCCAGGAGCCGCTGGGCGTGGTCGCCCAGATCATCCCCTGGAACTTCCCCCTGCTCATGGCCACCTGGAAGCTGGCCCCCGCCCTCGCCGCCGGGAACGCGGTCGTGCTCAAACCCGCAGAGCAGACCCCGGCCTCGATCCTCCTGCTGGTCGAGCTCATCGCCGACCTGCTGCCGCCCGGCGTGGTCAACGTCGTCAACGGCTTCGGCGCGGAGGCGGGCAAGCCGCTCGCCTCCAGCCCCCGCGTGCGCAAGGTCGCCTTCACCGGGGAGACCACCACCGGGCGCCTGATCATGCAGTACGCGTCGGAGAACCTCATCCCGGTCACCCTGGAGCTGGGCGGCAAGAGTCCGAACCTCTTCTTCGCCGACGTCGCCGACCGCACCGACGCCTTCTACGACAAGGCGCTGGAGGGGTTCACGCTCTTCGCGCTCAACCAGGGCGAGGTGTGCACCTGCCCGTCCCGGGCGCTCGTCCAGGGGTCCATCTACGACCGCTTCCTCGGCGACGCGCTGGAGCGGGTCGGCGCCATCGTCCAGGGGAACCCGCTGGACACCCAGACCATGGTCGGCGCCCAGGCCAGCAACGACCAGCTGGAGAAGATCCTGTCCTACATCGACATCGGGGTCCAGGAGGGCGCCAAGGTGCTCGCCGGAGGCGGGCGCGCCGACCTCGGCGGCGACCTGTCCGGCGGCTACTACGTCACGCCGACGGTCTTCGAGGGGAGCAACGACATGCGGATCTTCCAGGAGGAGATCTTCGGCCCCGTGGTGTCGGTGACCCGGTTCGACGACTACGCGGACGCGGTCAAGACCGCCAACGACACCCTGTACGGGCTCGGCGCGGGCGTGTGGTCGCGCGACGGCAACACCGCCTACCGGGCGGGCCGGGACATCCAGGCCGGGCGCGTGTGGGTGAACAACTACCACGCCTACCCCGCGCACGCGGCCTTTGGCGGGTACAAGCAGTCGGGCATCGGCCGGGAGAACCACCGGATGATGCTCGACCACTACCAGCAGACCAAGAACCTGCTGGTGAGCTACTCCGACTCGGCGCTGGGGCTGTTCTGATGCCCGCCCCCGCGGGCGGCGCGGGGGCGGAGCGGGTGGCGGTCACCGACGAGGCCGCCGCCCTGCTCCGCGACCTGCGCGCCGAGCACGGGCCGCTCATGTTCCACCAGTCCGGCGGCTGCTGCGACGGCAGCTCCCCGATGTGCTACCCGGAGGGGGAGTTCCGCACCGGCGCGTCGGACGTCCACCTGGGCGACCTGGAGGTCGGCGGGCCCGAACCGGTCCCGGTGTGGATGTCCCGGTCCCAGTTCGACCTGTGGCGGCACACCCACCTGACCATCGACGTCGTCCCGGGCCGCGGTGCCGGGTTCTCCCTGGAGGCGCCGACGGGGCGGCGCTTCCTCATCCGGTCGCGGCTGATGACCGACGAGGAGGCCGAACGGCCGGAGTGAGCGGCCCCGCCGCGGTACCGCCCGCCGTCCCGGGGCCCCGGGACGGCGGACTCAGGCCTGGCGGTCCCCCGGATCAGCCGAGGAGCCGCCGTCCCGCCGCTCGTCGATCCGCTCGGCCAGCTCGTCGGTCACCAGCAGGTCGTCGCGGATCCGCCCGGTCCGGTAGGCCACCCGGGCGGCGATGTGCCCCGCCACCGGCACCGTCAGCACCTGGAAGAGCCCCACCAGGATCAGCGTGCCCGTGTTGAACACACCGGTCTCCTGCGGGGCGATGCGCAGGCCGATACCGACCAGGACGAGGAGCAGCCCGAGCACCTGGGGCTTGGCCGCCGCGTGCATCCGGGAGAGCAGGTCGGGGAAGCGGACCAGGCCGACCCCCGCCACCAGGGACAGCGCCGCCCCGGCCAGTAGGCACAGCACCGCGATCCAGTCCAGGACCGCGACCACGTCATCGCTCACGCCTTCCTCCCCTTACCGTCGGTGCCAGGCGCGCCTCCGCTGCCCTCCGGCCCCCCGGCGACGAGGTCCCGCAGGTGTTCGCTCAGGTGGCGGCGGGCCACGAACTTGGAGACGCTGACCGAGCTCACGAACCCGACCAGGGACAGCACCAGCAGGATCGGCAGCACCGACGGGTCGCGGTTGACCGCCGCGTAGGCGCCGATGCCGGTGAGCGCCGAGGCCACGAGCACGTCGACGGACAGCGCCCGGTCCAGGATGCTCGGCCCCAGCATCAGGCGGGCCGTGCCGAGCAGGGCGGCCAGCCCGAGCAGCACGGCGATGGTGATCCACAGAGCGGTCACGCGTTCCCCCTCCCGGCCGCGGTCGCGGCCTCCAGATCGGCGATGTCCCGAGCGGTCCCGAGGGCGCGCACGATGCGCTCCTCCAGCCGCAGCGTCCCTTGGCGGGCCCGCTCGGCCCCCTCCCTGTCGACCGCGCCGAGGACGTGCACGTACAGCATCCGGTTCGGCTGCTCGACCTCCACGACCACGCTTCCGGGGATCACGGTCAGGATGATCGACGTGAACACGAGCATGAGGTCGGAGTCGGTGCGCAGCCGCACGGCGATCACGGAGCTGCGCACCGGCGGCCCGGGGGCGAACACGTACCGCGTGACCTGGAGGCTGGCCACGACCATCTCCGAGACGACGAACACCAGCAGCCGCAGCGCGCTCAGCGGGCGCAGCCGCAGCCCCGGCCCGATCGGCGGCAGCGGGAACACCACCGTGACCAGTACCGACACACCGAACCCCAGCACCGCCAGGCCCAGCGACTCCTCCCGCCAGTGGAAGCCGTTGAACAGCAGCATCCACACCAGGGTCATGCCGAGCGCCACGGGCAGCTGCACCTTGCCCAACCGGCGGCGCAGCACCCGCAGGGCCCGGCCGCCGCCGGTGGCGGATCCGTCCCGCCGACGCGGTTCCTCCACGGTCATCGGCTGCCTCCCAGTACGGCGTGGATGTACGGAGTGCGCTCGATCAGCTCCATCGCGGTCTCCGACGAGTAGGCGATGAGCGGGCCCGCGAACACGGTCAGGGCCAGTCCCATGGCGACCAGCGCCATCGTGGCGCCGACCATGCTCCGGGGCAGGACCACGGACGTGACCACCCGCGTCGCGGCCCGGGTCGCGGTGTCCTCCAGGCGGGAGGCGGGACCGACCGCCTCCTCCGGGCCGAGTGCGGCGGTGGACGTGTCGCCGCCCCCCTCCTCGCTCTCCTCCAGGACCGTGCCCGGTTCGGCGACCATGCCCTCGGCCGGCGCCCGCCAGAACGCGTAGTTCCACACCCGCGCCATGACGTACAGCGTGAGCAGACTGGTCACCACCGACGCCACGACCAGCGCGTACGCCATCGGCGTCCCGGCCTGCACACCGGCCTGGAGCAGGCCGAGCTTGCCGAGGAACCCGGACAGCGGCGGGATGCCGCCCAGGTTCATCGCCGGGATGAAGAACAGCACGGCCAGCACCGGGGCGATGCGCCCCAGCCCGCCCAGGTCGTCCAGCGACGTGGACCCGCCGCGCCGTTCGATCAGCCCGGTGATGAGGAACAGCGTCGTCTGCACGGTGATGTGGTGGGCGACGTAGAACACCGCGCCGGAGAGCCCGAGCTCGTTGCCGATCGCCACCCCGAACAGCATGTACCCGATGTGGCTGACCAGTGTGAAGGAGAGCAGGCGCTTGATGTCGTTCTGGGCCACCGCGCCCAGCGCGCCCATGATCATGGTGGCCAGGGCGACCCACAGCAGGAGCGTGTCGATCTGCGTGCCGGGGAACATCAGGGTCTGCGCGCGGATGATCGCGTACACACCCACCTTGGTCAGCAGGCCCGCGAACACCGCGGTGACCGGCACGGGCGCGGTCGGGTAGGAGTCGGGCAGCCACGCCGACAGCGGGAACACGGCGGCCTTGATGCCGAAGGCGACGACCAGGATGACCTCCAGCACGAGCCGCAGCTCGGTGGGCACGTCCCACAGCCGCTCGGCCAGCAGCGCCATGTTCACGGTCCCGGTCGCCGCGAAGACGAGCCCGATCGCGATGAGGAACAGCACCGAGGACAGCAGCGACACCACCACGTAGATGGCGCCCGCGCGCATGCGCGGCTGGGTCCCGCCCAGGGTCAGCAGGACGTAGCTCGCCGTCAGCAGGATCTCGAAACCGACGTAGAGGTTGAACAGGTCACCGGCCAGGAAGGCGTTGGACACCCCGGCGACCAGGATCAGGTAGGTCGGCTGGTACACCGACAGCGGCGCCACCTCGGCCTTGCCCGCCATGCCCTGCCCGATGGAGTACACGAGCACGGCCAGTGTGATGGCCGCGGACACGGTCACGAACAGGGCCGACAGCCGGTCGGCCACCATGGTGATCCCGAGCGGCGCCTCCCAGCCGCCGAGCTGGACCGCCAGCGGCCCGAAGGTGTCGGCGCCGACCATGAGCGCGAAGCCGATCAGGAGTACGGCCGTGAGCGTGGCGACGCTGACCCACTGCTGGAACCGGGGCCAGCGGCTGCCGAGCGCGAGCTTGACCCCGGCGGCGAACAGCGGGAGGACCACCGGCAGCGGGACGAGGTGGTGCAGGCTCGCGGCGAAGAGGGATCCGTCGTTCATCAGTCGTTCCCCTGCAGCTCGCTGTCCTCGGCACGGGCCAGGCGTTCGCGCTCGGCCCGCATGGTCTGGCGCATCCGCCGCCGCTGGGAGCGGACCCGGCGCCGCAGTTCCCGCCACAACTCGCGCTCGGCGGCCCGGTCGGCGCGGCGGTGCTCCCGCAGCTTCCTGCGGCCCCGGCGGATACGCCCGCGCAGTTCGGCCACCTGCTCGACCATCGTCTGCGTGCGGTCGGTCAACCGCCGCACGGTCTCCTGGGAGTGCTCGTCGGCGCCGCTCTCCTCGGCGTCGACCTCGAACCGGGCGAGCTCGGCCTGCGCGGCGGCGATCTCCGCCTTGATCCGCGCCTGTTCGGCCAGCTCCTGGGCGTCGGCGGTCGCGATGGTCGCCTGGAGCTCGGCCCGCTGGGCGCGGATGTCGGCGCGCAGACGCCGGCGTTCGCGGCGGAACCGCCTGCGGACGGCGCGGATGCCCTCGCCCCGAACGATCCGGAGGTCCTCTGCGTCGTCCTGGACCTCGTCGTTGCCCTCCAACTGCCAGCTCCGGTAGGCCATGGCCAGCAGGAAGGCGGTGATGCCGAGGGTGATGACGATGGCGGTCAGGATCATCGCCTGCGGCAGCGGGTCCGACATCTCGTCCGGCTCGGTGAGCCAGAGGATCGGCGGGCCCCCGGCCGCGCCGCCCGCGGCGAGGATCATCAGGTTGACGCCGTTGCTGAGCATGACGAACCCGAGCAGGACGCGGGTCAGGCTGCGCTCCAGGAGGAGGACGACGCCCACCGCGACCAGCACGCCGACGACGAGGACGAGGATGAGACTGGGGGTGTCGTTCACGAGGTGACCTCCTCGGCCGGGGACTCGGCCCCGCGTCGGGCGGCTTCCGCGGTGTGCGCGGCGTCCCGTTCGATCTGTTCGTCGATCCGGGCGCCGAGGCTGCGGAGGATGTCCAGGATCAGGCCGATGACCAGCAGGTACACGCCGGTGTCGAACACCAGGCCCGTGGTCAGGTGCAGGTGGCCCATGAACGGGACGTGCAGGTCCAGGGACCCGCCCGACAGGATGTCGTCACCGAACAGCGGACCGGCCAGCGCCATCCCGGTCGCCAGGGCCAGGCCCGCGCCGATGAGGGCGCCGGGCTGCACCCAGGCGGTGGCGTACAGCTCGAACCGGCCGCCCGCCAGGTAGCGGACGATGAGCGCGAGCCCGGCCACGATGCCCCCGGCGAACCCGCCGCCGACCGCGGAGTGGCCGGTGAACAGCAGGTACACGGAGATCACCATGATCACCGGGAAGAGGAAGCGCGAGATCACCTCGAAGATGACCGACCGCCGTTCCGTGGGCAGGGCCTCGGCGCCGGTCAGCCACGTCCTCGTGGTGGCGGGCCGGATGTGCGCCTCGCGCGGCGCGGTGCGCAGGCCGCCGAGGTCGATGGCCCCGCCCCCGCCCGGAGGGGCGGTCGGCGCGGTGTGCGACACCGGTCGGAGCCCGTGCGGGCCGCCGCGCGGCTGGGCGCGGCGGCGCACGAACATCAGGCTGGCCACGCCCGCCGCGGCCGCGCCGAGGACGGAGATCTCGCCCATGGTGTCCCAGGCGCGCACGTCGACGAGCAGGACGGCGATGATGTTCTCCCCGCCGACCTCGTGGGCGGCGTCGACGAAGCCGGGCGAGACGGACTCGTCCTGGCGTCCGGCGAGCGCGAAGTAGGTCATGCTCGCCACGAGCGCCCCGGTGGCCACACCGATCACCAGGTTCCACATGCGGCGACCGCGCAGGGCCGGTGTGGAGAAGCGGGCGGGCAGACGGCGCAGGACCAGGACGAAGACGACCAGGCTGACGGTCTCCACGAGGAACTGCGTGAGCGCGAGGTCGGGGGCGCCCTGGAGGAAGAACAGCACGGCGCATCCGTAGCCGGTCATCCCGACCAGGACGACCGCGAACAGGCGGCGCCGCACGAACAGGACGAACAGGCAGGTCAGGATGATGATCACGGTCGGGATCAGCTGCACCGGGGTGTCCCACACCCGTACGGGCGGCGCGGGAAGGTCCCACAGGCGGCCGGTGAGGATGGGCCAGCCCGACGCGACCACCACGGTGACCAGGATCGTGCCGAGGTAGACGGGCAGCGAACCGCGCTGCGTCCCCCCGGTGAGCTGGAGGGCGATGTTCTCCAGCGCGGCGAGCATCCGCCGGTAGATCCGGTCGGGGTCCACGAACGCCGTGCGCGCGCCCAGCCGCGCCACCCGGTGGCGCAGGAGGAAGAGCACGTAGCCCAGGGTCAGGCAGAGGGCGGACAGCAGGAGCGGTAGCTCGAAGCCGTGCCACAGGACCAGGTGCGTGGTCTCGGCGCCGGGGGCCGACGGGACGGTGTCGGCGTAGGCGCTCAGGAGCGGGTCGATCAGGCCGGCGAACGGGCCGCCGAGCAGGCCGAGCGCGGCGAGGACCGCGGCGGGCGCCAGGAACAGCGGTCCGGGCGCGTGCACGGGGGTCTCGGGGACGTTCTCCTTCACCGCGAAGGCGCCCCACAGGAAGCGCAGGCTGTAGGCGACGGTGAGGGCGGACCCGGCGACCAGCCCGACGATCACGGCGGTGTCGACGACTCCGCCGCCGGTGAACGCGCCGAACGCCAGTTCCTTGGCGGCGAAGCCGAGCGCGACCGGTACCCCGGCCATGGAGACGAGGGCGGCCAGCGCGGTCCAGAACGTGCCGGGCATCGCCGTGCGCAGGCCCGACAGCTCGCGCAGGTCCCGCGTTCCGGTGGAGTGGTCGATGATCCCGACCACGAGGAACAGCGCCGCCTTGAACAGGGAGTGCGCGACGAGCATCGAGACGCCGGCGAGCGCGGCGGCCCGCGTCCCGGCCCCGAGGAGGGCGACGAGGAAGCCGAGCTGGCTGATGGTGCCGTAGGCCAGCACCAGCTTCAGGTCGAACTGGCGCAGCGCCTTCCACCCGCCGAGCAGCATGGTGAGCACGCCGAAGGCCAGTGCCATGGACTGCCAGACGACGGCGTCGTGGAAGGCGGGGGTGAGACGGGCGGTCAGGTACACACCGGCCTTGACCATCGCCGCCGCGTGCAGGTAGGCGGAGACCGGCGTGGGCGCGCGCATGGCGGCGGGCAGCCACAGGCTGAAGGGGGTCAGGGCCGACTTCGACATGGCGCCGACCATGACGAGCGCCAGGGCGATGGTGAGCGCGGTGCCGCCGGACGGGGGATCGGCGACGATCTCGGAGATGACGAAGGTGCCGGCCGCCCGGCCCAGCATGATCAGGCCGACGAACATGGTCAGTCCGCCCGCGGTGGTGACCGTCAGCGCGGTCATGGCGGCGCGGCGGCTCTCCTTCTGCTCGGTGCTGTGCCCGATGAGCAGGTAGGAGAAGACCGTGGTCAGCTCCCAGTACACGAAGAGCTGGATGAGGTCGTCGGCCAGGACCAGGCCGAGCATGGCGGCGGCGAAGGCGGTGAACACGCCCGCGAACCGGCCGAGCCCGGGTTCGGAGTCCGTGAAGTAGCGGGAGCAGTAGACGAGGATGAGCGCGCCCACACCGGCGGCGATGAGTGTCATCACCAGGCCGAGCGCGTCCATGTACAGGCCCAGCCGCAGGGAGAACTGCGGCGCCCACGCGACCGACGTCGAGAGCGCGTCGCCGCGCGTGACCGCGGGGGCCTGGAGGAGGGCCCAGACGGCGGAGGCGCCGGGGACGGCGGCGAGCGCGACGAACGCGTTCCGCCCCCAACGGCGCACGAGCAGGGGAGCGAGCGCCGCGGCGATGAAGTGCGCGACGAGCACGGTGGTCAATGCGTCCCTCCCGGATGGGTCCGGGCCCGCCTACGCCTGGAGCGGACACCCGCCACCCCGCGACCGGGGCGACGGTTTCGCGGGTGGAAGGTGTCGGTTCGGCCTCGGCGGGGCATGGATCATCGTGAAATTACGTACCTTGGCTATCTAATAGCTAGACTACACAATAATCAAACCGCCGCGCGCGTCCAGGTGTGTGGCGTACGCCCAGTCAGCGAGGATCGTTTCGTGTCTGACGAGACAGCCGAACCCGGAGTCGAACCGCCCGACCCCGGAGCACACGACACCGAACCGCCCGACGTCGGGCTCGACGAGTTCCAGCGCGCCTGGACCGAACTGATCAACGCCGCGATACACGCCCGCTCCCGCGGTGGCCAGGCGCACGAGGAGCTCACGCTGACGCAGACCCTCCTGATGGAGGCCGTGCGGGGCATGGACGAACCGAGTGTCGGAGCGGTCGCCCGGGTCGTCGGCGTGTCGTCCCCCTCCGCCACTCGCATGATCCAACAGCTGGAGCGCAAGGGCGTGATGGCGCGCCGTCGCTCGGAGCGGGACGAGCGCAGCACGGTGGTGCACATCACCGAGGAGGGTGAGCGGCTCCTCGCCGCCCGCCGGTCCGTGCTGGAGGACAGGCAGCGCAGGATGTACGACGCGATCCGGCCGTCGCTGCGGCCGTACGTGGTCACCATCCTGCGGGACCTGCGCGAGGCCCTCGACGACGTGTGAGCCCGACCGGGACACGGGGCGCGTACGGTGCCGTGGAACGGCCCGCGGTGGTCTGACCAGGCGGTTCCTCCGGCAGTCGGCCGGGCTCTGCCGTGGGCAGATCTGCCCCGGGCCGAAACGGTGGAAGTCTCCGGGCGTGCCGCCGCAGGGTGGAACCACCGGCCGGGCGGACGAGCGCTCCGCCGACCGGTGGAGGAGATTCCATGCTGACCCACGAACGGCCCCTCGCCGAACACGACGCCGTCGGCGGCGCCTTCGACGACCAGCTGGCGGCCCGCCTCCTGCGCAGCCGTATCGTGCTGCTGGGCACGCAGGTGGACGAGACCAGCGCCAACCGGGTGTGCGCCCAGATGCTGCTGCTGGCCGACGAGGACCCCCGGCGCGACATCACCCTCGCGATCAACAGCCCCGGGGGTTCCGTCTACGCGGGTATGGCCGTCTACGACACGATGCGGTTCATCCCCAACGACGTGTCCACGCTGGTCATGGGTTTCGCCGCCAGCATGGGCCAGTTCCTGGCCTGTGCCGGGACGGCGGGCAAGCGGTACGCCCTGCCGCACGCGCGGATCATGATGCACCAGCCCTCGGGCGGGCTCGGCGGGACCGCCGCCGACATCGCCATCCAGGCGGAGAACCTCGCGCACACGAAGCGGACCATGATCCGGCTCATCGCCGAGCACACCGGCCAGAGCGAGGAGGCCGTCACCAGCGACCAGCACCGCGACGCGTGGTTCACCGCCCAGGAGGCCAGGGACTACGGCTTCGTCGACCACGTGGTGACGTCGGTGCGCGAGTTGGAGGGCAGCGGGTTCCGCCTCGGGACCGCCGCGCCCGGGTTCGCCAACCGGATCGGGGGGCAGGGCGAGTGAGCGGACGTTACACCGTGCCGATGGTCGTGGAGCGCACCCCCCGGGGCGAGCGGTCCTCCGACGTGTTCAGCCGACTGCTGTCGGAGCGGATCATCTTCCTGGGGACACCGATCGACGACGACGTCGCCAACGTGGTCATGGCGCAGATGCTGCACCTGGACTACGAGTCGAGCGAGTCCGACATCCAGCTGTACATCAACTCGCCGGGCGGATCGTTCACCGCGCTGACCGCCATCTACGACACCATGCGGTTCGCCCGGGCCGACGTCGCCACGGTGTGCATGGGCCAGGCGGCCTCGGCGGCGGCCGTGCTGCTCGCGGCGGGGGCGGCGGGCAAGCGGATGGCGCTGGAGCACGCCCGGGTGCTGCTGCACCAGCCGTCGACCGAGGGACAGGGCGTCGCCGCCGACCTGGAGATCCAGGCGGAGGAGATCCTGCGCGTGCGTTCGCAGGTCGAGTCGATCCTGTCCCGGCACACGGGGCAGACGGTGGAGCGGCTGCGGGCCGACACCGACCGGGACAGGATCTTCACCGCCGAGCAGGCCAGGGACTACGGTCTGGTGGACGGGATCGTCACCACCCGCTGACCGCCGGGCGGCGGAACCCGCCCGGATCCCGGTCCGTGGAGCACCGGGACGAGGGGCCGTCCGCACCCGACCGCCCCGGCCCGGGGAGCGCCGTCTCCGACGGGCCGGGGCCGCGCGCCCGCGCGGCGGAGGCGGCGGGGCGACACCGGTGGTCGCCTGGTGTGATCGCTCGACGGTGCTCCGTGGGACGTCCGCGCTTCGCGGTCGCCCCTGTCGAGGTTCCGTGACGGTCCGTGGCCGGTCGGGTGCCGCTCAGGCGGCCAGGGACATGACCCGGGCCCCGCGCGCGGGAGCGGGGACGGGGGCCGCGCCCGCCCGCCGGAAGTCGCCCAGGCCGGTACCGGTCCGGAACGGGGCGGCCGGGACGGTGCTCCGGTACAGCTCGGCGAGGACGTCGGGAAGGCTCAGCCCCAGGGAGCGGTACACCGCCGCGAGCACCTCGGAGGAGGCCTCCTTGCGGCCGCGCTCGATCTCCGACAGGTAGGGGAGCGAGACCTGGGCGTCCTCGGCGACCTCCCGGAGCGTCCGCCCCTGCTCGGTCCGGGTGCGCCGCAGCAGGTCGCCGATGAGGTCGCGCATGAGCGGTTCGCCGCGCTCCACGGGCTCCTCGCGCGCCTGCGGGCGCGGTCCGCGGCGGGCCTCGTCCAGGGAGCGAAGGACGGTGTCGGTCATCGGTTCCTCCCGGGCGTGCGGCGCTGCTCCGAGTCCGAGCGTACGCCGTGCGCGCGGTGCGGGGGAGGGGGCGGGCGCGCTTCTGCCGACGGCAGAAGGGGCGCGGTGCGCGGGGCCGTTCCGGCCACGCGCGTCCCACGTCCCGTCCAAGGTCCGGCCAAGGGTTGCCCCCGGCTGGCGTGTACGCGGTGTCCATCACCTGATCAGCGGGAACGAGGGTAGGGGCGTCGACCAGGGAGGGACCCGTGGAGATCACCGGAATCATCAGCGCCATTTTCGTCGGTCTGATCATCGGTGCGTTGGGCCGACTCGTCGTCCCGGGCAAACAGCACCTGCCGATCTGGCTGACCCTGCTCCTGGGCATCGTGGCCGCCTTCGTCGGCGGGTTCCTCGCCAACCTCATCTCGTCCATGTGGTGGTGGGTGCTGATCGTCCAGGTGCTGGTCGCGGCCGCCATCGTGTACATAGCCGACGGTATGTACGCCAGGAAGCCCGGGGGAGCCGCCTGAGCGGGCGGCCCCGCCCGACGCTTCCCGAGGCCACCGGTGCGCGACCGGTGGCCTCCCCGTGCGCGGGAACCTTGCGCCGTCCGCACCGGTCCCACGGTGTGGGACCGGGACATCCGGCCCCGGATCCGAGCGGAGGAACTCCCCTATGCCCCTCGACCCGCGCACCTCCGGTACCGCGGTCAGCCCAGCCTGTTCCGGGAGGGCGCCGACCGCCGTCGCGACCCTCGCGGCGGTGGCCGCGGCGACGCTGACCGCCTGTCTCCCGGGGGGCGGTGCCCCCGGTTCCGGCGCCCCGGACGGCGGCGTCCCCTCCGCGTCGGCCAGCCCCACCGAGGGGACGGACACGCCCCGGGCCGAACTGGCGGGCGTGTCCCTCCCCCTGCCGGACGGCTGGGACGCGGAGTCCGTGACCGAGCCGGTCGGCCCCCTCAGCGACCCCGGGGCGGAACTGGAGGAGACCGAGTGGCTGGCGCTGTACCCGCGGGGCCAGGCGGCCTGCGCGGGGGGCGACTGGTCCTGGGGTGACCTCGGCACCGGCTGCCGACACCTCAAGGTCCTCGGGCCGCAGGTGCTCGACCACGGCGGACCGGGCTACGCGCCGATGGACTTCGCCCCGCCGGGGACGTGGGCCGCCTACGCCCCCTCCTCCAACCCCGGGGCGTGCCCGGAGGGCGTCCCCGTCCGCGCGCTGGACGGCAGGGGGGACGACGAGGACGACTGGGAGACCGCCACGGTCACCGCCGAGGGCGGCCGGGCGGTCCGGGCCACGGGCTCCGTCCTGTGCTTCGACACCGCCGCCTCCGGTTTCGCCCGTTTCGACCAGCGCGTGTGGCTGCTGGAGGGTCCGGACGTGATCGTGGTGGACGGCTACGGGCTGGACGAGACCGAGGGACTGGTGTCCTCGGCCCGCTGGTGACCGTGCTCAGACCGGATGGACCCGGTGCGCCCCGGCGGCCGGGGCGGACTCGAAGAGGACCGGGGCGGTGAACCCGCGCTGCCGGTAGGCCCCGCGCACCGCCGCGGCGCACGCCTCCCGCCCGTCCGCCTCCACCAGGGCGATCACGCACCCCCCGAAGCCGCCGCCGGTGATCCTGGCCCCCAGCGCTCCGGCGGCCAGCGCGGCGTCGACGGCCGTGTCCGCCTCGGGAACGCTCACCCCGTAGTCGTCGCGCAGGGACGCGTGGGAGGCGGTGAACAGCGGGCCCACACCGCGCAGGTCCCCGGCGCGCAGCAGTTCCACGGCGGCCAGCACCCGGGCGTTCTCGGTGACCACGTGCCGCACACGGCGACGGTCCGACCCGTCGGACAGGGCGGCCAGCGCCGCATCGAGCCCCTCCTCGGGGACGTCGCGCAGCGCGTCCACCCCCAGGGCGCGCGCGGCCCTCTCGCAGGAGCGGCGGCGGTCGGCGTAGGCGCCCTCCACCAAGCGGTGCGGCGCGCGCGTGTCGACGACCAGCAGGGCGAGCCCGTGCCCGGCCGGGGCGAACGGCACCGGTTCGGCCGCCAGGGACCGCGTGTCCAGGAACAGGGCGTGCCCCTCCACGGACAGCACGGACGCGGACTGGTCCATGATCCCGCACGGCATCCCCACGAACGCGTTCTCCGCGCGCTGGGCCAGCCGCGCCACCTCGGCCCGGCCCACACCGATCCCGTGCGGTCCGGCGGCGGCGAGGACCGTCGCGCAGCTCAGCGCAGCCGACGACGACAACCCCGCCCCGGCCGGGATCGTGCTGTCCACCAGCAGGTCCAGGCCCCCGACCGGCAGGCCCGCCTCGGCCATGGCCCACAGGGCGCCCGCCGGGTAGGCCGCCCACCCCGGTACCGACCCGGGCGCCAGGTCCGCGAGGCGGCCCTCGAACCCCTCGGCGGCCTGGAGCGAGCGGAACCGGATCCGCCCGTCCGTCCGGCGGGCGGCCGCCGCGGTCAGCACGCGGGGGAGGGCGATCGGCAGGACGTGGCCGTCGTTGTAGTCGGTGTGCTCGCCGATCAGGTTGATCCGCCCGGGGGCGGCCCACGCCTCCTCCGGCGCGTACCCGAAGGCGGTGCGGAAGGCCGCCGTCGCACGGCTCACGCCGCCGCCTCCCGGAGGCGCCGGGCGGTGGTCTCGGGGGCGACGTCGTTGACGAACACGCCCATCCCGGACTCGGCCCCGGCCAGGTACTTGAGCCTGCCCGGTGCGCGTCGCACGGAGAACAGCTCCAGCCGCAGCCGGGCGAGGTCGCGCCGGTCGCGCACCGGGGCCTGGTGCCAGGCGGCCACGTAGGGCAGGGGGCCGTCGAAGAGGGCGTCCATCCGCCGCAGCACGTCCAGGTAGAGATCGGCGAAGTCGGCCCGCTCCTCCTCCGTCAGCGCGGGCAGGTCGGGGACCCGGCGGTTCGGGTACACGTGGACCTCCACGGGCCACCGCGCCGCCGCCGGGACGAACGCCGTCCAGTGCTCCGACTCGGCGACCACCCGCACCCCCGCCTCCCGCTCGGCGCGCAGGACGTTCGCGAACAGGTCCTCCCCGGTCCGCTCGCGGTAGCGCTCGGCGGAGTCGAGTACGCGCAGGGTGCGGGGGGTGAGGAAGGGGAAGGCGTAGATCTGTCCGTGCGGGTGGTGCAGCGTCACACCGATCTCCGACCCCCGGTTCTCGAAGCAGAACACCTGCTCGACCTCCGGCAGAGCGGAGAGCACGACCGTCCGGTCCACCCACGCGGCCATGATGGTGCGCACCCGTCCGGGGGAGAGGTCGGCGAAGGACGCGTGGTGGTCGGGGCCGAAGACGAGCACCTCGCAGCGGCCGCCGCTGGCCCGCCGGGACGGCTCCAGTTCCCCGACCGGACCGAGTGCGCTCCCGTCCCCCGGCGCGAGCGACGGGAAGCGGTTCTCGAAGGCCACCACGTCGTAGTCGGGCGCGGGGATCTCGGTGCGACGGTCGTCCGCCGAGGGGCACAGCGGGCAGTCGTCACCGGGCGGCAGGTGGGTGCGGTCCTGGCGGTGGGAGGCGACGACCACCCACTCGCGCAGCAGGGGGTCGAAGCGCATCTCCGAACCCGTCGACACCGGGGGCAGGTCGCGGGTGTCGGGGAGGACGGTACGGGGCGCGTCCCCGTCGTCGAAGTAGATGATCTCGCGGCCGTCGGCCAGACGGGACGTGGTCCGCCTCATGCCCCCGCCACCCCCGCGCCCGGAACGTCGGCGACCACGAGGCGGCCCACCCGCTCGCTGAGCACCTCCCGCGCCCGGGTGCCCAGGCCCGCGTCGGTGACCAGGACGTCGCACCGGTCCAGCGGGGCGATCGTGCTGATCCCGACCGTGTCCCACTTGGTGTGGTCGGCGGCCACCACGAGGGTGGCGGCGGCGTCCACGAGCGCCCGGTCGGTCTCGGACTCCATGAGGTTGGGGGTGGTGAACCCGGCCCGCTCCTGCATGCCGTGCACGCCGAGGACGAGCACGTCCAGGTTGATCCCGCGCACCGACGCGAGCGCGAGCGGACCCACGAGCGCGTCGGAGGGGGTGCGGAAACCGCCGGTGAGCGCGACGGTCCGGTCCGACCTCGGGGAGCGGTGGAGGACGTCGGCGACGCGCAGGGAGTTGGTGACGACGGTCAGACCGGGGGTGCGGACCAGGCACGCGGCGACGGCGGCGGTGGTGGTGCCCGCCGACAGGCCGACGGCGCTGTGCGGTTCGACCAGGTCGGCGGCGGCGCGGGCGATCGCGTGCTTCTCCGCCTCCTGGCGGGTCGACTTGGCCTCGAACCCGGGCTCGTCGGTTCGGGCGGGACCGGTGGAGACGGCCCCGCCGTGCACCTTGCGGACCTCACCCCGGCTCTCCAGGGCGTCCAGGTCCCGCCGGATGGTCATGTCCGACACGGAGAAGCCCTCGACCAGTTCGTTGACGCGGACCGAGCCGGTCCTGCGCACCCGTTCGAGGATCAACTCCTGCCGTCGTGCGGCCAGCATGCGCCCCCCTGTCCGACGCCCCGCCTCCGCACGGCGCGGGGCGTGGTGTTCGATTCTGTTTGATGCAGTCTCTCAACGGGGGCTGTGGTGTCAATACCCGGTGGAGTCTGGGGTTTGGGGCGGGGGAGTGTCGGCTCTCGGCGGTCGGGTGTTGTCGGAAAGTGTTCGTACGTGTTCTCTTTCGTTGCTTCAGCTTCTCGTTCCGGTGAGCGCCTCCCCGCGGGGTGCGCCGTCCCGGCGGCCCGTTCTCCGGGCCGGGCCGCCCCGGGACGAGGAGATCTGGACGACGGCCACCGCCGCCACCGCGATCAGGGCCCCGGCCAGCTGGACCGGGGTCAGGGCCTGGCCGAGGACCGCCCAGCCCAGGATCGTGGCGGCCAGCGGGCTGCCGAAGGACAGGAAGGACACGGCCAGCGCGGGCAGGCGTTCGACACCGCGGAGCCACAGCGCGTAGGCGAGCAGTGCGCCGATCCCGCCGAGGTAGGCGAACCCGGCCAGGTTGGGGCCGGTGATCCGGTCGGGCAGTCCCTCGAAGGCGAGGGTGGCCGGGGCCAGCACCAGCCCGGCGGCGGTGAGCTGCCATCCGGTCATCGCCAGTACGCCCGCTCCCTCCGGTCGGCCCCACCGCTTGGTGAGCACGATGCCGGTCGCCATGCAGCCCGCCGCCGCGAGTCCGGCCAGGATCCCCACCGGGTCCAGCGCGGCCTCCGGGCCGACGACGAGCAGCCCCACGCCCGTGACGCCCAGCACGCAGGACAGCACGTGGACCGGCCGGATCCGGTCGCCGAGCAGGAGCGCGGCCAGGACCAGCACCAGCATCGGCTGGACCGACATGACCAGGGCCGCGACCCCGCCGGGCAGCAGGTAGGCGGCGACGAAGAGCAGGTAGAAGAAGACCCCCATGTTGAGGGTGCCCAGGGCCAGGACGCGCCACCACCACACGCCGCGCGGCAGGACGCGGCAGACGGCGAGGAGGACCAGGCCGGCGGGCAGGGAACGCATGGTGGCGGCCAGTAGCGGGCGGTCGGGCGGCAGGAGTTCGGTGGTGACGATGTAGGTGCTGCCCCACACCACCGGGGCGATCAGGGTGAGCAGGGAGTCGAGGGCGACGCGGCCGCGGGTCATCGGGAGGCTCCCGCGTCGCGGAGGTCGGTGGAGCGGGCGGCGGTCGTGCACCCTCCGCGGTCGGTGACGGTCGCGACCGCCCCGTGCCGGAGGTGCCGGCCGGAGGCGGTGGCGGGGGGCCGCATGTTCATTTTTACAACGAACCTTTCGATGATGAATCTTTCGATGTCGAAATATTAGGTCGTGAAGCTCCCCTGGGTCAAGGCGGCTATCATCGCCGGATGAACGACGCCGTCGACGTTTTCCTCAGCCAGTGGGCGCGCGAGCGCCCCGACCTGGACGCGTCCTCCATGGGCATCATCGGGCGGATGGGCCGGGCCACCCCGCTGCTCTGGCGCTCCGTCGAGAGGTTCCTCGCCGAGGAGGGCCTGGAGCGGTGGGAGTTCGACGTCCTGGCCACGCTCCGCCGTTCGGGTGCGCCCTACTCCCTCACGCCCAAGGAACTGGTGGCCATGACGATGGTGAGCGGCGCGGCGATGACCAACCGCGTGGACCGGCTGGTCGCCCGGGGGCTGGTGACGCGCGAGACCGACCCGACGAACCGGCGCAGGACGCTGGTGACGCTCGTCCCGGAGGGGCTGGAGCTCGTCGACCGGGTGGTGGGCGGACACGTGGCCAACCAGGAGCGGCTCCTGGAGGTGCTCGACGAGGGTGAGCGCGACCAGCTCGCCGGGCTGCTGCGCAAGCTCCTGGTGTCCCTGGGCGACACCCTCGACTAGGGACGGTACGCGGTGAGGGGCCGGGAACGCCCTCGCCTCCGCCCACCCCGCCCGGTAGGGTCGCGCGGGTGTTCTCCGCGGGGCGCCCACGGGATCCGCGCGCGGACGCTCCGACACTCCCCGGACCGAGAGCGGGTTTCCCCGATGGCATGCCGTATCAGCGAACTCGTGCTCGACTGCCGCGACCCCGAGGCGCTGGCACGGTTCTGGTGCGAGGTCCTGGACCTCGTCGTGCTCGCCCGGGGAGAGGAGGGCGTCGAGATCGGGCCGCGCGAAGGGTACGGCGGCCCGCAGCCGACGATCGCCCTCATCCGCTGCGACGCCCCGGAACGGCGCAAGCCCCGGCTGCACATCGACGTCAACGCCACCGACCGCGATCAGGACGCCGAACTCGAACGCCTCCTGGCCGCCGGGGCCGAACCCGTCGACATCGGCCAGACGGGGGAGGAGCCCTGGTACGTCCTCGCCGACCCCGAGGGCAACGAGTTCTGCCTGCTCAGGGACCGCCTCGACCCGGTCTGACAGTCCACGCCGGAAACGGGGCCGCGCCCGGGCGGGGAGGCCGTCGTCCCCACCCGCCCGGGCGGACCTGCGGTCGACCGACCTACGGGGCCAGCGGGACCACGGAGGCGAACGGGGCGTGCGTGGTCAGGCGCTGGGCGATCCCCTCGCGGACCATCCGCTTGGCGGTGGCCACCGCGGCCCCCACCTCGGCGCCCTTGGCCAGTTCCGCGGTGATGGCCGCGGCGAACGTACAGCCCGCGCCGCTCACCCGCTCGTCGCCGATCTTCGGCGCGCGCAGGACGGTGACCTCCTCGCCGTCGAAGTACACGTCCACCGCGTCCGGTCCGGGCAGCTCCACACCGCCCTTGGCGACGACGTGGCCGGGGCCGAGCGCGTGGATCCGCCGCGCCGCCTCGACCAGGTCGTCCACCGTGTCGATCCGGTCCATGCCCGCCAGGGTGCGCGCCTCGAAGTGGTTCGGCGTGATGACCGTGGCCAGGGGCAGCACCTTCCCGGTGAGTGCCTCGTCGGTGTCCAGGGCCGCGCCCGGCTCCTGGCCCTTGCAGATCAGGACCGGGTCGAGCACCACGTGGCGCCACCGGCGGGCGGCCAGGGCGCGGGAGACCACGTCGATGGTGTCGGGTGTCCCGAGCATCCCGACCTTCACCACGTCCAGGTCGTGGCAGGAGGTCGCCGCCTCGATCTGGTCGGCGATGACACCCGGTTCGACGGGGACGAAGCGGTGCCCCCACCCGTTCGCGGGGTCGAAGGAGACGATGCAGGTGATCGTCCCCACCCCGTACACGCCCAGCTCCTGGAAGGCCTTGAGGTCGGCCTGGATCCCGGCGCCGCCGGTGGCCTCCGACCCTGCGATCACGTACGCGCGGTTGGTCATCTGCGCGCACCCTCCTGTCTCGATGTCCCGTTGGCTGTGCCGGGGACGTGTGCCTCCCCGAACTGCGCACATTGCATCACAGGTGGACGGGTCGGGCGGACCTCCTCCGGGTCCGGGGCGCCGAGGGCGAGGGGCGGGCCGTCCCCGCGCGTGATCACAGGGCTGGGCACGGGGCTCCCCGGGGGCGCTGGGGTGGACCCCACCGCAGGGGAGCCCCGGTCGGCAGTCCCGCAGGGACCGCGCCTCAGACCACCAGGAGCGTCTTGCCGACGGAGGTGCGCTCCTCCAGGCCGGCGTGCGCCTCGGCCGCGCGCTCCAGGGGGAGCGCGACCCCGATCCTCGGCGTGACGCGGCCCTCCGCGGCCAGTTCCAGGAGGTCCCGGGTCAGGTCGCGCTTGTGCGAGGTGTCGTTGCCCTCCAGGTCGAGGAGTCCGGTGACCGTCACCTTCCGGCGCTCGGCCGCCTCCTCGTCGACCTCGGCGAACGAGCCGGACGCGGTCCCGTAGCTGATGAAGTGGCCCCCGTCGGCGACGGCACCGAAGGCCGCCACGCCCAGATCGCCGCCCGCGCCGTCCAGGACCACGCGCGCACCCTCCCCGCCGGTGATCGCGCGGACCTCCTCCACCCAGCCCGGCTTCGAGTAGTCGACGGCCGCGTCGGCGCCCAGGGAGCGCACCAGGTCGAGCTTGCCCTCACCCCGGGCCGCGCCGACGACGTGCGCCCCCGCGGCACGCGCCAGCTGGACGGCCAGGCTGCCCGCGCCGCCGGCGGCCGCCGCGACCAGGACCCAGGTGCCGGGCTCGAACCGGGCCGCCCCCTCCAGCAGCCTGGCCATGGCGCCGTCGTGCAGCAGGGCCACGGCGTGGGTCGGGTCGAGGCCGTCGGGCACCCGGATGAGCCGCTCCTCGGGGGTCGCCACCCGCTCGGCGTAGCCGTCGGTCGGGAGGACCTGCCCGGTTCCGGGGTTGCCCCGGCCGGTCTCGGCGACCACCCGGGTCCCGATCCACGCCGCGTCGACGCCCTCCCCGACGGAGGAGACCGTTCCGGCCACCCCGGAGCCGGGCGTGTAGGGGAGGGACACCGGGAAGAACTCCTGCCCCCATCCCCGGCGCAGGAGGGTGTCGAGAAACAGGATGTCGGCGGCGGTGACGTCGATCACCACCTCTCCGGGGCCGGCGACGGGGTCGGGCACCTCCTCGGTCACCAGTACCTCGGGGCCGCCGAACTCCTTGACTCGAACCGCACGCATCGTCATCGCTCCTCAGGTCGTCAGGCGCCGCTCCTCGCGGCGCGGGACCCACCCTCTTACCTCAAGTTAAGTTGAGGTCAAGTCCCGGGCGGATCCGGTTCTCCTCGGCGGCGCCCCGGGGCGCGCCGCACTGGCGTTCATAAAAATATGCCGCTAATATTTTTTTATGGCACGAACAGCGGACCACGAAGGACGGCGGATCCAGGTCGCCGAGGCACTCATGCGCGCGGTGGCCGACCGGGGGTTGGCCAGGACGACCCTCGCGGACGTCGCCGACGAGGCGGGTGTCTCCGTCGGGCTGGTGCAGCGCTACTTCCGCACCAAGTCCGACCTGCTGCTGTTCGGGGTGCGGCACATGTACCGGCGGGCCGAGGAGCGCTTCCACGCGATCGACAGGCGCGGCTCCTACCGTGAGCTGCTGTACCGCTTCGCCGAGACCCTCCTGCCGCTCGACGACGAACGCCGACTGGAGCTGACCGTCTGGCTGGAGTTCCTCCCCGCGACCCTCACCGACCCGGAGATGGCGCGCCTGCACCAGGACACGACCGCGGCCCTGGTGGCGGGGATCACCCACGGATTCGAGGACGCCGTGCGCCGCGGGGACCTCCCGGAGCGGACCGACGCCCGCGGCGAGGCCACCCGGCTCGTGGCCTTCGTCGACGGCCTGACCATGAACCACCTCGTCACCACGCGGGAGTTCCCGGCGGAGGAGATCCGCGACTCCCTGCGTACCTACCTCGACCGGCTCTGCGCTGCCCCTGGGAGCCCCGACGACCCGTCCGAGCACCGCGAAGGGGACCCCCATGACCAGTGACATCCGATCGAACCCACCGACCCGACCCGCCGACGAGCACGCCGGGCCCGGCGGCCGACTGCCGCTGCTCGACGTCCTGCGCGGACTCGCCATCCTGGGCACCCTCGCCACCAACGTGTGGATCTTCGCCTCCCCGGGCGGCGAGGGCGTCATGCTCTACGGGACCGACACGCTCAGCCCGATGGGCCCCTTCCTGGCCGACCCGTCGGCCGCCGGTCTGGCCCGGGGCGTCTTCCTGCTCGTCTCCAACGGCAAGTTCCTGTCCATGCTCACCCTGTTGTTCGGGGTCGGCCTGGCCATCCAGTACCGCTCGGCGGCACGGCGGGGCGGACGCTGGCCGGGGCCCTACATGTGGCGGGCGCTGTTCCTGTTCACCGAGGGCCTGGTGCACTTCACCCTCGTCTTCGCGGCCGACGTGCTCATGGGGTACGCCGCCGTGTCCGTGGTGGTCGCCTGGCTGCTCAGCCGCTCCGAGCGGGTGCGCGGCGCCGTGATGTGGACCGCGCTCTCCCTGCACCTGGCGTTCGTCGCCCTGGTGACCGCCGCCATGGTGGCCGACCCGTCACCGGAGGACGGCGGCGTCCCCGGAGACGTCGCGGCCCTGTACGCGGAGGGGGGCTACCTCGACCAGGTGGCCTTCCGGCTCGACCACTTCCTCCTGCTCCGTCTGGAACCGATCGTCGCGTTCGGCCTGCTGCTGTTCATGTTCCTGCTGGGGGTACGACTGTTCCGGGCCGGGGCCTTCGGCGCCGACGCCACCGGGCGCCGCATCCGGTCCCGCATGCTCGTGTGGGGGATCGGGGTGGGCGTGCCGCTGAACGTGGCCACGTCGCTGGCCGGGACGGACCTCTTCCTCGTCGACCGGTACGTGGCGGCCCCGATCGTCGCGCTCGGCTACGTCGGAGCCGTCGGCTGGCTCCTGGACCGGGTGAACCCGCGGGGCCGCGTCGTCGGGGCGTTCGCCTCGCTGGGGCGGACGGCGATGTCCGGCTACGTGACGCAGAACGTCGTCTGCGCGCTGCTGTGCTACGGGTTCGGCCTGGGGCTCGCCGTCCGCTTCGAGGCGTACGGCCCGTGGTGGGTGATGGGGCTCTGGGCGGTGGTCTGCGCCCTGCTCCTGACCGGGTCGACGCTGTGGCTGCGGCGGTTCCCGGCGGGACCCCTGGAGGCCCTGCAGAAGGCGGTGGTGTCCCGGGCGCCCGGTCAGCGGGGCCCGCGCGTCCCGAGCCGGGGCCAGGGGACGGACCGCTCGTAGTCGGCCGCCGCGGCCGTCAGGAACGCGTCGCGGTGGTGGGCGGCGACGAGTTGGACGCCCACGGGCAGACCGTCCGGGGACAGCCCGGCGGGCAGGCTGATCGCGGGGTGCCCGGTGATGTTGAGGAGCCAGGTGAAGCCGACGCTCATCACCTCGCCGGGGCCCTCGTGCGGGTGCGGGAGGTTCGGCGTGGTCGGGGTGGCCAGCAGGTCGACGGTGCCCAGGAGCGTGTCGAGCGCGGCGCGGTTGCGCGCGTCGTCGCCACGGTCCCCGGCCCGCCGCGCGCCCCGCCGGGCGAACCAGCTCTCGGCGGGGTCGGTGAGTACCGGGTCCCTCTCCTCCACCCCGACCCCGGAGCGGCCCGCCCACGTCTGAAGGGCCCGTTCCACCGTCCGCCGCACGTCCGGGTCCACCCGGTTGAACCCCAGGGTGGGGGACCACGCCACCCTGGTCGGCGGGAGGGGAGCCGCTCCGGGCGCTCCTTCGGGGACGGCTCCGGCCCGGGGCCCGGCGGCCCTCCCCGGAGCGGTCGCCAGGACCACGTCCCGGTAGAGCTCCACGTCCGCCACCGTGCGGGCGAGGGGGCCGCCGATCGCCAGACCGGCGCGGTCCCGCGCCGGGAGCAGCCCCGTGGTCGGCTTGTACCCGACGATCCCGCACCAGGCGGCGGGGATCCGCGTCGATCCCGCCCCGTCGCTGGCCGTCGCCAGCGGCACCGCCCCGACGGCGACCGCCGCGGCCGAACCGGCGGACGACCCGCCCGGCACGACGTCCGCCCGCCACGGGTTGAGCGTGGGTCCGCGTTCGGTCGCGCCCCAGGTCTTCCACGCGGTTCCCGGCCCCGGGACCGACGTGGCGCCGACGGGGACGGCACCGGCCGCGACCAGGCGCCGCGCCTGGACGGAGGTCAGCCCCTCGGACGCCTTCACCGCGATCGGCACCCCGGCCAGCGGAGGGCGCCGCCCCTCGGCCAGCGCGGCGTCCACGGCGGCGGCCCGCGTCCGCGCGGCGTCCGGCCAGACCTCGCGGAAGGCGTTGACGGCGGTGTCGGTCCGTTCCACGGCGGCCAGGGCGGACTCGACCGCGGCCACCGCGCTGGTCCGCCCGCCGAGTACCCGGGCCGCGGTCTCCGCGGCGCTGGGGGTAAGGAACGGGTCGGGGGTCTGGTGCACGTGCCCCAGACAAGCACATCCGGACACCGGACCCAGCGCGGTGACCGACCGCGGGCGGAGGGGGAGAACCCGCCCGGAGAGCCACGCGAGACCCCCGTCCGTACGCGACGGGGCCCGACACCGACCGGACGAGCCGGTGCCCGCGGCTCCCGGTGACGGGGGAGGGACCCGGCCGGGGCGGGAACACACGGCCGCGGCAGCACCGTCAGTCCGCCACCTCGGCGATCGCGGCCGCGAGTGCCTCCAGGTGCGCCGTGCGTCCGCCGCTCGGCCACACCAGCGCCAGCGCCGAGTTGGGCAACCCGGTGACCGGGACGAACGCGACGTCCCGCCGCCGGTGGTGCGCGGCGGTCGCCCCGCACAGCAGCATCGCCCCGCGTCCGGCCGCCACGCGCGTCAGCCCCTCCTGGAGGGTGCGGACGCCCTCCGTGTGCGCGACGGCCCGACCGCCGGGTGTGGCCTCGGGGGAGTGGACCCGTCTCCAGTACTCCGGGGCGGGGCCGGTGACCGGGATGAGGGGGATGAGCGCGAGGTCCTCCGCTCCCACGTGCGCGACCCGTGCGAAGGGGTGGCCGACGGGCACGGTCAGGTGCTGCCGCTGTTCGGAGAAGACCACGCCCACGGTCAGGTCCGGCTCCTCGACCGGCAGCAGCACCACGGCCGCGTCCACCTCGCCGCGCCGCAGCGCGCCGAAGGGGTCGGACAGCGGGAGTTCGGTCAGGTCCACGCGGTGGTCGCGGCGGCGTCCGTGGAAGGCCGTGACGGCACGGGTGACCCGCTCGTAGACCACCCCCTGGAAACCGACCCGGATCCGCGCGCGGGCGTCGCGCGCCCGGGTCCGCGCCTCCTCGACCGCCCCCTCCACCGCCGCGTAGGCGGGTCCGAGGGCGGCGGCGAAGTCGGCTCCGGCGCCGGTCAGCCGGACACGCCGGCTCGTGCGGTCGACCAGCCGGGCGCCGATCCGCGCCTCCAGGGAGCGCAGCAGTTGGCTGACCCGGCTCTGGGAGACACCGAGCCGCTCGCCCGTACGCCCGAAGTGCAACTCCTCGGCCAGGACGAGGAAGCACTCCAGTTCCCTGGCCTCCAACCCCGGCATCCCGTCCTCCCCCAGCTCGGCCGCCATCGATGAGCCCGGCTCATTGAAGCATGAGCGGATCGCCGTTGTTCCCGTCCGGTCACACGGGTTGGATCATCCGCATGTCCAACCTCTCTGCTTCCGTCCGACCCGGGTCGACGGTGACCCCGCGCCCCGCCGGAGGATGGCCCGCCGTGGCCGTCGTGGCGGCCGGCACGTTCACGGTCATCACCTCCGAGATGATGCCGGTGGGGCTGCTGACCCCGATCGGCCACTCCCTCGGGGTCAGTGAGGGCACCGCGGGCCTGACGCTGACCGTCACCGGTCTCGTCGCCGCCGTGACCGCTCCGCTGGCACCGTTCGTGTTCGGCCGGGCCGACCGCCGCACGGTACTCGTGGCGCTCATGCTCCTGCTCGCCGCCGCCAACCTGCTCGCCGCCTGGGCGCCGACCTTCACCGCCATGGTCGCCGCCCGCGTCCTCGTCGGCCTGGGCATGGGCGGGGTCTGGGCGACCGCCGGGGCCCTGGCCCCCCGCCTGGTCGCCGAACGGTCCGTCGGTGCGGCCACCTCCCTGATCTTCAGCGGCGTCGCGGCCGCCTCGGTGATCGGTGTACCGCTGGGCGCCTACGTCCAGGCGTGGAGCGGCTGGCGCGAGTCCTTCGTCGCGATCGCGGGGCTGTCCCTGGCCGTGGCCGTGGCGATGGCCGTGCTCCTACCCCGGCTCACCACCGACCGTCCCGCCCGGCTGGGCGGGACGGCGCGGATCCTGGCCGAGCCGCGCGTGCTCACCGGACTCTTCCTCGCCGTCCTGCTGGTCACCGGCCACTTCGCCGCCTACACCTACGTGCGCCCGGTGCTGGAGGGGGCGGCCGGGATCGGTGCGGGCGCCGTCGGGGCGCTGCTGCTCGTCTACGGGGTGCTCGGCCTCGTCGGCAACTTCGCTGCGGGCCCGGGGGCGGTGCGCGCGCCGCGCACCACGCTCGCGGTGATCAGCGTCGGCCTGGGCGCCGCCGTTCTGGCGCTCCCGTCGCTCGGTTCCTCGTTCGCGGGGGCCGCGGTGCTCATGGCGCTGTGGGGCCTGGCCTACGGCGGGGTGTCGGTCAGCGCGCAGACCTGGATGATGCGGTCCGCTCCGGACGCCGCGGAGAGCGTCACCGCGCTGTTCGTCGGTGTCTTCAACGCCAGCATCGCCCTGGGCGCCCTCGTCGGCGGCCGGGTGATGGACGGGTTCGGCGGCGGGTCCGTCATGTGGGTGGCCGGCGGCCTGGCCGCCGGCGCGCTCCTGGCCGCCCTCCTCGGCCGGGCCCCGAGCCCCCGGAGGGCGGTTTGAGGTCCGCCGTCTTCGCCCGGAGGCCGCACACCGCGTCCTCGGGCCACGGAAAAGCTCCGGCGAACAGGGCTTGCGGTGGTGTCCGAGGGGGACGTGAACGTCGCGCTGCCCAACCCCGTGGAGAGGGAAGGTGTAGGCGGACACGGCGCTGAACAGGAATGGCCAGGAATCCGTTCCACCGGTGCGCGCGGATTGAGGCGGGATCTCCGTTGTCGGGAGGCAATCCGGTCGCACCCCGCCGTACTCCACGGGATAGGCCCCGCACCGGAGGTTCCGGGACGGGGCCCGACCTGCGCAAGCCCGACGGGACGGCTCTTCCGGTGAGGCGCGCCGCTACGGCCGTCGAGGCCGGGGCGCTGCCCGGGAATGGTCACCAACCGGCATTGTCGCTACCCTTGCCGTTGGTCTGCGGGGCATGATTCCCGATCGGCCGAGGGGTGCTCGCCGCGCTGCGTCATCGGTGACTCCACGTGAGGATCTCATCCACGTACGAGTAGAAAGGATCGGTGACGGCATGTTCCAATCTCCGAAAGACCATCTGCGGAACATTGATCATTCGGCCGCGAGAAGCGCGGAACATCTGGGCAACATCGACCGGTCGGCCGCGAGCGCCGCCCAGTCGGCGGCCCAGAACACGAAGCTTCTCAAGGGCGTCGCGTTCGCCAGCGGTGCCAGCATGGTCTTCAACGGCATCACCGCCGCGAACACCGCACGGGCGGCGAGGTCGCAGGAGCAGCAACTCGCACTCCAGCACGAGCAGCACGCGCTTCAGCAGGCCATGGCCGAACAGACCGCCCGGCACGAGTTCTCGATGTGGCGGCAGACGCCGGAGGGCGCGGCGTTCGTCGACTGGCAGCAACGCGCCGCCGTCCTCATCCCGTTCCTGCGCAACCGCGAACGCGTCTGGAACGCCGTGTGGGCGGACGCGATCAGGCGGGCGCAGGCTGAGACCCCCGCTGACGAGAGGAACCGCTTCACCAGCTACCCGGCGCGGTTGAAGCAGAACGGGCTCAAGCTCGCCTCGATCCTCAGCTTCGTCCTCTCCGGCCTGTTCGCCCTCATGATGCTCCTGCAGATCGTCGGCGGGGTGATCGCGGAGAACGCCGAGCAGGCCGGGAGCTCCGACCGGCTCACCTACGCGGAATGTCTGGAGATCCTCGAGGACCCGGACAACTTCATCATGAGCGAGGCCGACTGCGAGGCCATCAACCCCAACCCCGACCCCACCGGGTCGATCGTCCGACGAGCCGTACCGACGGTGCTGTTCGCCGGGCTGGGGATCACGTTCTTCGTCATGCGCAGGACCAGGCAGCGGGCGGCGCTGGCCGACCCGACCGTGGAGAACGAGGCCGCGGCGAGGACCGCCAGGTGGGGGTTCGACCCGTTGACGACACGGGGCGCGTGGTACCCG
This sequence comes from Nocardiopsis sp. KDC1DS13DA1, assembly GCF_055632325.1. Taxonomy (NCBI): domain Bacteria; kingdom Bacillati; phylum Actinomycetota; class Actinomycetes; order Streptosporangiales; family Nocardiopsidaceae; genus Nocardiopsis; species Nocardiopsis sp. KDC1DS13DA1. Next base: position 46,223 of record NZ_JBVMUY010000017.1, read on the forward strand.
TGGCACGAATCGCAGGGGTTCGCCGGCTATCCCGACCGCGTCGAACACATGGTGCGCAGCGGTCCCTCCCAGCGCCCGCAGCCGTCACAGCTCGTTCCGCTGCAGGTGCCGACCCCCTGGCCGCCTTCCGAGAGGCTTCCCTCCGAGGTCAACGGTGTCCTGACCTCGTTCCAGCAGGAGAACGAGAGCTTCTCCCCCTGACGGTGAAGGGGTGGCGTCGTCCCGCGGGCCCGGAGCCTGTGGTGAACACGTGTCCCCCGGTCGGGGCCTCGTTCCTCAGGGGCCCCCACCGTCCTGGGTGGATCCGGGCATGAAAAAAGGCCCTGCGAACAGGGCCTTCGTTGGTGTCCGAGGGGGGACTTGAACCCCCACAGCCTTAACGGCCACTAGCACCTCAAGCTAGCGCGTCTACCTATTCCGCCACCCGGACCGGGTCGTGCTCGGCGCTTGCCGCGCCGGACAGGTCAACCATAGCAAAGGTCCGAGGTGTCCCGAACCAGTTTTCCGGCGGGGGGCGGGCGTGACATGGTCGGTGGGACACGCGGAAGCCCATGCCGCTGGACGGGAGTTGTGAGATGGCAGAGCCGGACAACGCGTTGAGCGCGGCCGAGGTCGAGGTCGTCGACCTGTGCAGGGAACTCATCGAGATCGACACCTCCAACTACGGCGACCACTCGGGGCCCGGTGAGCGCAAGGCCGCCGAGTACGTCGCGGGCAGGCTCGACGAGGTCGGCGTCGAGTCCCGGATCTACGAGAAGCACCCCGGCCGGAGCAACGTGGTGGCGCGGATCACGGGCGAGGACTCCACCCGTCCCCCGCTGCTCATCCACGGCCACCTGGACGTCGTCCCCGCGGCGCCGGACGACTGGACCCACCACCCCTTCGCCGGGGAGGTCGCCGACGACTGCGTCTGGGGTCGCGGCGCCGTCGACATGAAGAACATGAACGCCATGGTCCTGGCCATGCTCCGCCAGCGCCTGCGCGAGGGGCGCCGGCCCCCGCGCGACATCGTGCTGGCCTTCCTCGCCGACGAGGAGGCGGGCGGCACCTGGGGCGCCCAGTACCTCGTCGACGAGCACCCCGACCTGTTCGCCGACTGCGACGCCGCGATCAGCGAGGTCGGCGGCTTCTCGTTCACGGTCCGGGAGAACCGCCGCCTCTACCTGGTGGAGACCGCGGAGAAGGGCATCGCCTGGATGAAGCTGACCGCGCGCGGCACCGCCGGGCACGGTTCGATGGTCAACGCCGACAACGCGGTCACCGAACTGGCGGCGGCCGTCGCCCGGCTCGGCGAGCACGAGTTCCCCGTCCAGCTCACCCCCACCGTCCGGACCTTCCTGGAGGAGATCTGCGAGGAGTTCGGGATCGAGTTCGACGAGCGCGACGTGGACGCCACCGTCGCCCGGCTCGGCCCGATCGCCCGCATGATCGGCGCCACCCTGCGCAACACCCTCAATCCCACGGTGCTCGGCGGCGGGTACAAGGCCAACGTCATCCCCGGTGAGGCGACCGCGCAGGTGGACGGCCGCTTCCTGCCGGGGACGGAGGACGCGTACTTCGCGACGATCGACCGCCTCCTGGGGCCGAAGGTCAGCCGCGAGTTCATCCACCACCTCCCGGCGGTGGAGACCTCCTTCGACGGCGGTCTGGTCACCGCCATGCAGGAGTCCCTGCTGGCCGAGGACCCGGGGGCCAGGGCCGTGCCCTACTGCCTCTCCGGCGGCACCGACGCCAAGAGCTTCTCCCGCCTGGGCGTGCGCAACTACGGGTTCTCCCCGTTGCGGCTGCCTCCGGAGCTGGACTTCGCGGGGATGTTCCACGGTGTCGACGAGCGCGTGCCGATCGACGGCCTTCGGTTCGGTGTGCGCGTTCTGGACAGGTTCGTCGCCATGAGCTGACCCCGTCCGGGTTCGCGGCGCCCTTCCGGGGCGGGAGCGCCGAGAACTTCTCGGCGTGATCCGCGATCACGCTCACGTTCACCCAACGTGATGGTACGGTTGCTTTCAGTTCGACGGTGTCGAGGTTCCGCGCCCGCTCAGGGCGCGCCACGAACCCGGCACCGCCGTGCGACCGCGGTGGAACCGCCGCACGGGACCGTCCAGTGACAGTGAAGGGGGCATCCGATGGTGCTCGCGGGACGAGGGTGGTTGGTGTCGTCCAACCGCGCTGCCCGTGACTCCCAGGGTGCCTACATCCGACTGTTGCTCCTGTCCGGCATCGCCGCCGTCGCGTGGCTGGCCGGGGGGTTCGGTGTCGCACAGGCCGACACCGCCCCCGAGACCGGCGGCCTGGTCGGCCGTGTCATCGGAGCGGACGACGCCGTCCAGGACACCGTCCGGACCGGGGCCCCGCGCGAGCCCGTGCTCGCCGGTGCCGGAGACCGGGCCTCCTCGCTCACCGACACCGTCGTCCCCCAGACCGCGGCGCTTCCGGCGCACGCCCTGGACGGGACCGGTGTCACCGCGGCGCTCCACGAGACCGCCGCCCGTACGGCCACCACCCGCGTGGTCGACGACACCGCCCGGACCGTCGACGGCACCGCCCGCGGTGCCGGAGAGCTCGTCACCGGCGTCGCCCGCGCGGGCCGGGGCGTGGTGGAGACCACCGACGACTCCCTGCACGGAACCGGTCTGGTCGACACGGTCACCGAGGGCCTGACCGACGCGGGGCAGGGGGTCGGCGCCACCGTGCGCCGCACGGTCCCCGTCGACCTGCCGGCCCTCGACGCCGGCACCGAACCCTCCGTGGTTCCCGAGGTGCCCGGGACCGCTGTTCCGGACGCCGCGCGGGAACAGGAGGACGCTCCGGGATCCGCCGCCGGCACGGCCGCGGCGCCGCCCGCGACCGTCCGGAACGCGGCCTCGTTCGAGGCGGCCGCCGAGCAGGCCGCCGCCGCTGACGACGAGACCGCCGACCGCGTCCGCCTCATCGCGGGCGGTGCGCCGCACTCCGCCGGGACCGACGCGACCGGTGCGTCCGCGCCGTCGTTCCCCACGCCCGGTGCGGCCGGGTTCCTCATGGCCAGGGCCGTGCACACCGCGCCCCGGGCCCAGCGGGTCGCCCTTCCCGGCGACCCCACCCTGGTCGTCCGCGACGCCGCGGACGACCCCTCCTACTCCCCTGACTAGTAGCCGCGTCGTACGACCGCGGCCGGTCAGCGCGCCCAGCGCGCGATCTCCCCGCCTCTGCGGCGGGTAGCCACTCCTTCGGCTGATCCAGCCTGGAGTCACCGTCCGTGGTCACACGAGCCGCCAGAAGACTTCCTCGTTGACCCAAGGACATGTGATGACCCACACCGCAACGCCCCGCATCGCCGCCCTCCTGGCGGCCGGACTCCTCACCGCCGCCGGCGGTGCCGCCCACGCCGACACCGCGACCAGCGGCAACGGGTCGATCGGCGGCGGCAACCAGGTGGTCGTCGACGGCGACGTCCCCGTCAACGTCTGCGGCAACGCCGTCGCCGTGGTCGGCGTGGCCGGGGCACAGTGCACGGACGGCGCGGCCGTCGTCCACGACGGGCCCTCAGGGGAGCCCGGCTCCCCGGCGGATCCGGTCGACCGCCGCACCGACGACGGCTACGACGGCTACGACGGCTACGGCGAGGAGATCCCCGAGGAGAACCCCAGGGAGGACACCCCGGACGAGGGCGGCACCCCCGGGGAGACCGCCTCCCCCAGCCCTGAGGAGTCCCCCGCCCCCACCGAGGAGAACCGGGGCGAGGTTCCGGAGGAGGAGGGCGCGCCCCCGCAGGAGCGTCCGGGGGCGCCCGTCACCGAGCAGCCCTCCGCTCCCGCCGGGGACGACACCGAACTCGCCGTCACCGGCACCGACGGCACCGGCCTGCTCTGGATGGTCGCCGCCGCTCTGGCCACCGCCGCGGCCGGGGCCGGACTGATCCTCCTGGGCCTCCGTCGGCGCGCCCGCGCCTGATCGGCCACCCGGGCCGTCCGACGGCCCGGGGGTTGACGCGAGTCCCGCAGCACCGGCCGTGGCCGAGATCGCGGGGTTCACGTCAGCCGCCGCTCAACCAGAGCGGAGCTGATCGACGGAGCGCGCGCGTTCGCCCGCACCCAGCGGAGCCGGACCGCGGCGCGCTCTCCAGACCGGCAGACACGCACCGCCCAGGTGCGCGGCCGACCGGATGATCCCCGGCCTTGGTCGAAGGCCCGTGCCCCACCCAGGGGCATGGAACGGCCTGGGGCCCGAGCACGACACCTTCTCAACTCGTTTTCCGAAAGGACTTCCCACATGAGTAAGTGGGCTGGCACATCAGCGAAGGCCATGCTCCTGGCAGCCGGCTTCGTCGCCCTGGGGACGGGAGTGGCGTTCGCCGACGGCGACATCGCCACCTCCGGCAACGGCTCGATCGGCGGCGGCAACCAGCTGGTCGTCGACGGCGACGTGCCCATCAACGTCTGCGGCAACTCGGTCGGTGCGGTGCTGGGCGTCTCCGGCGCCTCCTGCACCGGTTCGACGGCGGCCGTGATCGACGAGGGCGACCGCGACATCGCGACCTCGGGCAACGGTTCGATCCTGGGCGGCAACCAGGCCGTCGTCGACGGCGACGTCCCGGTCAACGTGGCGGGCAACGCGATCGGTGCCGTGGGCGGCATGGCCGGGGCCCAGGCCACCGACGCCGACGCGATCGTGCACGAGGGGCACCGCCACCAGGGCCACGACGGCGGCCGCGACATCGCCTCCTCGGGCAACGGCTCGATCCTGGGCGGCAACCAGATCGTCGGCGACCTGGACGTGCCGGTGAACGTGTCCGGCAACGCGATCGGCGCCCTGGGCGGCGTCGCGGGCGCGGCGGCCACCGACGCCGACGCGATCGTGCACGAGGGGCACCGCCACGACGGCGTCGACGGCCTCAGCGACGACCTCGGTGACGGCTACCGCTCCTACCAGTCGGCTCCCGCCGAGTTCGGCACGATGGACCTGGTCGGCGAGGCCGCCGAGAACGTCCAGGTGCTGCCCGACACCTCCGGTGTGGACGCGGGCGTCCTCCGGCAGTCCGCCCCCGTCGAGCGCGAGCACATGGCGCACTCGGACATCGCCACCTCCGGCAACGGATCCCTGGTCGGCGGCAACCAGCTGGTGGCCGACCTGGACGTGCCGGTGAACTTCTCCGGTAACGCGATCGGTGCCGTGGGCGGCGTCGCGGGCGCGGCGGCCACCGACACCGAGGCGGTCGTGCACGACAGCCACGACGTGGCCTCCTCCGGCAACGGCTCGGTGCTCGGCGGCAACCAGGCCGTCGTCGACGGCGACGTGCCGGTGAACATCACGGGCAACGCGGTCGGCGCCGTGCTCGGCACCGCCGGGGCGAGCTCCACCGGTGACAGCGCCGAGGTCCACCACATGAGCGCCCCGGTCGAGCACCAGTCGGGTGCCCTGGACGCCGCCCCCGTCCTGAACGAGCTGCCCGAGGTGCCCGTCTCGGAGATGGTGCCCGTCCAGTACGGCCTGAGCGAGACCACGACCCAGGCCGTCCGGGAGCACGCTCCCGAGCACGCCGACGAGCTGCCCGAGGCCTCGGCCATGCAGGCCGCCGACCCGGTCGGCCAGCTGCTCGGGGTCGCCGGAGTGGGCCTGTAACGACCCAGCGGTTCCGCCCCGGGGCGGTGGGCCGGACGGCCGGAGGAGTGCGGTGTCTCGTTCCGTAATGGATCGCGGTGGACTGCGAGACGCCGAACACCACCGGACGGCGGTACACGCCCGTGGGGAGGTCCCGTGCACGGCGCTTCGGCGCAGCGGATACCGTCCGTGCCGGTGAGTCGCCTCCGCACTCCCGTTCCGTAATGGATCGCGGTGGACTGCGGGAGCGTGGGGGTGATCGCCACCGGCCCAGGACGTGAGCCGAGTCCTCCCGGGAATATCCGGGAGGACTCGCCGCATTCTGGGGGGCGTGGAACACCGACTCTCCGGGTGTGACCGATGTCACGTTGAAACTGAATTCCGGGTGCTCCCCGGAGCCGGTGGGCGATCGTGGGAGACGGTCGCCACGGCCACGCGCGGACGCCATGGAGCGGTACCGGGTCGGACAACGCTTATTCTGCGGGTGCCGGTGGTTGTGAGCCCGGCACCCGGACGCGGGAGGGATCCCGGACCGGGGCCGCTCACCCATCGACGGGGGAGGGCCTGGCATTCGGTTACTGTCGGTTCCCAGGGAACCGCGGGAACACGGTCGGACAGATCACGTAGGGCTAGACGTAGGGGAACAGCGTGCCACCCACGAAGGGCAGCGCCGGCAAGAACGGCTCGAAGGACAGCGGACGGCAGGGAGCGGGGACCGCTCTGGTCATCGTCGAGTCGCCCGCCAAGGCGAAGACCATCGCCGGCTATCTGGGGCGCGGCTACGTCGTGGAGTCCAGCATCGGCCACATCCGTGATCTGCCCGAGAAGGCCGCCGAGATCCCCGCCAAGTACAAGGGGCAGCCGTGGGCGCGGCTCGGTGTGGACGTCGACGGCGACTTCGAGCCGCTCTACGTCGTCAACGCCGACAAGAAGTCGCACGTCAAGAAGCTCAAGGAGCTCATGGCGGAGGCCGACGAACTCCTGCTCGCCACAGATGAGGACCGCGAGGGCGAGGCGATCGCCTGGCACCTGCGCGAGGAGCTCAAGCCCAAGATCCCCGTCCGCCGCATGGTCTTCAACGAGATCACCAAGGACGCCATCCAGCGCGCCGCCAACAACACGCGTGACCTGAACACGCGGCTGGTCAGCGCGCAGGAGACGCGCCGCATCCTGGACCGTCTCTACGGCTACGAGGTCTCCCCCGTGCTGTGGAAGAAGGTCATGCCCAAGCTCTCCGCCGGGCGGGTGCAGTCGGTCGCCACGCGCCTGGTGGTCGAGCGCGAACGCGAGCGGATGGCCTTCACCTCCGCCGAGTACTGGGGCATCAAGGCGGTCTTCGACGCCACCGGGGCGGGCGCCCCCGAGGGTCCCGCCGCGTTCCCCGCCGCGCTGGTCAGCGTGGACGGCACCCGCGTGGCCCTCGGCCGCGACTTCACCTCCCAGGGCACCCTGCGCTCCGACCGCCCCGTCCGCCACCTGGACGAGGCCGCCGCGCGCGGACTCGCCGAGCGGCTGACCGGTGCCGGGTTCGCGGTCCGGTCGGTCGAGCGCAAGCCCTACCGCCGCTCCCCGTACGCGCCGTTCCGCACCACGACCCTCCAGCAGGAGGCGTCCCGCAAGCTCGGCCTGTCCGCGAAGCAGACCATGCAGGTCGCCCAGCGGCTGTACGAGAACGGCCACATCACCTACATGCGTACCGACAGCACCACGCTGTCGGAGAGCGCGCTGAACGCCGCGCGTTCGCAGGCCCGCCGCCTGTACGGCGCCGACCACGTGCCCGACAAGCCGCGCGTGTACGCCAGCAAGGTCAAGAACGCGCAGGAGGCGCACGAGGCCATCCGCCCGGCGGGTGACGAGTTCCGCATCCCCTCCCAGACCGGCCTGTCCGGCCCGGAGCTGCGCCTCTACGAACTGATCTGGAAGCGCACCGTCGCCTCCCAGATGAAGGACGCGGTCGGCGAGTCCGTCACCGTCCGGATCGAGGGCACCTCCGCCAGCGGCGAGGTCGCCGAGTTCAGCGCCACCGGCAAGATCATCACCTTCCACGGGTTCCTCAAGGCCTACGTCGAGGGCTCCGACGACCCGGCGGCCGACCTCGACGACCGCGAGCGGCGCCTCCCGGCGATGTCCGAGGGCGACCCGCTCAAGGCCCAGACGCTGGAGGCCGAGGGGCACAGCACCCGCCCGCCCGCCCGCTACACCGAGGCCACCCTGGTCAAGGAGCTGGAGGAGCGGGAGATCGGGCGCCCGTCCACCTACGCCTCGATCATCGGCACCATCCTGGACCGCGGCTACGTGTTCAAGAAGGGAACGGCCCTCGTGCCGTCCTTCCTGGCCTTCGCGGTGGTCCAGCTGTTGGAGCGGCACTTCGGGAACCTGGTGGACTACGAGTTCACCGCCCGCATGGAGGAGGTGCTCGACGACATCGCCCGCGGTGAGACGGAGAGCCTTCCGTGGCTGCGCCGCTTCTACTTCGGCGGCGAGGACCCCCAGGGCCACCAGGAGACCGGTCTCAAGGAACTGGTGGGCGACCACCTGGCCGAGATCGACCCCAAGGAGGTCTCCTCGCTGCCGCTGCCCGGTACGGACATCGTCCTGCGGGTGGGGCGGTACGGCCCCTACCTGGACCGGAACGGGGAGCGCGCCAACGTCCCCGAGGACCTGGCACCCGACGAGCTGACCGGGGAGAAGGCCGAGGAGCTGCTCGCCCAGCCCAGCGGTGACCGGGACCTCGGCACCGACCCGGAGACCGGCCGCGCGATCGTGGCCAAGTCCGGGCGGTTCGGCCCCTACGTCACCGAGGTCATCGGGGAGCCCGCCGAGGAGAACGGCAAGGGGAAGGCCAAGGCCAAGGCCAAGCCGCGCACGAGCTCCCTGCTCAAGTCGATGGACCTGGACACCGTCACCCTGGAGGACGCGCTGCGGCTGCTGGCGCTGCCCCGCGTCGTCGGCGAGCTCGACGGCGAGGAGGTCACCGCGCAGAACGGGCGCTACGGCCCGTATCTGAAGAGGGGCACCGACAGCCGCTCACTGGAGGCCGAGGAGCAGATCTTCACGGTCACCCTGGACGAGGCCAGGGCGCTCTTCGCCCAGCCCAAGCAGCGCGGCCGCCGCGCCGCCGCGCCGCCCCTGCGCGAGCTGGGACAGGACCCGGCCTCGGGCGCCACGATGGTGATCAAGGACGGGCGGTTCGGCCCCTACGTCACGGACGGGGAGGTGAACGCCTCCCTGCGCAAGGGCGACGAGGTCGGGACGATCACCGACGAGCGCGCCGCCGAGCTGCTCGCCGAGCGCCGGGCCAAGGCTCCGGCCAAGAAGAAGCCCGCGGCGAAGAAGCCCGCGGCCAAGAAGTCGACCACCGCCAAGAAGTCGACGACGGCCAGGTCCGGCGCCACGACGACGAAGAAGGCGTCGACCACGCGCAAGGCCGCGGCCGCCAAGGGCACCGCCGCGAAGAAGGACGGCACGCCGAGGAAGTCCGCGACCGAGGAGTCCTGACACGCGCCCGCCACCCGGGCCCTCCCGCGGGAGGGCCCGGGTGGACCGTTTCCGGCGGGGGCGGTGACCCGGTAGGAACACCCCCTGTCCGGGAGTGATGTTCCGTACTAGTCTGTGTGTGACGGAGGGGAACACGTGAAACGTGTGTGACCTCCGGCTCCATCTCTCGAATCACCACGCGACGGGCCGTCGACCCGTCGGTCCCTATCCCCCTCACCGATAATCTTGAGCGCTATGAGCAGATCTGCACCCCTGGGAGCGCCGTCCGAGGCGCGCCACGTTCTCGCGATCTCACCCTTCAGAAGGCTGTGGATCTCGCTTTCCCTCTCCAGCCTGGGCGACTGGCTCAGCCTGCTGGCCCTGATGTCGCTGGCGGCGATCTTCACCGCCGACAGCTCCCAGCTCGTCCAGTACCTCGCGGTCAGCGGCGTGGTGGTGATCAAACTCGCCCCGTCGATCCTGTTCAGCCCCCTGGCCGGGGTGGTCGCCGACCGCCTCGACCGGCGCTGGACGATGGTCGTCGGCGACCTGCTGCGCGGTCTGCTGTACGTCTCCATCCCGCTCGTCGGGCTGTTCGTTCCCGGTTTCGCCCTGGAGTGGCTGCTCATCGCCAACCTCCTGGCCGAGATCGTCGCCCTGTTCTGGGCCCCGGCCAAGGACGCCACCGTCCCCAACCTGGTGCCCAAGAAGTTCCTGGAGCAGGCCAACCAGCTCAGCCTGCTCACCACCTACGGCACCGCGCCCGTGGCGGCCCTGGTGTTCGCCGCGCTCGCCTCGGTCAGCAACGTGCTCGGCGCGCTGCTGCCCTCGATGGCCAGCCCCGAGGCGGACATCGCCCTGTACCTCAACGGCGTCACGTTCTTCGTCGCCGCGATCGTGGTCGTCGGGCTGCCCATCCCCAAGCACAGGGCGGCGGCCGACGGCGGGGACGCGACCGCCGACAGCGGCATCCTGCGCGCCGTGTGGACGGGGTGGCGCTACGTCGGCGGGACCCCGCTCGTGCGCGGCCTGGTGCTGGGCATGCTCGGCGCCTTCGCCGCGGGCGGCGCCGTCATCGGCGTCGGCCGTATCCACGTCGAGTCCCTGGGCGCGGGCAACGCCGGTTTCGGCATGGTCTTCGCGGCCGTCTTCGCCGGGATGGCGCTGGGCATGCTCGCCGGTCCGCGCGTGCTCAAGAAGTTCAGCCGCCGCCGTCTGTTCGGGCTGAGCATCGTCGTCGCGGGCGTGGCCCTGCTGTTCGCCGGTGCGGTCGCCGACATGGTGCTCACCGCCGTGCTCACGGCCTTCCTCGGCATGGGCGCGGGGATCGCGTGGGTCATCGGCCTGACGATGCTCGGCCACGAGGTCGAGGACGAGTACCGGGGGCGGACCTTCGCCTTCCTGCACGGCGCGGCCCGGATCGTGCTGGTCGGTGCCACCGCCCTCGCGCCGATCGCCGCCGGTCTCATCGGCGACTACGCGCTGCCGATCGGCTCGCTCACCTACGACCTGCGCGGCAGCGGCGTGGTCCTCATGGTCTCCGGTCTGCTGGCCGTGGTCGTGGCGCTCGTGTGCTACCGACAGATGAACCGGGGCGTGCCCGACGCCGGTCCGGGCCTGGTCCCCGAGCTGGTCGCCGCCCTGCGCGGTGTCGACCCGAAGGGGGACGGGGACGAGGAGGAGACGGGCCACGGCGGCGCGTTCATCGTCGTCGAGGGCGGCGAGGGCGCGGGCAAGTCCACCCAGGTCCGCGAACTCACCGTGTGGCTGCGCGACCAGGGCTTCGAGGTCGTGGGCACCCGGCAGCCGGGGGCGACCAAGCTCGGCATGCGCCTGCGCGGTCTGCTCCTGGACAAGGAGAACTCGCACATCACGCCCCGGGCCGAGGTGCTGCTGTACGCGGCCGACAAGGCCGACCACGTCGAACGGGAGATCCTGCCCGCCCTCGAACGCGGCGCCGTGGTGATCAGCGACCGCTACGTGGACTCGCTGCTCGCCTACCAGGGGGCCGGGCGCGACCTGTCGGCGGAGGAGATCGGCGACATCAGCGACTGGGCCACCCAGGGGCTGGTCCCGGATCTGACCGTGCTGCTCGACGTCCGTCCCGAGGACGGGCTGTCCCGCCTCGGCGGTCCCGCCGACCGCATCGAGTCCGAGTCGGCGGAGTTCCACGAGCGGGTCCGGCAGGGTTTCCTGGGCCTGGCCAAGGCGAATCCGGACCGCTACCTGGTGTTGGACGCCCGGGAACCGCAGGAGAAGGTCGGCCGCGAGATCCGCCGCCGGGTCCGTGCGCTGCTGCCCGACCCGGTGCCGAGCGGCTCGGAGGCCGTGACCGGGATGATCCCGGTCATCAGGGACGAGTGACCCGTCCGAGCACGGGAGGGCGGCGCCCCCGACACGAGACGTGGCGGGGGCGCCGTCGTGTGATGGGTCCGAAGCGCCGGGTCTTCCGGCGGCTTCCCCGGCACGGCGGCGCGGGAACGGTTCGGCCGCCGCCGAAACGTCCGGCTCCTAGGGTCGTGGTCCATGGACACCGACACCGACACCGACACCAACACCGCGCACGCGGGTGACCGGCCCCTGGACCCGAGCGGCGGCCACCTGGTCATCGAACCCAGCATCCTCTACTTCGGCACCCCGGTGGTGCTGCTGTCCACCGAGAACGGGGACGGCTCGCCCAACCTCGCCCCGATCTCCTCGGCCTGGGCCCTGGGCCCTGGGCCGCGTGCTCGTCCTCGGACTGGGTTCTGAGGGGCAGAGCGCCCGCAACCTCACCGAACGCCCCGAACTCGTGGTCAACCTGCCCGCCGCCCACCAGTGGCGGGCCGTGGAGCGGCTCGCCCCGCTCACGGGACGCAGCCCGGTCCCCGGCTCGAAGCCGCCCGGCTGCCGCTTCGAGCCGGACAAGTTCGCCGCCGCCGGGCTCACCCCCCACCCCTCCGAACTGGTGCGCCCGCCCAGGGTGGCGGGCTGCCCCCTCCAACTGGAGGCCAGGGCCGTCCGGGTGCTCCCCGACACGTCGGGGGCCCACGTCATCGTCGAGACGGACGTGATCCGGGTGCACGCCGACGAGCGTGTGGTCGTCCCCGGCACGGACCACGTCGACCCGGCGGCCTGGAACCCGTTGATCTACAGCTTCCGCCACTACTTCGGTCTCGGCCCCGAACTGGGCCACTCCCACCGCACGCAGACGCCCCCGGCGCGAAGCGGGCCTGTGGACAACTCCCCTCGCGTCGGTGTCGGCTCCTATCCTGGAACCGGGCACCAGAGCGGTTCCGGAAGCAGGAGCGCGCAGCCGGGTGTCCGTGGCGGGTGACGGGAGGAAAAGGGTGACGGTCTTCGACGACCTCGTCGGCCAGGGCGCCGCGGTCGGCCAGCTGGAACGCGCCGTCGCGGCGGCCGGCGACCTGGTCGCGGGCGGCTCCGGCGGGGGGATGACCCACGCGTGGCTGTTCACGGGCCCGCCCGGGTCGGGCCGCTCGGAGGCGGCGCGCGCCTTCGCCGCGGCGCTCCAGTGCCGCGACGGCGGCTGTGGACACTGCGACTCCTGCCACCAGGTGCTCGCCGGGACCCACCCCGACGTGCTGTACGTGCGGCCGAGCGGGCTGAGCTACGGTGTCGCCGACACCCGTGACCTGGTCCTGCGCGCCGGTTCCAAACCCTCCGGTGGGCGGTTCCGCGTCGTCCTGTTCGAGGACGCCGACCGGGCCACCGAGGCCGCCTCCAACGCCCTGCTCAAGGCGGTCGAGGAACCCTCGCCCCGGACCGTGTGGCTCCTGTGCACCCCCACACCCGACGACCTGCTCGTCACCATCCGGTCCCGCTGCCGACTGGTCACCCTGACCACGCCGAACACGCGGGAGGTGGCCGAGGCTCTGGTCCGCCGCGAGGGCGTCGACCCGGAGACCGCCCGGGCCGCCGCGCGGGCGGCCGCCGGACGGCTCGACCGGGCCCGGCAGCTGGCCACCGACCCGGAGGCGCGCAGGCGGCGGGAGGAGGTGCTGGCCATCCCGACCCGGCTCGACGGGCTCGGCGCGTGCGTCACGGCCGCCGCCCGCCTCTACGAGATCGCGGAGGAGGAGTCCAAGGCCCTCACCACCGCCCTCGACGAGCGGGAGCGGGGTGAGCTGAAGGCGGCCTTCGGCGAGGGCTCCACCGGCAAGGGGGTGGCCAAGGCGGTCCGGGGCGCCGCGGGCGCGCTCAAGGATCTGGAGGACCGGCAGAAGCGGCGCGCCACCCGGATCAAACGCGACTCCTACGACCGCGCGCTGCTCGACCTGGCGGCGTTCTACCGCGACGTGCTCACCCTCCAGCTGGGCGCGGGGGTGGAGCTGTCCACCGGAGACCGCTCCGGGGACCTGGAGCGCGTGGCGCGGTCCAGCACGCCCGAGGCCACGCTCCGCAGGATCGACGCCATCATGGGCTGCCGTGACCGGATCGCCGCCAACGTGCACCCGCAGATCGCCATGGAGGCCATGACCTCGGCGCTGCTCAGCGGTTGACCGCTCCCGGCGCCCCCGGGAGTATCCCGCCCCGGATGTTCGTTGCGGGTCGTGGGGGCGGTGGGCGCAGACCCGGAGGCGCGCACGCCGGCGGGTCCGGCACAATGGTGCGGCGCCGACGGCGCGCGCCGGCCACGGTCGGCCGACACGGAGAGGGCGGACAACGGGTGGGCACGATCAATCGGGGGCCGCTGGCGGCCACGCTCGCGGGAGCGGTGCTGTTGGCGGCCGGCTGCAGCTTCGGCGGTGCCGACGATGCCGGGGGGAGCCCCGAGGAGGCCGGTGCCGCCGGCGCCCTGGCGGACTTCACCGGCCAGGAGCTCGACTGGCACGGCTGCGAGTCCGGTCTGGAGGGCACCGAGTGCGCGGTCTTCGAGGTGCCCCTGGACTACGACGACCCCGGCGGTGAGCGGATCGAGATCGCGGTCAAGCGCCTGTCCGCCGAGGGTGACGACGTCATCGGCTCGCTGGTGGTCAACCCCGGCGGCCCCGGGGGGTCGGGGTTCGACTACGTCGACCAGGCCGCCTACACGATCAGCGACGACGTGCGCGAGCGCTTCGACGTGGTCGGGTTCGACCCGCGCGGGGTGGGGCGGAGTACACCGCTCACCTGTCTGGACGCCGTCGAGCTCGACGAGTTCCTCGGTACGGACGTGGACTCCGAGGACGGAGACGCGGACCTGGCGGAGGTCACCGAGGAGGGCATGGCGGAGCTGGCGGAGAGCAGCCGCGAGTTCGTCGAGGCCTGCGAGGCCAACGCACCCGACCTCATGCGGCACATGGGCACCGCCGACGTCGCGCGTGACATGGACGTCCTGCGCGCGCTGCTGGGCGACGACCGGTTGACCTACCTCGGCGCCTCCTACGGCACGCACATCGGTGCCCAGTACGCCGACCAGTTCCCCGACCGGGTCCGCGCGCTCGTCCTGGACGGGGCGGTCGACCCGAGCCAGGACCAGCTCGACCTCAGCGTGGCGCAGGCGACCGGTTTCGAGACCGCGCTGCGGGCGTTCGTCGAGGACTGCGTGGGGCGGGACGACTGCCCGCTGGGGGGTCCCGGCGACAGCGTGGACGAGGGCATCGCGGTGCTGAACGACTTCCTGGAGGACGTGGCCGCCGACCCCCTCCCCAACGCCCTCGACGACCGCGAGGTCAACCGCACGCGCGCGGAGCTCGGTGTGCTCGCGGCGCTGTACACCGACGCCTGGTGGCCGCGGGTGCGTGAGGCGCTCACCGAGGCCATGGAGAACGGTGAGGGCACGGCCCTGATCCTGCTCGCGGACGACCTGTACAGCCGGTCCGAGCCCGAGGACTACGAGAACTCCACGGCGGCGCTCATCGCGGTCAACTGCTCGGACTCGCCGAGCCCGCGCGACGTCGCGGCCTACGCGCAGGCCGCGGCCGAGGCGGAGGAGGAGTCGCCGAACTTCGGCCCGGGGCTCGCCTGGGGCGCGCTGCCGTGCGCCTACTGGCCGGAGGAGGCGGTGGCCCCCGGCGGCCCGCTCGACGGCGAGGGCGCCGACCCGATCATGGTGGTGGGAACCACGCGCGACTCGGCCACGCCCTACGCCTGGGCGGAGGCGCTCGCCGGGCAGCTCGACTCCGGCTTCCTGGTCACCCGGGACGGCGACGGCCACACCGGTTACCGGATGGGGGACGGGTGCGTGGACGCGATGGTGGACGAGTACCTCATCGAGCTGACCGTCCCCGAGGACGGGATGGCGTGCGCGTGAGGGAACCGACACGGTGAACGTGTACGAATCACCTCGGTGGAGGCGCTAGACTGGTGACCGCTTCGCCGCGTTGAACGCGCTGCGCGGCGCCGCCTTAGCTCAGTCGGCAGAGCGATTCACTCGTAATGAATAGGTCGTCGGTTCGATTCCGACAGGCGGCTCCACCCCTTCGGGCCCGTCCGGTTCTTCCGGGCGGGCCCGAGGTGTTTCCGGCGAGGCCGGTCAATGGATGCTTACCGTACGTTGTGTCAGCTCGTGCCTGGTATGACCGGAATGCGGGTAGATGCGCACTATGAGTCTGGTGTTCATGGTGCTCCTCCTCGTGGGAGTCGTCCTCGTCCTCGGCGGGGGCTCCTACGCGGTGCGGCGTGTCATCGCCTCGCTGGAGGAGCGCCTCGCGGCCGGGCGGACCCCGGCGGCCGAGCCGCCCGAGCCGTTCCAGCAGCAGGTCGGCGGGTACGTCCCCGGGCCGCGGAGCCCCGACGACCTGCCGCCGTCACTCCGTGCCCGGGTGCGCAACCTCGTGTCGCTGGACCGCGCCGAGGAGGCGGTGCGGATCGTGAGCGAGCGGATCGACGTCGACGAGGAGCGGGCCCGCGGGATCGTCGCCGAACTCGGGGACGGCACCGGCCCCGGACACGCGCTGGAACCCTAGGTCGTGCCGGTCACCCCAGGTGGTTCGCCGTTCGGGCGTCGGCGTGACGCTGCGGGACGAGTCGAGCCGCGAGCGGGCAACGGGCCAGGAGCGGGGCCGCGCCGTGGGCGCCGGTCGAGGGCGGTGGAGGGCAACGGGCGCCCGGGAGGACGAGGATGAGGCGTCCCCGCCTTCCCGGGCGCCCGAACGCGGGCCGAGGCGAAGCGAAGGCCCGCGGCGCACACCGCTAGGGCCAGGTGCCGTCCACGACCGTCCCGTGGCCCGGCTTGGTCCGGTCCAACCACTCCTGGCGGCTGCGCGCGAACCCGAGGGCCCAGTGCACCTGCCGCTCGTGCAACTCCACGAGGCTGAGTCCGGCCACGTCCGGGTGCCGCGCCCCGATCTCCTCCGCCACGGCCACAGCAGCCAGGGCGTCCGCAGCGGCGGTGTGCGCCTCGGTCAGGTCGACCCCGTAGTACTCGCTCATCGCGCTCAGGTTGCGTTTGCCGCGCCGGTAGGGCTCCACCCCGCGGTCGATCACCAACGGGTCCACGATCGGTGCCACGGCGCAGCCGAGGCGATCCGGGAGCGGCGCCAGGCCGTGCCGCTCCAGCTCCCGTGTGAGCACCCTCAGGTCGTAGGGGGCGTTGAACACCACCAACCCCTGGCCCGCCGCCAGGTGCGCGGTGAGGGCGCCGGCGATCTCCTCCAGGCACTCGACGGCGGGGCGCCCCTCGGCGCGCGCCCGTTCGGTGCTGATCCCGTGGATGGCGACCGCGTCCTCGGGGATCTCGCGGGGACCGGGGTCCACCAGCCACGTCGTCGACTTGCCGTCCCTGTCGACGAGCGCGGCCGAGACCACGAACGCGTCCTCGGGATCGCGGGAGGAGGTCTCGGAGTCGAATCCGAGCAGGGGGGTGGTGTGCCACCCCGGGTGGTCGCCGCGCGCGGGCGGCACGGGGCGCGGCTCGTGCTCGGCGCAGTACGTGCGCCAGCGGCCGCCGTCCTTGACGACGACGCCGTCACCAGCGGCGACGGGGACCGAACAGGTCGTGCAGGTCCCTGGGTAGCGGTTGCGCATGGGGTCCCTCTCCGGCCGGATGAACGGCACCGCCGCGAACAGCGGTGATGGGGCACATCGTAGAACGCGCCGGGGACAGGACGGGCGGGAACGCGAACGGTGGGGGAGGGGCGCTGGTGTGCGGGGGCCGAGTTCTGGGGAAGGGAGGGACATGAGTCTGCAAGAGGCATCACGCCAGTTGGAAGCCGCGATCCACGACGCACGCGTGTCCTTCGACTGCATCCTCCTGGAGGAGCTGGAGCGGGCGCACACGAACGCGATCACCGCCCGTGCCGCGGTCGACGCGGCCGAACTCGCCATCCGGGTGGAACTGGAGAAACGCGCGGAGGAGAAGGCGGAGGAGGCGGGCGGGGCCGCCGACTGACGGGGCCGTCGGCGCCGTACACCGCGCCGGGGTTGATCGAACGGGTTTTCGAACAGCGGGTATGCTGGCGGGTATGCCCGATCAGTCGCTGACGCCGGACTGGCCCGCGAGTGTGCACCCACCCGGGTCGGACTCCTTCGAGCAGACGGCCCTGGTGTGGCTGTTCGACCACGTCCCGGCCGACTACCGGCTGCACGGAGTGCTGCGCCGACATCCGGTCGCCCTCTCCCGCCTGGCCCACCAGTACGTGTCCGCCGCCCTGGAGGCCGCCCGCGAGGGGTACCGCACAGCCCGGGTGGACCTGCGCGCGCACCTGCCGCCCCACGCGCTGGACCAGGTGATGAACGCCTACCTGGAGGAGGGGCGGCGCACCGCGGCCGTCCTCCGCTCGATCGAGGCGGTGGACGCCGCGCTCCGCGCGGCCGCCGCGGAGCGCGGCACCGATGCGTGACGCCGACGCCCGGCCCGGCTCAGGCGGTCACCCGGATCACCACGGCGACCTCGTCACCGGTGTTCACCAGGTGCTGGGTCGTCGGGCGCTCTCCGGCGGAGTGCTGGGCCGATCCCACGACCCGGGCGCGCCCCGGGGTCAGCTCGGCCGCCGACAGCATCTCCCCTCCGGCTCCCGACGCGATCAGGTGCGCCCGACCGCCGACCAGGAACAGGACCTCCAGAGAGTGCCGCCGTCCCGGGCGCGCGGCCGGTTCCGGGACGAAGGTGTTGGGTTCGAGCGCCACCGCGGTCACCCGGAGCCGCCCGCTCACGTGGCGGCGGGCCGCCCGCGGGGCGGGCTGCCACCGGCCCCGGCGGGAGGGCCAGAGCGTCGGTCGGCGCATCGCGTCGGCGGCCCCGCGCGCGGCCGCGACCAGGCGGCCGATCGTCGGCAGACGGCGTTCGTTCAGGTGGGCGTAGCCGGAGCGGCGGCCGGCGTCGACCACGTCGCCGATCCCCTCCGGGGAGACCCGGGCGGGGCCGGGGCCGGTCACGGCCGTACCCTCGGGCACGGAGCCGGAGCGGAGGGTGGTGGAAGCCTGCTGGAGCATCGTGGGAAGATCCTTCACGTGCGCGCGCTCCGACGGCGGGAGCGCGCTGATGTCGTCGGTGGGCCCCGGAAGGTCGGGGCGGCGGGGGTGAGCGCCGGGCGCGCGGAGGCGGAGGCGGGACACCCCGGGAGGGCGCGGGCCGCCGTCAGTTCACACGGGAACGCGGACGGGGCGCTCGCGGCCCGGTGCGGTCGGGCACGGGCGTGCGGACACGCCTGGCGGAGCGACTCAGCGACGACAACACGGACACGCCTCGACGGCCAGGTGGCAGGGGGCCCCGGGGGCCGTGCGAGCCATGGCGTCGGCGGACGTGTACGGATGCATGGTTCCAAGGAGACCAGCAAAGCCCGGGGGGAGTCAAGCGATCGTGGGCGAACGCGCGTGTCGATCGTCTCACCCGGTCACCGCCCCGGGCGTGTTGCGGGTGGCGTCGCATGGTGGTGACATGTGGAAACCGTGGACGGCGTGTGAGCGACGCCGGTGCGGGACGCTCCCCCTCCCCCAGCCGCAGTGTCAGGAGTGGCCGTGAAGGCATCCGTCCCCCGGGAGCCCAGGTGAGACCGGGCACCCCGGGTCTGTGGGCGCGTGTCCTCGTGCGCGCGCTCGTCGTCGCGGCCGCCGGGGTGATGGCGCTCGGTTTCCTCGGCCCGGGGGCGGCGGTGCTGGTCGCGGGCCTCACCGTGCTCACGTACGTGCTCCTGTGGCTGCGCGCGCACGGGCTGACCCGAGCCCTCCGGCAGTCCGCGGCCGTGCCGCACGGGGGGCCCGGCCCCGACGGGGAGGACGCCCCGGCCGACGGCGGCACCGGGGGTGGCGGCTGAGCCCGGGGGCGCGGAACGGGGGTCTTTGCGCAAAGAGGAGAAGGGCGTGTCGCGCGCGGCGTAGATTCTAGGTCTATGACGGACCGGGATCTTCTCCGCGCCCTGCGCTCCACCAGTACCTCGGAGGCGGACGCCTACGCGTACCTGCTCGACGCGTACGGGGACGAGCTGTACCAGAGCTGCATCCTGGTCCTACGCGACCGCGACACCGCGCACGTCGTACTCCGGGACACGCTGATCGTCGCGCACGCGCACATCGGCCACCTCCGGGACACCGACCGCCTGCGGGAGTGGCTGCACGCCCTGGCCGAGGTCGAGTGCGCCCGGCACGCGCGCGGGGGCGCCCGCCCGGAGTCCGCCGAGCCCTGGCGGATGCCCGAGCGCACCGAGCTGGTGCGGGCACGGGTGCTCAACGGGATGACGGGGCCCGCGCTCGACGGCTACCGCGCGCACGTCACCGCCCGTGCCGACCACTTCGGCCGGGACGGCTTCCCACTGCCCCCGGCCACCCGGTTCCTGGCACGCGGGATGGTCTCCCAGCTGCCGGTCCTGCTGCTCCTGCTGGCCGCGCTGCTGGCGATCGTGTTCACCGGGTGCCTGGTCGCCGGGGGATGGGGGATGGTGCAGCCCCTGCTGCCCCGTTGACGGAGTCCGCCCGGGACCTGCCCGGGGACCGCTCGGGACGGACCGGCCCCGGACACGATGACGGCCCGGCGGGGGAGTCGCTCCCCGGTCGGGCCGTCGTCGGAACGCCGAGTGGAACCGGCGGTTACTTCTCCTCGCTGGTGGAGATGTGCGAGCGGTCGCCGTGCACGCCCGCCTCCTCGGCGCGCTTGACCGAGGCGATGATCTCCTGCTCGGCCTCGTGGCGGCCGACCCAGGTGGCGCCCTCGACGGACTTGCCCGGCTCCAGGTCCTTGTAGACCTCGAAGAAGTGCTGGATCTCCAGGCGCTCGAACTCGTTCACGTGGTGAATGTCACGCAGGTGCTCCTGGCGCGGGTCCGTCGCCGGGACGCAGAGCAGCTTGTCGTCGCCGCCCGCCTCGTCGCGCATCCGGAACATGCCGATCGCGCGCGCACGGATGAGGCAGCCCGGGAACGTCGGGGCCTTGAGCAGGACCAGGGCGTCCAGGGGGTCGCCGT
Organism: Nocardiopsis sp. KDC1DS13DA1; assembly: GCF_055632325.1. Lineage (NCBI taxonomy): Bacteria > Bacillati > Actinomycetota > Actinomycetes > Streptosporangiales > Nocardiopsidaceae > Nocardiopsis > Nocardiopsis sp. KDC1DS13DA1. The sequence continues at coordinate 66,598 of NZ_JBVMUY010000017.1, forward strand.
CCTCGCCGAGTGTCCCCTCGACGAAACCGTAGTCGGCGGGGTAGGTGGTGGAGGTGAACAGCATGCGGTCGAGACGGATACGACCGGTCTCGTGGTCCACCTCGTACTTGTTGCGCTCCCCCTTGGGGATCTCGATCGTAACGTCGAATTCCATGCTGATCTCGGCTCCCATTGCGACTAATGTCGCCATATAACTACAACGTCTGGCCGCGACACCGAAGGAGGGCAGGTGCCCAGGGTGCGACGGGTACGAGGCGAGGCCCTCCTCGCACTGGCCCTGCTCAACATATTCGTGCTGGTCGCCGGACTGGTCGCCCTCGACGTCATCGAGGCGCGGCCCGTTCCGGCGGAGCCCGCCCCGGTCACGGACGCGGAGGGCGTGGCTGCGGTTGAACCCGCGACCTCGGCTCCGGCCAACCCGGGCAGGGTCGCGGACGTTCTCGATGATCCCATGTCCGACTCCGGGCTGGAGGAGGGCCTCTCCGGTTTCGTCGTCGACGCGGCCACCGGGGAGACGCTCTTCGAGCTGGCCCCGGACACCCCGGTCACCCCGGCCTCGACCACGAAGATCGCCACGGCGGTCACGGTCCTCGCCGCCGTCGGACCCGACCACGTGCTCCACACCGAGGTGTACCTCGACCCGGACCGGGGCCGTGTGGTGCTGCGGGGAGCGGGTGACGTGACCCTGACCGAACGCGCCGACTCCGCAGCTTACCCGCAGGTAGCGACCCTGTCGGAGCTCGCCGACCGGACCGCGGAGGCCCTCGCCGAGCTGGGGGTCGAGACGGTCTCCGTCGGGTACGACGACTCCTACTTCACGGGGCCCCTCCTCGGCCCCGGCTGGAAGCCCAACTACGTCACCGAGGGCAGCACCTCGCCCGCCCACGCCCTGATGGTCGACAGCGGCTGGGACGACGAGAACGCCGACGGCGTGATCGACGCCACCGAGGGCCGGGCCTACGACCCGCCCCTGTACGCCGCCGAGGCCTTCGCCCGCCAGTTGGAGCGCGCGGGAGTGCCGGTCGAGGGAGACCCGACCGAGAGCGGGGCGGCCGGCGACGTCGTGGCCAGCGTCGCGTCGGCGCCCGTGTCGGCCCTGGTGGAGCACATGCTGCTGGCGAGCGACAACAACATGGCCGAGGCGCTGGGCCGGGTCGCGGCCGATGCGATGGGCGAGCAGACCTCCTTCGCGGGCGCGGCCGCCGCCACCCACCAGGTGATGGCGGACCTGGGCGTGCAGAACGTGGAGCTGTCCGACAACAGCGGACTGAGCACGGAGAACCGCATCTCCCCGCGCGCCCTGGTCGAGCTGCTCCGGATCGCCTCCGACCCCGGCAACCCCGAGCTGAACGCGGCGCTGACCGGGCTGCCCACCGCGAACTCCACCGGCACGCTGGCCAAGAACGGGCGCTACGGCGAGTACGCGACCACCCACGACGCCGCCGGTCTGGTCCGGGGCAAGACCGGCACGCTCAACGGGGTGAGCACCCTGGCCGGTACCGTCCGCGACCAGGACGGCCACACCTTCCTCTTCGCGTTCATGGCCAACACGCCGGCCGCCAGCGGGTCCCGGCTCGACACCCTCGCCGCCGCCCTGGCCGGCTGCGGCTGCACCTGAGCGGTGCCTCTGGGGCCGCCGCTGCGCTTCGGCCCGTGTTCGGGCGCCCTCAGGGCCGGGGTTCCTCCTCCCCCGGGCACCGGACGGGGCGGGGTGGGGGATCACCCTGACCCCTCCCGGAATTCGTCCCCCGATCCCCGTGCCGCGAGGCGACGCGTGGGTAGGCTGGCGGTGTGACTGTGATCGACTGGGACGTAGCCGTCAACACCGGTGTCCGCCTCGTCCGCCCGGGGCCGCAGGTGGACCTCTCCGACGCACGGCAGGCCGTGGCGCAGTTGCGCGAGCTTTCCAACGTGGCCGCCGGGCACGTGCGCGACTTCACCGGGATGAACCCCCTCGAACCCACCGGACCGGCGGTCATCGTCGACCGCCCCGGCTGGATCAAGGCCAACGTCGACGGGTTCCGGGTGGTGCTCGAACCCGTCCTGGAGCAGATGAGCTCCGAGCGGCTGAACAACGGCACCGCCGCTGCCCTGACCTCGGCGGTCGGGTCCCGGGTCACCGGGGTCCAGCTCGGCGCCGTGCTCGCCTACCTGGCGGGGAAGGTCCTCGGCCAGTACGAACTCTTCCTGCCGCCCGACCCGAGCGGCCACGCGCCGACCGGCCGCCTGACCCTGGTGGCGCCCAACATCGTCAACACCGAACGCGAAATGGACGTCGATCCCCGCGACTTCCGCCTGTGGGTGTGCCTGCACGAGGAGACCCACCGCATGCAGTTCACGGCCACGCCGTGGCTGCGCTCGCACGTGCAGGAACTGATGCGCGAGCTCCTGCTGTCGTCGGAGATGGACGCCGCCGACCTCATCGGACGGCTGCGCTCCGCCGGCGAGGCCGTCGCCGACGCCGTGCGCGGTGGCGACGCCAGCCTCATCACCGCCTTCCAGACCCCCGAACAGGGCCAGATCATGGACCGCATCACCGCGGTCATGAGTCTGGCCGAGGGGCACGGCGACTACGTCATGGACGCCGTGGGCCCGGAGGTCGTGCCGAGTGTGGAGCGGATCCGCGCCCGTTTCCAGAAGCGACGCGAGGCCGTCAACCCGCTCGACCGGATCATGCGCCAGCTGCTGGGCATGGACCTCAAGATGCGCCAGTACGAGGAGGGCGCCGCGTTCGTCCGCGCCGTGGTCGCCGAGGTCGGCATGGCCGAGTTCAACAAGGTGTGGACCTCGCGCGAGACCCTGCCCACCCTGGCCGAGATCCGCGACCCGAACGCGTGGATCGACCGGGTCGTGCGCCCCGCGGCAATCGCGGAGTGAGTGGCCCTCCCCCCGCCGTGGCCGCCGTCCGTTCGGCGGTCCGGCGGGTCCTGGCCGACCTTCCGTCCGACACCACCGTCCTGGTGGCGTGCAGCGGCGGCGCCGACTCCCTCGCCCTGGCCGGGGCCCTCGCCTTCGAGGCACCGCGTATGCGCAGGGCCGCGGGGGCGGTCACCGTGGACCACGGTCTCCAGGAGGGCTCCGCCGAGCGCGCCGAGTCCGTCGCCGGTGTCCTGCGCGGTCTGGGACTGTCCCCCGTCTCCGTGCGGACGGTGCGGGTCGCGGGCACGGGCGGCCCCGAGGCCGCCGCCCGGCGCGCCCGCTACGCGGCCCTGGACGCGGCGGCGGCCGAGCACGCGCCCGCGGTGGTGCTGCTCGCCCACACACTGGACGACCAGGCCGAGACCGTACTGCTCGGGCTCGCACGCGGCTCCGGTGCCCGCTCCCTGTCCGGCATGGCGCCCCGCAACGGCCACCACCTGCGCCCCCTCCTGGACCTGGACCGCGCCACCGTCCGCGCGGCCTGTGACCGGATGGGCCTGGCCGCCTGGGAGGACCCGCACAACGCCGACCCCCGCTACGCCCGCTCACGCGTGCGCCACGAGGCGCTGCCCGCCCTGGAGCGGGCCCTGGGGCCGGGGATCGCGGCCGCTCTGGCGCGGACGGCCGCGATGCTGCGGGCCGACGCCGACGCGCTCGACGGCATGGCCGGGGACCTGTACACCGCCTCCAGCGCCGGAGAGGGCGCGGCGGCCCCCCGCGCCCCCGGCGACACGGGTCCACCGGACACCCCCGGGCCGGCGGCGGGACCGGAGCTGCGGGTCGGCCCGTTGGCCGAGGCTCCGACGGCGCTGCGCACCCGGGTGCTGCGCCGCGCCGCCCTCGCCGCGGGCTGTCCCGCCAGCGCGCTGACCGCCCGCCACGTCCGGGAGGTCGAACGGCTGGTCACGGAGTGGCGTGGGCAGGCCCACATCGACCTTCCGGGCGGAATCCGGGCGCGCCGCGTCGCCGGGAGCCTGCGGTTCGGGCGCTGATCGGCCCCGTCGTGCGTCCCGCGGTTCCCGGGCGGGTGGCGCCGCCGCCTCGTTGACCACGTTTATCCTGGTTGCCGCAAACGGGGAACCCAGCAGCGAGGACAGTGAGCGTGGACGCCAAAGACATGGGTCGGGATCTGGAGAAGGTCCTGGTCACCGAGGAAGAGATCAATACGCGCCTTGCGGAGCTGGGTGAGCGGATCGACGCGGACTACGCGGGCAAGGACCTCCTGATCGTCGGGGTCCTCAAGGGCGCCGTCATGGTCATGGCCGACCTGGCGCGGACACTGCACACGCCCGTGTCCATGGACTGGATGGCGGTCTCCTCCTACGGGGCCGGGACCACCTCCTCCGGCGTGGTGCGCATCCTCAAGGACCTGGAGACCGACATCAAGGACCGTGACGTCCTCATCGTCGAGGACGTCATCGACTCCGGGCTGACCCTGTCCTGGCTGGTGGGCAACCTCAAGTCGCGCGGCCCCCGTTCGGTCGAGGTCTGCACGATGGTCCGCAAGCCGCTGGCCTTCGAGGTCGACCTCGAGGTCAAGTACATCGGTTTCGACCTGCCCAACGAGTTCATCGTCGGCTACGGCCTGGACTACGCGGAGAAGTACCGCAACCTGCCGTTCATCGGCACCCTCGCCCCGCACGTCTACGAGAACTGAGAACCCGGGGTTGTGAGCGCCACGGCGGCCCGGGGCGAACCCGGGCCGAGGTGACGCGCAAGGCCCGGAGCGAACGCGGGCCGAAGCGCGGCGGAGGCCCACGGCCAACCCGTGACGAACACTGCTCGGGAACAACGGAACGGGGCTTCGTCGTTGCTTCGGTGACGGCTCCGCTCCGGGTGCCCGAGCGGTGTGCTCGCTCGGCAGAGCGAGGTGTACCGTCGAATATCCCGGCGTCATCGCAGGGAGCACGTGTCCGATTGGTCCTGCTTCGGAAAGTCCTCTGGGGCGGGGCGGCCTGGTCAGGAGGGACGGACCCGACAGGGTTCCGCTCACATGAATCTGAAGCGTTTTTTCCGCGGCCCGTGGATATGGATCCTGGCCGTCGCCGTCATGCTCGTCATCGGCTTCCGTGTGTTCGACATCGGGGGCGGGCCCCAACCGGAACAGGCCGACATCTCCACCGTGTACCAGCTCATCGAGCGGGACCAGGTGGAGAGCGCGGAGATCATCGACCGTGACCAGCGCATCCTGCTGACCACCACGGACGACGAGATCCTGGAGGCCTACTGGGTCGAGGGCCAGGGGGCCGAGCTCGGCACCCTGCTCCAGGAGAACGCCGACGCCGAGGGCGGCAACCTACAGGACTACAGCGTCTCGGTCGCCACGACCCCGATCTGGACCACCGCCCTGTTCAGCCTGCTCCCGCTGATCATCATCATCGCCATCTTCTGGTTCATCTTCAGCCAGATGCAGGGCGGCGGGTCGCGCGTGATGAACTTCGGCAAGTCCAAGGCCAAGCTCATCACCAAGGACACCCCGAAGAACACCTTCGCCGACGTCGCCGGGGCCGACGAGGCCATCGAGGAACTCCACGAGATCAAGGAGTTCCTCCAGAACCCGGCCAAGTTCCAGGCCATGGGCGCCAAGATCCCCAAGGGCGTGCTCCTGATGGGCCCGCCCGGAACCGGTAAGACCCTGCTGGCCCGCGCCGTCGCCGGTGAGGCCGGGGTGCCGTTCTACTCCATCTCCGGCTCGGACTTCGTCGAGATGTTCGTCGGTGTCGGCGCCTCCCGGGTGCGCGACCTGTTCGAGCAGGCCAAGGCGAACGCGCCCGCGATCATCTTCATCGACGAGATCGACGCCGTCGGCCGCCACCGCGGCGCCGGTATGGGCGGCGGCCACGACGAGCGCGAGCAGACCCTCAACCAGATGCTGGTCGAGATGGACGGCTTCGACGTCAAGGGCGGTGTCATCCTCATCGCCGCGACCAACCGCCCGGACATCCTCGATCCTGCGCTGCTGCGCCCGGGCCGGTTCGACCGGCAGGTCGTCGTCGACCGCCCGGACATGGACGGCCGCCGCGACATCCTCAAGGTCCACTCCAAGGGCAAGCCGATGGCCGACGACGTCGACTTCAACGTCATCGCCCGCCAGACCGCCGGGATGACCGGCGCCGACCTGGCCAACGTCATCAACGAGGGCGCGCTGCTGTCCGCCCGCGCGGACGCCACGGTGATCACCCACGCCATCCTGGAGGAGGCGATCGAGCGGGTCATGGCCGGTCCCGAGCGCAAGACCCGCGTCATGTCCGACCGGGAGAAGAAGGTCATCGCCTACCACGAGGGCGGCCACGCCCTGGTGGGCCACGCGCTGCCCAACGCCGACCCCGTGCACAAGATCACGATCCTGCCGCGCGGCAGGGCGCTCGGCTACACCATGTCGGTGCCGACCGAGGACAAGTTCCTCACGTCCCGCTCCCAGATGATGGACCAGCTGGCCATGATGCTCGGCGGCCGGGCCGCGGAGGAGCTGGTCTTCCACGAGCCCACGACCGGCGCGGGCAACGACATCGACAAGGCGACCTCGCTCGCCCGCAACATGGTCACCGAGTACGGCATGAGCGAGCGGCTGGGCGCCCGCAAGTTCGGCTCCGCCAGCACCGAGCCCTTCCTGGGCCGGGAGATGGCGCACGCCCGCGAGTACTCCGAGGAGATCGCCTCCATCATCGACGAGGAGGTGCGCCGCCTCATCGAGTCCGCGCACGACGAGGCCTACGAGGTCCTCGTCGAGTACCGGGACGTCCTGGACGACCTGGTGGTGGCGCTGCTGGAGAAGGAGACGCTCACCAAGGCGCAGGTGCTGGAGATCTTCGCCCCGGTGACCAAGCGTCCGTCGCGCGGCTCCTACACCGGTTACGGCAAGCGCCAGCCCTCCGAGCGGCCCCCGGTGCTGTCCAAGAAGGAGCTGACCGACCTCAACGGCACCGAGGTGCAGGGCTCGGCCACCAACGGCCAGCTGCCCAGCCCCGCCACCAACAGGATCGAGGGGGACCAGGCGTGAGCGACGTCTTCGACGAGGATCGCCCGCCCAGATCCGTCGACCGGCTGCGCATCGAGCGCGCCGTGCGCGAGATCCTCATCGCGATCGGCGAGGACCCCGACCGCGACGGTCTGGTCAAGACGCCCGAGCGGGTCGCCCGGGCCTACGAGGAGCAGTTCTCCGGCCTCGGCCAGAAGCCCGGCGACGTGCTCACCACGGTCTTCGAGGCCGACCACGAGGAACTGGTCCTGGTCAAGGACATCGAGCTGTACTCCACGTGCGAGCACCACCTGGTGCCGTTCTACGGGGTCGCGCACGTGGGCTACATCCCCGGCGCGGACGGCCGGATCACCGGCCTGAGCAAGCTCGCCCGCCTGGTGGACGTCTACGCGCGCCGCCCGCAGGTGCAGGAGCGCCTCACCGGTCAGGTGTCGGACGCCATCATGGACCACCTCCAGCCGCGCGGCGTGATCGTCGTCGTCGAGGCCGAGCACCTGTGCATGACCATGCGCGGGGTGCGCAAGCCCGGCGCCAAGACGGTCACCTCGGCGGTACGCGGGATCTTCCGCAGCAGTGACCGCACCAGGTCGGAGGCGATGAGCCTCATCCTGGACCGCCGCTGACCCGGAGCCGCCCCCGATCCGCGGCTCCGACCACGTCAGGCCCCGGTATCCGACCATCACGGTCGGATACCGGGGCTTCGCGCGCGGCAGGGCCTGTGCCCCCCGGGGCGCTCCCTGAGCGTAGGGTGATCCTTATGGGGCCGAAACAGACAGTTCCGGGCCTGCCCGACTTCGGGCGGTGCCTGGTGATGGGCGTCGTGAACGTCACGCCCGACTCCTTCTCCGACGGCGGCGAGTGGTTCGACCCCGACCGCGCGATCGAGCACGGTCTGCGCCTGGTCGAGGAGGGCGCGGACATCGTCGACGTCGGCGGTGAGTCCACGCGTCCGGGAGCGCAGCGCGTCACCGCGGCGGAGGAGATGCGCCGGGTCGACCCGGTCGTACGGGAGCTGGCGTCGCGCGGTGTCGCCGTCAGCGTGGACACCATGCGCGCCGAGGTGGCCGAGCGGGCCGTCGAGGCGGGAGCGGTCCTGGTCAACGACGTCAGCGGGGGTCTCGCCGACCCGGCCATGGCCCGACTCGTGGCCTCTTCCGGCGTTGCGTACGTGTTGATGCACTGGCGTGGGCATAGTCATGACATGCAGAGCCGTGCCGTGTACACGGATGTCGTCCAGGAGGTCCTCGATGAGCTCCGCGACCGTATGGAGGCCATGATCAGTGCAGGTGTCGACCCGGGCCAGATCGTCCTGGACCCGGGGTTGGGATTCTCCAAACGACCCGAGCAGGCGCACAACTGGGCGCTGCTCCAGCACCTCGAACGGTTCCACGAACTGGGCCGCCCGGTACTCGTGGCGGGATCCCGCAAGCGTTTCCTGAGCCGACTGCTCGGCGACGCCAAGGGCACCGACCGCCCCTTCGTCGACTGCGACGCCGCGACCGCCGCGGTCACCACCCTGGCGGCCGACCGGGGGGCCTGGGCCGTGCGCGTACACGACGTGCGCCCCAACGCCGACGCGGTGCGCGTGGCCGCCGCCTGGTCCGACGGCGGCGCCCGTCTGGACGGGGGACGTGCCGAGGCGCTGGACCGGGGTGGCCTGTGAAGTCGCGCCAGGAGGTCATGGAGCGCGTGGCCGAGGCCAACGCGCAGTTCTACAGCGCCATCGAGAACGGCGACATCGACCTGATGCGCAGCGTGTGGGCCGAGGAGCACGAGGCCCCCGACCTGGTGTGCGTGAACCCGGGCTGGCCGCTGCTGCGCGGGCGCGCCGAGATCATGCGGGCGTGGTCGCTCATCATGGCCAACGTCACCTACATCCAGTACGTGCTGACCGAGACGCACATCGGCGTCGGCGGGGACATCGCCATGGTCACCTGCGAGGAGAACGTGCTGACCGCCGAGGACGACAGCCCCGGTTTCGTCGCCGGGGGCAAGGTGGTGACCACCAACCTCTTCGTCGACACCGAACAGGGGTGGCGGCTGTGGTCGCACCACGCCTCGCCCGTCCTCATGGACGACGAGGGGGAGGACGAGGCCTGATGGCGGACCGCATCGCGCTGCGCGGGCTCCGGGCGCGCGGCTACCACGGCGTGTTCGACTTCGAGCGCCGCGAGGGGCAGGACTTCGTGGTCGACGCGGTGCTCCGGCTGGACACCGCCCCGGCGGCGGCCAGTGACGACGTCGGTGACACCGTGCACTACGGGCTGCTCGCCGAGCGGCTGGTGGAGATCGTCCGGGGCGAACCGGTCAACCTGATCGAGACGCTCGCCGAGCGGCTGGCCGTCGAGTGCCTGGCCGAGCCCCTCGTCCGGGAGGTGGAGCTGACGGTGCACAAGCCCTCCGCGCCCATCCCGCACGAGTTCGCCGACGTCGCGGTGACCGTCACGCGGAGCCGGGAGGCGCGGTCGTGACGCGCGCGGTGCTGGCGCTGGGGTCGAACATGGGCGACCGGATGGCGACCCTCCAGGGCGCGGTGGACCACCTCCTGGCCGGGGAGGGCGCGCCGCGGCCGGTGGCGGTGTCGCCCGTGTACGAGACCGCCCCGGTGGGCGGCCCCGAACAGGGTGCCTTCCTCAACGCGGTACTGGTGGTGGACGCCGACGGCGAGCCGACTGACCTGCTGCGGCGTGCGCAGGCGGCCGAACGGGCCTTCGACCGGGTGCGCGAGGTCCGCTGGGGGCCCCGCACACTCGACGTGGACGTCATCGCCTTCGGGGAGGTGCGCGACGGCGACCCGGACCTGACCCTGCCGCACCCGCGCGCCCACCTGAGGGCGTTCGTGCTGCGGCCGTGGCTCGACGCGGAGCCCGCAGCGGTGCTGCCCGGACACGGCGCGGTGGAGGACGTCCTGGCCGCGGTGCTGGCGGCCGACGCGGCGGGGGAGCAGGAGCTGCGCCGCCGCGAGGACCTCCGGCTGCGGCTCCCCGAGGGATCGGACGGCTGATGGCCGAGGAGCACGAGGGAAGGCTCCAGCCGACGGGGTGGCGCGTCCCCGTGCTGCTGACGGTGGTCGGCGCCCTCCTGGGGTGGCTGGTCACCGGGGCGGTCGACGTCCTTCCGCCGCTGCCGTGGTCGGCGATCCCGACCCTGCTCCTGCTGGCGTTCGCCGAGGCGTTCACCGCGCGCCGGACGCGTCGGCGGATCCGCCGGGCTCCGGGGACGGAGCCGATCCAGCCGCTCAGTGCCGCCCGGCTGGTCGCGTTGGCCAAGGCCAGCGCCCTGTTCGCGGCGCTTGCGGCGGGTTTCTTCCTGGGCGTGGCGCTCGCGGTGCTCGACACGCTCGTGTTGCCCAGCCACCGCGAGCTGTTCGCCACGGCTCTGGGCACGGCGGCCTCCAGCGGGTTGCTGCTGGGTGCCGCGCTGTGGCTGGAGTCGGCCTGCCGGGTGCCCGAGGACGGCAACGGTGACGACGACCCGTCCGGACGCGCCTGAGGACCGGCTGTCCCGTGTGGGGCGGTTCCTTACTCCACCCCACACGGTGCTCCCCGGTCAGTCCGCGAACACGAAGGGGCGCAGCCCGCCCGGCACCGCGGCGGGGTCGACGTCGAAGGCCGCCCACACGCACGTGCCGAGGTCGGCCCAGGGGGCGAGCCGGACGTGGCCCCACCCCCGGGTGAGGTTCTCCAGCGGGAGAAGGCCGCGCTGACCCTCGGCCCGGTCCCACGCGTCACCGGTGCGCTCTCTGGGCACGCGGGGGACGCCGCCCCCACCGCCCGAGTCGCTGAACGACAGCCGCAGGGTGCGCCCGTCGGGCATGGACAGGCCCCGGATGACCTCGCCGTACAGCCGGTCCGGGTCGGTGTGCCTGGCGCAGTTCGCTGGCGCAGAGCCGGAGGGTGTCGACCGGGTCGGAACCGAACCCGGCCAGGTCGCGGGCCAGGTGCCTGCGCACCTGCGCGAGTTCGGACAGTTCGCCCCGGTAGACGCGGGGCTCCCAGAACACGAGCGGACGGGGTCGCCTCATCATCGTCGTGGTCACGCGACCCCCTCACGACCCTGACCGCCGCGCTGGGCGTGCCAGGCGCGCACGAGGTCGGCGAGCTCGTCGAACTCACCGGGGACGCGCGCCACCGGGGCCGCGAGCAGGTCGCCCTCCGGGGCCTGGCGCGGGGCGGGAATCCGCGGGGCCGCGTGTTTGGGCGTGTAGGCGCTCGCGCGCCTGGTGGGGGGTGTGGCGGCGCTGCCCGGCCGGGTGGTGCGGGCGCGCAGGCGGCGGGCGGGGTGGGCCCGGGCGCGGGCGAGTTCGCGTTCGAAGGCCACGTAGTAGGGGCGCACGGGGGCGGTCCTGTCGGCGCGCACGCGCTCGGCGGGAGGGGAGAACCGGGGTGCCGGGTGGGGAGCGGGCGCTTCCCGGGCCTCGGTCGGCGCGCTGACCTGCGCGGGAACGGGAGGCGGGGTGTAGCGGCGGACCCGGGTGGAGCGGCGGCGCCGGGCCGGGTGGCGGCCGCACGCGGGGGAGAGGAGGGTCTTGAGGGTCTCCAGGGCAGACCTGAGGACCGCACGGCTAAACTGAGCCATGTCGGCAATCCTTCTTCAAAGGTTCGAGTTGCTGACCACGACCCCGGGCGCCTAACTAGCGTCGCGGGGTCTTCGGCGTATGGAGTTGTGGTTTCGGAAAGAAGATTAGGGCACGCGGGGAGTGGAGGCGAACTTTTCTGCGAACTGGATCGGAAAAACTTCATGACCGCACGCATAGGTCCAGCTCAGAACGTTCCTGAGAATGGGCCAGGGTCATCTATCTGTATTGTTAGAACTATCCTCTTGGTCCGAATTGAAATGATCTGTGCAGTGCTCTCGGGCGCGGCGAAGGGGAGGCGCCCGGTGGGAGTACCGTCCCCGGGCGCGTGATCACCAGCCTCGGGTAACGGTTTGCCCGAGGCGGCCGAGGATGAGGGCGCGAACGGGTGCCTCGCCCGCACAGCGGCGAGGACCCCAACCACGCAACACCTACAGCGGCGGCTTCGAATCCCGCGCCTCATGCATCCACGCCAGCGAAGACCGCTCCATCGCAGCCTTCGCCAACCGCTGAGCCGCACCCGTCTTCAACGCCGCCAGAGACGAATCCACCCACGCCTGCGTGTCCGTGCCCTGCTCCTGATACTCCACCGCCTGCAACAGGCACTCCAGCTTGTCGGCGTCCTTCGCGCACGCCGACTCCGGAGATTCCTTCGCTTCGTACTCGGCCACGGCACCGCTGACCATGTCACCCACCACCTCAGGCAGATCCGTGACCTGGTCGGCGGTCACCGACTCGGGCGGTGCCGCCTTTAGATACCGCTTCCCGATGTAGGGCACGTCCATCGTGCGGGTCTCCTGCGTGTCATGGAACAACGCCAGGAACGCCGCCCGCTCCGGGTTCGCTCCCTCCATCGACGCGAGTACCGCCGCGACGACCGCCGTCCGGTGCGAGTGGTCCGCGATCGACTCCGTATCGGGGACCCCGGCGATCACCCAACCGGTGCGCTTGTACCGCTTGAGCAGGCCGATCTCGTACAGGAAATCCACGGTGGGGGTGTCCTGCCCGTCTGCCATAGGGGGTCCCTTCTACCTCCGGTGGGTCATCCTGCCGCCCACACCCTGACACCTACACTGCCCCCATGGCGAAAACCCTCTATCTCGTCGTCTCCGGCGCGCCCGCCCCCGAAGGCGTGCCCAATCTCGTGCGTCGACTCCACAGCGACGGCTACACGGTGGTGTGCCTTTCCACTCCCCTCGGCGCGAGGTTCCATGACCCTGACGAACTGGAAAAACTGACCGGCGAATCTGTCCGGGTCGAGTACCGGATGCCCGGCACCGGCAAGAGCCTTCCACCCGCCGACCTTGTCGTGGCCTGCCCGCTCACCTTCAACAGCGTGAACAAGTTCGCCAACGGCCATGCCGACAACTTCGCGATCGGGCTTCTGTGCGAAATGGTCGGCTACGGCGTTCCAACTGTCGTCGTCCCCCACTGCAAACCCCAGCTCGCCACGCACCCGGCGTTCCAAAGGTCACTCGACACCCTCAGAGGTATCCCCGCCGTCACACTCGTCTACGACCACGACGCCCCCTACGAGTCCCGTCTCCCCACCTGGGAACACCTACACACGACCATCCGCGTTCTCTAGATCGGAGGCCCGGTGTGGACGCAGCCACCAGGGGCCAGATCATTCGGCGCCACCGTAAACGGCGAGGCTATTCCCAAACCGTCCTCGCTGGGCTCGTCGGACGGTCCGAATCGTGGTTGTCGCAGGTCGAGAGGGGGAAACTGTCCGTGGACTCCCACGACGTCCTCACTCGACTCTCGGACGTGCTCCGGCTACCCCTGGCTGAGCTGACTGGCAGCGAATCCGAGGCTCCTCCGATGCGCTACACCGCGGTTGATGCCATCGAGCGCGCCATGATGCGGTATACGCCCCTGGAAACCATCGTCGCCGAGACCGGAGACGATGCCCTCATCGACGTGGCGCGCTTGCGCGACGAAGCGAATCGCACCTACGCGGCTTACCAAGCAACGAGGTACGCCGAAGTCGGACGCCGCCTACCCCGTCTCATCCGTGATGTCGAAGCCGCCACACGCGGTCGAGGTGCCGACCGTCCCTCCGTCTGTTCGGTCCGGGCGATGGTGTACAACACCACCGCCGCCGTGCTCCGCCGTGTGGGTGCCCGTGATCTGGCGTGGCAGGCCGCCGACCGGGCCATGTCCGCATCCGAATGGGCCGACGAAACCCTCCTCGCCGCCGTCGGCGCATACCGGTTGGCCTACGTGTTCATCTCCCGAGGCCGCCCCGGTGAAGCCGCCGAACTGGCGATGGGTGCGTCGACCGCTCTGGAACGCCGGATGTGCCCCGGGACTCCTGAGGAGCTGTCGGTGTACGGCGGACTCCAACTGGCGGCGGCGACGGCGGCAGCGGCTGAGTTCGACAAAGCGGCACTCCCCCGTTTTCTCCGCCAAGCCCAACGCGCCGCCGACCGTCTCGGGCGTGACGGGAACCTGCACGGGACAGCGTTCGGTCCGACGAACGTCGCCATCCACACCATCAGCACCTCCGTGAAGGTGGGAGACGCCAAAGCGGCCGTGGTCGCTGGGGAAGCCCTCAACGTCGAATCCCTTCCCACCGGGCTCGTCGGTCGTCGTGCGCAGGTGTGCCTCGACGTCGCTCGCGCCTACACCCAAACCCGCCAGGACGCGGCAGCGGTGAACACGCTCCTCGATGCCGAGCAGATCGCGCCAGAGCTGGTACGGCACGATCCGGACACCGCACAGGTGATCTCTGAACTGCTGCGGCGTGAACACCGCAGGTCGACACCAGAGCTACGTCCACTGGCTCAGCGCGCCGGGGTCGCTTGAAACTGCCCGCAGGATTCTGCGGATCTTTTACCTTCCAGCGGCTGCGAACCTCTGCCGGTCGCCGCCCCTACGGTCATCTCACCGCGACATCCCCGAGGTGAGGCTGATGACCTGTCAACGCGTGGAGCCACCCAACGCGCCGCCGGTGGAGAACGAGCGCGACCCCCGCGTCGCCGCGTTCCGCCGGGACTTCCCCGGATGGACGGCGTGGGAGGTCGACGGCTCCTGGCGAGCCCTGCGCGTCGACGGCCGCGACGGACTGGTCGGCCTGACCGCCGCCTCTCTCACCGAACTCCGGTTGAGGCTCACCGAAGCACTGTGGGTCGCTTCATGAGCGCCAAGACCGACCTCGCGCGTCTTCGGGCCGAGTACGGGGACCGGTACTGGATCTGGTGCACCGGGCGCACCTGGATCGCCACCGACCGGGACCCGCACACGACCACCGAACCGACGCTGATGGCGGACACCCCGGCAGAGCTCGCGAAGAAAGTGGCCGACCCGGGGCCGCGCGTCGGCATGCCGTTCCCGCCTGGGGTGTACAGGGTCGATCCGCAGGCGGCCCCGATCGTCCCCGCGCCGCGCACCCCCTACTCCCGCCCATGAAAGGCACCACGACGATGACCGCCGAGCACGACTCCGCTCCGGACACCGGAACTCTCATGACGCCGAAGGAGGTCGCCGCCCTCTTCCGGGTCCACGCCAGCACCGTCGTCCGCTGGGCCGGGAGGGTCACCTGACCAGCCTCGCGACGCCGACCGGCCGCCATCGCCTCACCGCCGAACATGTCCACGCCCTCCTCATCTGGGAGGCCCGCACCGGTATCGAGCTCCCCTGACCCGCCCACGAACGACCAGGAGCCATCCGTGCCCCACACACCCCGGCAGGACCACCTGTCCCTTCCCCGACGCGTCCGCCGCTCCGCGCCGTCCGCGCCCGTAAGCACTCTCGCGGTCCACCCGTACGGCCGAGCGGACACCACCGGCACCGACGACGTGTCGGACCTGGCCGGGGCCGTCCGGAGCCTCCTCCACCACCGCCCGGACCTGGGCCACCCCACCCCTCTGCTCATCACCGAACTGCTGGCGGCTCTGACCGAGGTCCACCGGCTCGCCGTATCCATCGACGCCGCCGACGAGGCCGCCGACATCGCCCGTCTCGTCGGCACTCTCCGCTGCACCCCGGCGTGACGTTCACGTCCCGCGCGGAATCGGTGACGGCCAGCGACACGCGCTGGGAGAACCGCCGGGCCGACCGATGCCGAACGTCCGGCGGGTCGGGCAGGGGGGACGCTCGGGGCGGCGCCGCCCATGATCCGGCCGGGAACCCTCACAGAAGGAACGGCCCGTCGCCCGACACCGGAATCCCCGGGGCGGGGGACATGCCCACCGGGTCGTGGCGCGGGCCGTTTGCCCGCTGATGGTTGACTGGCCCCGTGGACACCAGTGACCCGGCCCCGACGCCGAACCCGCCCGGCCCGTCCCGGCCCGACCACCCGCTCGCGGCGGCGTTCGCCCCGCCCGAGGGCATGTCCTGGACGCGTGTGTCACCCGCCCTGGCCCTGTACCGCAGGCTGGTGGTGGGCGCCCTGTGCGTGGTCGGGGGAGTGGTCGCCGCGACCCTGGCGTACGTGTGGGCCGGACCCGGATGGGCGGCGGCAGCGGGCGGCGCCGCCCTGGCAGCCCTCGCCGTCGCCTGGTTCCTGGCGGGGCGGTTCCGGCGGTCGTGGGGCTACGCGGAGGGGACGGGGGAGCTCTACCTCACCTACGGCGTGTTCCTCCGCCAGCTGGTCGTGGTGCCCTACGGCCGGATGCAGGTCGTGGACGTGACCGCCGACCTGCTGGAGCAGGCTCTGGGGATCGCCACCGTGCGGCTGCGCACGGCGGCGAGTACGGCCGACACCCGCGTGGTCGGCCTCCCGCTGGCCGACGCGGTGGAACTGCGCGCCCGTCTCGCGGCGCGCAGCGAGAGCTTCTCGACGGGGTTGTAGTGGACGGATCGAGCCAGTTCCCCCAGCACACCCAGCGGACGCCCGCGTGGCAGCGGGGAGCGGCCCCGCCGCCCGGTCCTCCCCACCCGCCGGGAGGACCCCAGCCCCCGCCCGCGGGATCCCCTCCGCCGGGGGGACCCGTTCCCGGAGGGCCGGTTCCCGGTCCCCACCCGCGGCCGGCCGGTCCCGTCCCGGGCGCGCTCCCGCGCGGACCCGCCCTGATGCCGCCGTCCGTGGCGTACCCGCCGCCGCCGGTGCGGCGCCCCCGTCCGGAGGACGACGTCACCAGCGGGGAGTTCCGGTCGCACTGGTCGATCGTCCCCCTGCGGGTCGTCGCGGTCACCCTGGTGTTCGTGGCGCTGGTGGGTCCCATCCTGGTCACGTTCGGCTTCGTGTGGGTGGTGCTTCTGGCGTTCGCGGTCGTTTTCGGCACGGTGGCCTACGCCCTGCCCGCGTGGTGGTACGGAACCTTCGGTCTGCGTGAGGACCACCTGGTCGTGCACAGCGGGCTGGTGATGCGCGGGTCGCGGGAGGTTCCGCTGAGCCGCCTCCAGGCGGTGGACGTCGTCCAGCCGCTGCTGATGCAGGTGTTCGGCCTGGCCGAGCTGCGGATCGAACTCGCGGGTGGGGACCGGACCGCGATCCGGCTGCCGTGTCTGCGCAGGACGCTGGCTGAGCGCCTCAGGGCCGCCGTGCTCGCGCACGCCGCCGGACTGCCCGGGCGCTCCCCGGAGGCGCCCGAGTGGCCGTTCTACCGCCTGCCCTTCCCCCTGCTGCTGGGCGCGCTGACCTTCCGGGCGCCGGTCCTGTTCTCCTTCGTCGCCCTGCTCCTGCTGGCCGCGGCGGGCGTGATGCTGGCCGAGCCCGGCGTCCTGGGCGCGCTCATCCCGCTGGTCCTGGGTCTGATCCGCTACTTCTGGGGACCGCTGGCGCGGTACACGGACTACTACGCGTCGCTGTCCTCCGACGGCCTGCGGCTGCGCTACGGGATGTTCCAGCGCCGGATGCAGACCGTTCCCCCGGGGCGGGTCCAGGCGGTGCGCGTCGTGGAGCCGATGCTGTGGCGGGTCCTGGGCGTGGCGCGCGTGGAGGCCAACGTGGCCGGGTACGCGGGCGCCCGTCAGGGGGACTCGGCGACACTGCTCCCGGTGGCGCCGCGCCGACTGGCCTTCTCCCTGGTCAACGAGGTGTTCGGGGGAGCCGATCCGGCACGGGTGCCGCTCGTGCCGAACCGGAGGCGGGCACCGCGGCTGGCGGGGGCGGACGGGCACCTGTTCGTCACCGTGCGCGGCCTGTTCGGTCGGGTGACGGACATCGTCCCCGCGGAGCGCATGCAGGCCCTGCGGCTGACCGCGGGCCCCCTGGCCCGGTTCACGGGCCGGGTGTCGCTGGACGTCGACATCCCGCCGGGGCCCGCGGACGCGAGGGCCACCGGCAGGACGGCCGCGGAGGGCCGCGGTCTCCTGGACTCGCTGGTGGGGTCCGCCCGCCGCGCGCTGGTACCGGAGGCGGGTACCGAGCGGTGGGCGACGAGGTCGACGGAGGGGCCGACGGAGGGGGCCCGTGACACTCCCGGGACGTGATTGTGTGATGCGTCACATGAGGCGGGGGATGTGCTCCGGATTGCCGACTGCATGTCCGACATGTCTGCTCACTCGGTGTGATAGTTCCAGGTGAGGGTCGCGCCGCATCTCGTTGTTCTGGTCGTGCGCGGCGGTCGAGTATGGCTAAATGGTCTTCGAACACGGGGAGTGTTCACAGTCATACACATCGTCAATGATTTGGCCCGGTTGGCGCCCCCAGTCAGCCGGCCAGTGGGAGAAACCATGCTGAAGAAGGCTCTCGCCGCCAGTGCCGTCACCGCCGCCGCTGCCGGTGTCCTGTTCGCCGGTGCTCCGGCCATGGCCGACGACAACATCTTCACCTCGGGTAACGGGAGCATCCTCGGTGGCAACCAGCTCGTGGCGGACCTGAACGTCCCCATCAACGTCTGCGGCAACGCGATCGGCATCCTCGGCGTCGCGGGCGCCAGCTGCGTCGGCTCCGACGCCAAGGTCATGGAGTAGCCGCGTAGCGAGCCGGATCGCGGTTGAAGCGGCCTGGCCGGTCGGGGGTGTCCACCCGGGAGACGTCCCGGGTGATCCGGTCCGGTCAGGTTCCAGAGCGACACGCTCGGGGCGCCATCCCACCAGGGTGGCGCCCTTTCGCGTGTTTGGACCCTCCCGGGCGTGGGGCGGTCGGCCGCAACCCGGTTTGGTGCACAGCTGGAATTCCGGCGAACCGTGACGCTGTGCGCATGTGCGGCCCGGTGATGCGCCGCCTTTGTCCCGATCGAACCCGAGGCGCGGTACTACGCAGTGTGAACAATGGCGTGTATCTCGTGATAACTCCAGCTCAAGGCGGGTGAATCGGGGTTCGCCAGGGGTAACTTCATCACCAGCGCCCCCAGGGTGCTCCGGAAGAACACCGACGGTCCGGCTGGTCCCCCCGGTCGGACACAGAAGGAGACACGTAGTGCTCAAGAAGACGTTCGTCACCGCCGCCGTGGCCCTCGCCTCCGCCGGGGTCCTCCTCACCGCGGCACCGGCGGCGGCCCACGCGGGTGCCTGGACCTCCGGCACCGGCGGCAACGTCAGCGGGAACATCGCCTACATCAACGGCATCGACAACGTCAACGCCGGCTGCGGCAACTCCAACGCCGTCCTCGGCCAGTCCCTGGCGTCCTGCTACAACTCCGGTGTGATCATCCAGGGCTGAGCCCGCCGCGGGCCGTCGTCCGGACGGCGGCCTCCCGCGGTCCCCGGCCCGGCCCGGGGAACACGGACACGACGCCCCGGCGGGGGCGGGCACGCGGTGCCCGCCCCCGCCCGCGTGCGCGGACCTGGTCGCCGGTGCACCGGGTCAGGAGAGTTATCGTGTGCTCAGGCGTCACGGTGCTGGAAGGACCGGACGCACCGAACCACGAGGGAGCACGGCCATGGAGACGACACGGGGTCGACCGGCGCGGTTGCGGGTCGGTGTCATCGGGCCCGGTCGGGTCGGCTCCGTCCTCGGCCAGGCCCTGGGCAGGGCGGGCCACAAGGTCGTCGCCGCCACCGCGGTCTCCGAGACCTCCAGGGCCAACGTCGCCTCCCGCCTCCCGACCGCGCGCGTCCTCGACGCCCCCGGGGTCGTCGGGGACAGCGACCTCGTCCTGCTCACGGTGCCCGACGACGCCCTGCCCGACCTCGTCGAGGGGCTCGCCGCCACCGGGACCGACCTGCGGGGCAAGATCCTCGTCCACGCCAGCGGCGCGCACGGCTACGGGATCCTCGCCCCCGCCACCATCGCCGGAGCCCTGCCCCTGGCCCTCCACCCCGCGATGACCTTCACCGGCCGCGACGAGGACGTCGAGCGGCTCGCCAACTGCGCGTTCGGCGTCACCGCACCCGAGCAGCTGCGTCCGATCGCCGAGGCGCTCGTGGTCGAGATGGGCGCCGAACCCGTGTGGATCACCGAGGACAAGCGCACGCTCTACCACGCCGCCCTCGCCGGAGGCGCCAACCACCTGGTCACACTGGTGGCCGACAGCGCCTCCCTCCTCGCCGCCGCCGGGGTCCCCGAACCGGGCCGGATGCTCGCACCCATGCTCAGCGCCGCCCTCGACAACGCCCTGCGCCTCGGTATCCACGGACTGAGCGGCCCCGTCCTGCGCGGTGACGCGGGTACCGTCGCCGGGCACATCGAGCAACTGCGCGAGAACGCCCCGGAGAGCGTCGCCAGCTACGTCGAGCTCGCCCGGCTCACCGCGGACCGCGCGATCAACGCCGGGATGCTCGACCCCGCCGACGCCGCGCGCCTGCTCGACGTCCTCCGCCGCTGAGACCCACCGCGTCGCACGGCGGGGGTGTCCGCGCCGTGTGCGAGAGACACACCACCACGGGGAAGCACCGATGACCGAACCCACGCCCACGTCACAGCCCGCGTCAGCCGACGGACCCCTGGTCGTCCACACGGCCGGGGAGCTGCGCCGGGCCCTCGCCGACACCGGACGCGTCGCCCTCGTTCCCACGATGGGCGCCCTGCACGAGGGGCACCGCAGCCTCATGCGCCTCGCCCGTGCCCAGGCCGACACCGTCGTCGTGAGCGTCTTCGTCAACCCGCTCCAGTTCGGCCCGAACGAGGACTTCGACCGCTACCCGCGCACGCTGGACACGGACACCGAGGTCTGCGCCCAGGAGGGGGTCGACGTCGTCTTCGCCCCGAGCGTGAACACGATGTACCCCACCGAGCAGATGGTCACCGTCCAGGCGGGAGCCATGGGGGACCGTCTGGAGGGCGCCTCCCGGCCCGGGTTCTTCACCGGGGTGCTCACCGTCGTCAGCAAGCTCCTCCACCTGGTCGGCCCCGACCTGGCCGTCTTCGGGCAGAAGGACGCCCAGCAGCTCGCCGTCGTCCGCCGCATGGTCGCCGACCTCAACCTGCCCGTGCGGATCGTCGGCGCCCCCACCCTGCGCGACCCCGACGGGCTGGCCACGTCGAGCCGGAACGTCTACCTGGACGCGGACGAGCGCGCCAGCGCCCTCGCCCTGTCCCGGGCCCTGACCGCCGGGCGCGCCGCCGCCGGCGCCGGGCCCGACGCGGTCCGCGCCGCCGCGCAGGCGGTCCTGGACGAGGCCGCCAAGGCCACGCCACCCGTCGAACCCGACTACCTCGCCCTGGTCGACCCCGCCACCTTCGCCGACGCCCCCGCCGGATTCACCGGCGAGGCCGTCCTCGCCGTCGCGGCCCGCGTGGGCGCCACCCGGCTCATCGACAACACGCCGGTCCGGCTGGCCCGCTCCTAGCAGTGTGCGTTCCGGGCCCCCGGCCCGTGTTCGGGCGCCCGGACGGCCGGGGACCGCCCGTCCCCGTCCCCGCCTGAGGCTCGTTCCCGCCCGCGGCCCGGCCCGCCCGCCACCACCCCCAACGGACGCCCGCGGCGCGGTACCCACGCGGAGCACCCCGGCGGCACCCGAACGGCAACTCCAGTCGGCACTCGCGAAAGAGACCCACATGACCTCATCCAGACAGACCCGGACCGACGCCCCCGCGCCGTCGTGGAGCGTGGGCGCCGACGTCGCCGTCATCGGCTCGGGCGTCGCGGGGCTCAGCACCGCGCTGCGCTACGTCCAGCGCACCGAGCGCGGCCGGGTCGTCCTCGTCACCAAGGACCGCCTCTCCACCGGCTCCACCTCCTACGCCCAGGGCGGCGTCGCGGCGGCCATGGCGCCCGGGGACGACCCGGTCGCGCACATGGTCGACACCCACCTGGCCGGGGCCGGGCTGTGCGACCCCCTCGCCGTGCACGTCCTGGCGGAGGAGGGGCCCGGCGCCCTGCGCTGGCTCATCGGGGTGGGCGCCGAGTTCGACCGCACCGAGGGCGGGGAACTGGCCCTCACCCGCGAGGGCGGCCACCGCGCGGACCGGGTCGCCCACGCCGGGGGAGACGCCACCGGAGCGGAGATCCAGCGCGCGCTCCAGGCCGCGGTCCTGGCCGAGGAGCGGATCGAGGTCATCGAGCACGCCCTCGCCCTCGACGTCCTGCGCGACCCGGACGGATCCGCCGTCGTCGGCGTCTCCCTCCACGTCATCGGCGAGGGCGCCCGCGACGGTGTCGGCGCCGTCCTGGCCCCGGCCGTCGTCCTGGCCACCGGGGGGATGGGCCAGATCTTCGCCGCCACCACCAACCCTCCCGTGTCCACCGGTGACGGGCTGGCGCTCGCGGCCCGGGCCGGGGCGCGCCTGCGCGACCTGGAGTTCATCCAGTTCCACCCCACCGTGCTCTGGCTGGGCCCCGACGCCCGGGGCAGGCAGCCCCTGGTCTCCGAGGCCGTGCGCGGCGAGGGCGCCCACCTCGTGGACGCCGACGGCAACCGCATCATGGAGGGCGTGCACGAACTCGGCGACCTCGCCCCCCGCGACGTCGTGGCCAGGACCATCGCGCGCACCATGGCCGAGACCGGCACCGACCACGTCCTCCTGGACGGCCGCCACTTCGGTGCGGCCACCTGGGAACACCGCTTCCCCACCATCCTGGCGTCCTGCCGTGAACACGGCATCGACCCGGTCACCCAGCCGATCCCCGTCGCCCCCGCCGCCCACTACGCCTCCGGCGGCGCCGAGGTCGACATCGACGGGGCCACCAGCGTCCCCGGTCTCTGGGCGGTCGGCGAGGTGGCGCGCACCGGCGTGCACGGCGCGAACCGCCTGGCCTCCAACTCCCTCCTGGAGGGCCTGGTGTACGCGGACCGGATCGCGGCCCGCCTCGCTCGGGAGGCGCTCCCGGTCCCGGAACGGGGCGTTCCCGTCGGCGACGTCACCCGCCTCGTCGAACCCGCCACCGCCACCCGCGTCCGCGCCCTGATGTCCCGCCACGCCGGGGTCCTGCGCACCGGCGAGGGGCTGGCCGCGCTGGTCACCGAACTCGACGCGCTCACCGCCCCGGCCGACCCCGCTGCCCCGGACACGGCCTCCTGGGAGGCGACCAACCTGCTGACGGTGGCCCGGCTCGTGGCCGCCGCCGCCCTGCACCGCACCGAGAGCCGCGGCTCGCACCAGCGCGCCGACGCGCCCGACCCCGACCCCGTGCTCCGGACACGGCCGACCGTCGTCCGACTGGAGGCGAACACCCCCGTGGCCACCGACGAGGACTGGACCCCGTCCCTGCCGCCCGAACTCGTCGCCGAACTCGACGGGATCGCCTTCCCCCTCGCCGAGGGGACACCCGACCCGGACTCGCGCGCCGAGTTCACCCTTCCGTACATGGCCCCCCACCAGTCCCATGTGGACCTGGTGCGGCGCGCCCTGGCCGAGGACCTCACCGCCGGTCCGCGCATCGACGTCACCACCGTGGCCACCATCCCCGCCGACCAGGTGCGGACCGCGCACGTCGTGGCGCGCGCCGACGGTACGGTGAGCGGCCTGCCCCTGGCCGAACTCGTCTTCTGGCTCGTGTCCGACGGCGCCGTGCAGATCGCCCGCTCCGCACGCGACGGCGACGCGGTCAAGCGCGGGGACGTGCTCATGGCCGTCACCGCCCGCACGCGCGACCTGCTCACCGCGGAGCGGACCGCGCTCAACCTCCTCACCCACATGTCGGGGATCGCCACGGCCACCCGGACCTGGGTGGACGCGGTGGTCGGCACCCGAGCCCGGATCCGCGACAGCCGCAAGACCCGCCCCGGACTCCGTGCGCTGGAGAAGTACGCGGTGCGCTGCGGGGGCGGCGTCAACCACCGGTACTGCCTCAGCGACGCCGGGCTGGTCAAGGACAACCACGTGGTCGCGGCGGGCGGGGTCGGCGCGGCCGTGCGCGCCATCCGCGAGCGCTTCCCCGACCTGCCGCTGGAGGTCGAGGTGGACCGGATCGACCAGATCGAGGACGCGATCGCGGCCGGCGCGGAGGAGATCCTCCTCGACAACTTCACGGTGGGGGGTCTGCGGGCCGCCGTGGAGCTGGTCGCCGGGCGCGCCCGCCTGGAGTCCTCCGGCGGACTGACGCTCGACGTGGCCGCCGACGTGGCCGCCACCGGTGTCGACTACCTGGCGGTCGGCGCCCTCACCCACTCCAGCCCGGCACTGGATATCGCACTCGACCTGTTGTGAGAGGTCCGGTTGGTGGAAGATTTCTTGGGAACACACCACTTCGACCACGGATGAGGCTCCCCAACATGCTGCTCGCGATCGACGTCGGCAACTCCGAGACGGTGTTCGGCCTGTTCCAGGGCGACGACCTTCTCGAACACTGGAGAGTGGGGACCGAGACGCGCCGCACCGCCGACGAGTGGGCGGTGGTGCTGCGCGGGCTCATCGACGGGAGCACGCTGGGGGCCCCGGCCGACATCGAGGGGATCGCGCTGTGCTGTTCGGTCCCGTCGGTGCAGCACGAGATGCGTGACATGTTCCGCCGCCACTTCGGCGACGTGCCCGCGGTGATCGTCGAGCCCGGGGTCAAGACCGGGGTGCCGATCCGGATGGACAACCCCAAGGAGGTGGGCAGCGACCGCATCATCAACGCGCTGGCCGCCAGCCACCTGTACGGCGGCCCGGCGGTCGTGGTCGACTTCGGCACGGCGACCACGTTCGACGCGGTCAGCGCGAAGGGGGAGTACGTCGGCGGGGCGATCGCGCCGGGGATCGACATCTCCGTGGACGCGCTGTCCCGGCGGGGCGCGCAGCTGCACATGGTGGAGATCGTCCGGCCGCGCGCGGCGATCGCGAAGAACACCACGGAGGCGCTGCGGTCGGGGATCGTGTTCGGCTTCGCGGGCCAGGTCGACGGGATCGTGGACCGGATGGTCGCCGAACTCACCGACGCCCCGGACGACGTGACCGTGGTCGCCACCGGCGGACTGGCCTCGGTGGTCGTCGGAGAGTGCGAGACCGTGGACGTGCACGACCCGTGGCTGACCCTCATCGGACTGCGCCTGGTCTTCGAGCGCAACGCCGGCTGAGCCGGGTGGGTGGGGCGAGGCACCTCGCCCCACGGGCCACCCCCGGCCGTACCTCCGCACGACCGCGGCGACTGGTTCGTCGTCGGTATCGATATTCGCGCGGACCGTATACCCAGGATGCGCCTGGCGCTGGGCCGCATTGTTCGATCACGGAATATCCGCGTCTCGCGGGATCGGCCCCTCCGGGAGGCCGGAGGTGACGGACAGCCTGTGGACAGCGGCGATCGGGTGTCCGGAAGAGAGTAGGATCGGGGCCGTGAATGACGCGCACGACTCCTACGACGACCTGCCCGAACAGATGCGGGTCCGGCGCCAGAAGCTGGACCGTCTCCGGGAGGAGGGCACCGACCCCTTCCCCGTGACCTTCCCGCGGACCACGTCGATCGGTGCCGTGCGCGACAAACACACGGGGCTGGAGCCCGACACCCAGACCGGGGAGAAGGTGGCCGTCGCCGGGCGGGTCATGCTCTACCGCACCGGCGGCAAGCTCTGCTTCGCCACCCTGCGCGACGAGACCGGCGACGTGCAGATCATGCTGTCCCTGGACCAGGTCGGCAAGGAACGGCTGGACGCCTGGAAGGCCGATGTCGACCTCGGCGACCACGTGGGTGTCGAGGGCGAGGTCATCACCTCCCGCCGCGGCGAGCTGTCCATCCTCGTGCGTTCCTGGACGCTGACCGCCAAGTGCCTGCGTCCGCTCCCGGAGAAGCACAAGGGACTCACCGACCCCGAGGCCCGGGTGCGCCAGCGCTACGTCGACCTCATCGTCAACCCCGAGTCGCAGCAGATGGTGCGCCGCCGCTCGGCCGCCATCCGGGCGATCCGGGAGACGCTCAGCTCACGGGACTTCATCGAGGTCGAGACCCCGATGCTGATGCGGGTGCACGGCGGCGCCACGGCGCGTCCGTTCACCACCCACATCAACGCCTACGACATGGACCTGTACCTGCGCATCGCGCCGGAGCTGGCGCTCAAGCGGCTGGTCGTGGGCGGTCTGGAGAAGGTCTTCGAGATCAACCGGAACTTCCGGAACGAGGGTGCGGACGCCACGCACAACCCCGAGTTCACGATGCTGGAGTTCTACCAGGCCTACGCCGACTACAACGTCATGGCCGACGTCACCCGGCAGATCATCCAGGAGGCGGCGCGGGCGGTGTTCGGCACGACCGTGGTCGAGCGCGACGGCCAGACCTTCGACCTGGGCGGTGAGTGGCCGAGCGTCACGCTGTACGGCTCCGTGTCGGAGGCGCTCGGCGCCGAGGTCACACCGAGGACGCCCATCGAGGACGTCCGCCGCCTGGCCGAGGGCAGGGGTGTGGAGTTCGACCACCAGTGGGGCCAGGGCAAGCTGGTCGAGCACCTCTTCGAGGAGCTGGTCGAGCACACGCTCATCCAGCCCACGTTCGTGCGCGACTTCCCCGTGGAGACGAGCCCGCTGACCCGCCAGCACCGCGAGGACCCGCTGCTCACCGAGAAGTGGGACCTGATCGGCTTCGGCATGGAGCTGGGGACCGGCTACTCCGAACTGGTCGACCCGGTCGAGCAGCGCCGCCGCCTCACCGAGCAGTCGCTCATGGCCGCCGAGGGCGACCCCGAGGCGATGCAGCTGGACGAGGACTTCCTCCGCGCCCTGGAGTACGGCATGCCGCCCAGCGGTGGCGTCGGTGTCGGTATCGACCGGCTCCTGATGGCGTTCACCGGAAAGAACATCCGGGAGACCGTCCTCTTCCCGATCGTCAAGCCCTCCGGCGACTGACGAACCAGGACGAGTCCGGGTCGCATCCGGGCAACCGCGGGACCGAAAAAGAGACGGGGCCGTCGCACGCGAGTCGTGGCGGCCCCGTCCTCGTCACCTGAATGTGGTGTGTGCCACCGTTCAGACCTCACTGTTGCGACATATCGCCCAAAAACACAGTGAGAGTGGGGTGTCCCGACAGACAGGACCGAGGTTTTCCTTGGAACTGCGTTCACACGGTCGACGACGGAGGGTAAACAAAGTTTACGCAGGTCAGTCGAGTGTCGAAAACGCACCTCCCATCACCCTGTCACCCAGAGGCCCAAGGGTGCTACTCATGGTGATTTACTGCCCCTTGACGGTATCATCACGGCCGCCTAGCGTGCTGAGGGCGGACCTTGGTCCGCGAGATCGCCGAAGTGGATCGAGTACGACAGTGAGCGAGGTGTGAGGGCCACCCCAAGGTCCGCCTATCCCGCGCGCACGTGTGCCCTCGGCGCGGTCTGACCGTCCCAGACCGCGGTGACACGGCCCGTGCGGCCCATGTTCCCCACCGCCCTCCACCCCTGTGCCAGAGGGGTCCCCGGAAGGTGGCCGGGCGCGTGGGTCCCTGTCGCGCCCCGGCGCGTTCGATCCGCCCGGTGACGAGTTGATGTTCCGCACTCACATGGATGAGGGAGGACGGAGTGGAACAGGCCACACTCGTACGGCGTCATGCTGAGGACCAGAGCGCTCTCCAACCGCGGGAGCACCGGGAGAACGTGGTCCCCCTGCAGTCCCGTTCAGGCGATACGGCACTGAGCGGCGCCTACACCCCGGCCGAGCTGAGCCACGAGGACCTGGAGTTGCTCGCCGAGATCGCCACCGGAGTGACCACCGAGGTGGCCGCACGGCGACTCGAACTCAGCGCCCGGACCCTGCGCCGCCGCATCCGCAACATCTGCGACATGCTCGGCGTGAACACCCCCATCGAAGCGGTCGTCTGGGCCGCGCGACGCCAGCTCATCTGAGCCAGGCCGTCCCGGCCCCGGCCGGGAAGACCACGGGCATATCCGGCCCGACACGCGCGAACACACACGGCACCCGCCGGAGGAAGAGCGATCCGGTGGGTGCGGGTGCGTACGTGGGCGTAGTCTGGTCCGGCTATGTCCGTTCGTCATGTCCGGGTCCGTCGCGCCAAGACGCGCGACGTGGCCCACATCCGCCGCCTGGTCGACACCTACACCGTCGACCGCCGTGTCCTCTCCAAGAGCACCGTCAATCTCTATGAGGACATCCAGGAGTTCTGGGTCGCCGAGGCGGAGGTGGTCACGGACGACCCACCCGCCCAACCCCGCTCCGCGGTGCCCCCGCAGGACGCCTTCGGGGCGGCCCGCTCCGAGGAGGGGGTCGAGTACCGCGTCGTCGGCTGCGGTGCCCTCCACGTCCTCTGGGAGGACCTCGCGGAGGTGCGGACCGTCGCGGTGGATCCCTCTCTGCGTGGTTTCGGAGTGGGACACCGAATCGTGACCAAACTGCTGGAAGCGGCGGGTGAGTTGGACGTGCGGCGTGTGTTCTGCCTGACATTCGAGACCGGTTTCTTCGCCAAACACGGCTTTGCCCCGATCCAGGGCACACCCGTCTCCGCCCGCGTGTACGAGGAACTTCTGCGTTCCTATGACGAGGGTGTCGCGGAATTTCTCGACCTTGAGCGGGTCAAACCCAACACGCTCGGGAACACGCGCATGCTTGTGCACCTGGGGACCAGGTCCCGAAGCCCCCGTGCCTAAAGGCTTTCGGGTGCTCTTGGGACTGAGTTCCCGATACGGTCCGGTGAGGTGCGCTCCGGGCACCTACCGGCCGACTCGCTTAACGAGACCGGGTGCTATGAGAGGGGAAGAGGACGGGTAATGTGTACCTACGCTCGACGCCCCCCTCCGGAGTGATCGAGTTCGACGGGGGCGGTTACGAAGGGTTGCGAATCGAGTTCGCTCAGGGGGCGGCCGGTGTTCGCGGCCGACGAGGCACCGAACACGCTGTCGGACATTGGTCACCATCGGGTTTGGGTCGGGCGGACTCCGGTGCCTCCGGGACCGGGCCGGGGCGAGCGATGTCTATGATGTCGGGTATGCGATTGCCCGGTACCCGGTGCGTCATCCCCCAGGACTGGCCCGACGCTGAGTCGGGTATTTGCTGCAATAAGTAACAACCAGGAAGGGTGGACCGCTTCGATGGGTGACCTTTCGTCGCTGCTTCCCGCCGGGCTGCTCGACGTAATCTCCGCTCTGATCCCGCCGGTGGTTGTCGCGACCGTCTTCTGCGCCTTCGTCATCAAGCTGCTGCGCAGGGAGATGGCGCCTCGCCGGATGGACGGCAGCCTGGTCAGCGGCGACGCGGCCGTGGGTGCCCCGGACGTGAAGACCGCCGCGGCCGCCGCGAACGACGAGACACCGATTGTCGACCGCGGTGACCGGGCCGAATCCGACGGTCGTTGATACGGTACTTGACCGTATCGTGCCCTGATCGACCCTGATCCGGGGCCGAGTCCGCGCGTGTGGGCCCTCCGGCCCCGCGCTGCTCCGGCGACCCCGAAACCCAGGGTCAAGTCCAGGTGATTACTGGCACGTCGGGAATTGTCTTCTGCCTGCGCGCGAGATAGCTTTATATTCAGGTGCGAAGGCACTGCTCTTCTGAAAGGTTTGAATCCATGGCACAGAAGGTCCAGGTTTTCCTGGTCGACGACCTCGACGGCGGCGAGGCCGAGGAGACGGTGACGTTCGGTCTGGACGGCTCCGTGTACGAAATCGACCTCAGCGCGGGTAATGCCGCCAAGCTCCGCGACGCCCTTACGCCCTTCGTCGACGCCGCTCGCAAGGCTCCGGCCAAGTCCGGTCGCGGTCCCGCCCGCCGCGGCAGCTCCCGGAATGCGCCCAGCCGTGAGCGCAGCGCCGAGATTCGCGCGTGGGCGAAGGCCGCCGGCAAGCCGGTCAATGAGCGCGGCCGTATCCCCGCGAAGATCGTCGCCGAATATGAGGCCATCAAGGGCTAGGTTTGCCGCAGGCATCCGGGTTCGCCGAAATGTTGTCAGGTCTTGATCGGGCCGGTGTCCCGGGGTACGCACCCGAACCCGACCATCCCCGGGCCCGCCGCGGCCCGAGTGACACGGGATGCAGGGGATAGCAGGGGCTCACCGAAACCCAGGGGCGGTGCGGCCGGATCCGCCACCGCTGCCGCGGGGCGACACCCCGAAGGCGTCCACGGCGCCGCCGGGGTGTGGCCGGGCACGGAGCGCATGCCGGGGTGGCGGAGGGCCGCGACCCCGGGCGGGTACCGGAGCCCGGTCCGAGGCGGAACACGACCCGCCGAACCGGCGTGAGCCGTGACGGCGGGACGTTGTCCTGCGGCCCTGGAACGGGCGTGCGGTCCCCGTGTCCGGCGGAGGTCCCACGTGTCCCCCGCGGCCGGACGCGGAAGCCGTCCCCCGGAGCGGGGAAGAACCCGCCCCGCGCCTCCGTTGCAGTGTGCGGGGGAACCGGGTGCTCGCAGTGGTCCGCCGTGCGCGGTCGACCGTCCCCGGCCACGGGGCGGTGGCCGTCCGGAGAATTCCGGGCGGGGCTTTCCGCTCACGGAGTGGCCGGTGCGCAACAACTCAGATGATCGGCGTGTTCGCTAAGAGCCGATAATCGGGCTTACACACGTGCGGCCCGGGGACTCTCGTGATGGATGGGAGCCCCCGGGCCGTTCGCCTTCGGCGTACACCGAAATCTGGCGCCCCAATTGGTAGTTGGATGTTGGGTGAACGCCCTATCGTCGGGGAAAGTCTCTGGCACGGACGGCTACGGTCGGCCGTACGGAGACGTCCGACCGGTCGGCAACCAGTCGTCCGGGACGGACGGGTGCGGCAGTGCTCCCCGGGGCGGTTATCCCTGTGGGGCCGATATGCGGAAGAGTTGGGTCGGCGAGTACCGTCCCTGCCTGACCGCTCTGTAGAGGAGCGACGAGACATGTTCGAGAGGTTTACCGACCGCGCGCGGCGAGTGGTGGTTCTGGCCCAGGAAGAGGCCAGGATGCTGAACCACAACTACATCGGTACGGAGCACATCCTGCTCGGCCTCATCCACGAGGGTGAGGGTGTCGCCGCCAAGGCCCTGGAGAGTCTTGGCATCAGCCTCGAAGCGGTTCGGCAGCAGGTTGAGGAGATCATCGGTCAGGGCCAGCAGGCGCCGTCGGGGCACATCCCGTTCACCCCGCGCGCCAAGAAGGTCCTGGAGCTGTCCCTGCGCGAGGCGCTTCAGCTCGGCCACAACTACATCGGTACCGAGCACATCCTCCTGGGTCTGATCCGTGAGGGCGAGGGTGTGGCCGCCCAGGTGCTGGTCAAGCTCGGCGCCGACCTGAACCGGGTCCGCCAGCAGGTCATCCAGCTGCTGCACGGCTACCAGACCGGCAAGGAGGCGCAGACGACGGGCGCGTCCGCGGAGTCCGCTCCGTCCACGTCGCTGGTGCTGGACCAGTTCGGTCGCAACCTGACCCAGGCCGCCCGGGAGAGCA
This sequence comes from Nocardiopsis sp. KDC1DS13DA1, assembly GCF_055632325.1. Classification (NCBI taxonomy): domain Bacteria; kingdom Bacillati; phylum Actinomycetota; class Actinomycetes; order Streptosporangiales; family Nocardiopsidaceae; genus Nocardiopsis; species Nocardiopsis sp. KDC1DS13DA1. Next base: position 97,609 of record NZ_JBVMUY010000017.1, read on the forward strand.
AGCTCGACCCGGTCATCGGTCGGGACAAGGAGATCGAGCGCGTGATGCAGGTGCTCTCGCGCCGGACCAAGAACAACCCGGTCCTCATCGGTGAGCCCGGCGTCGGTAAGACGGCGGTCGTCGAGGGGCTGGCACAGAAGATCGTCAAGGGGGAGATCCCCGAGACGCTCAAGGACAAGCAGCTGTACACGCTGGACCTGGGCGCCCTGGTCGCGGGCAGCCGCTACCGCGGTGACTTCGAGGAGCGCCTGAAGAAGGTGCTCAAGGAGATCCGCACCCGCGGTGACATCATCCTGTTCATCGACGAGCTGCACACACTGGTCGGCGCGGGTGCGGCGGAGGGTGCCATAGACGCCGCCTCCATCCTCAAGCCCATGCTGGCCCGCGGCGAACTCCAGACCATCGGTGCCACCACGCTGGACGAGTACCGCAAGTACCTGGAGAAGGACGCCGCGCTGGAGCGCCGGTTCCAGCCCATCCAGGTGGACGAGCCGACCGTCAAGCACGCGGTCGAGATCCTCAAGGGTCTGCGCGACCGCTACGAGGCCCACCACCGGGTGTCGATCACCGACGGCGCCCTGGCCGCGGCCGCCAACCTGGCCGACCGCTACATCAGCGACCGCTTCCTGCCGGACAAGGCGATCGACCTCATCGACGAGGCGGGCTCGCGGATGCGCATCCGCCGGATGACCGCTCCGCCGGACCTGCGCGAGTTCGACGAGAAGATCGCCAAGGTCCGCCGGGACAAGGAGTCGGCGATCGACGCGCAGGACTTCGAGAAGGCGGCGTCGCTGCGTGACGACGAGAAGCAGCTGCTGAACAAGAAGGCGCAGCGGGAGAAGGAGTGGAAGGCCGGCGACATGGACGTCGTGGCCGAGGTCGACGAGGAGCTCATCGCCGAGGTCCTGGCCGCCTCCACCGGCATCCCGGTCTTCAAGCTGACCGAGGAGGAGTCCTCGCGTCTGCTCCGCATGGAGGACGAGCTGCACAAGCGGGTCATCGGCCAGGAGGACGCCATCAAGGCGCTCTCGCAGGCGATCCGCCGCACGCGTGCCGGGCTGAAGGACCCCAAGCGCCCGGGCGGTTCGTTCATCTTCGCCGGTCCGTCCGGTGTCGGTAAGACCGAGCTGTCCAAGACGCTGGCCGAGTTCCTGTTCGGGGACGAGGACGCGCTGATCCAGCTGGACATGTCCGAGTTCATGGAGAAGCACACGGTCTCGCGGCTGTTCGGCTCCCCGCCCGGGTACGTCGGCTACGAGGAGGGCGGCCAGCTCACGGAGAAGGTGCGCCGCAAGCCGTTCTCCGTGGTGCTCTTCGACGAGATCGAGAAGGCCCACAACGACATCTTCAACTCGCTCCTGCAGGTGCTGGAGGAGGGGCGTCTCACCGACGCCCAGGGTCGCAACGTCGACTTCAAGAACACGGTCATCATCATGACCACCAACCTGGGTACCCGGGACATCTCCAAGGGCGTGGCGATGGGCTTCGCCAAGGAGGACGACGCCCAGACCAACTACGAGCGGATGAAGGGCAAGGTCAGCGAGGAGCTCAAGCAGAACTTCCGGCCGGAGTTCCTCAACCGTGTGGACGACGTCATCGTCTTCCACCAGCTGACGGAGAAGGAGATCTTCCAGATCGTGGATCTGATGATCTCCAGCCTGGACAGCCGCCTCAAGGAGCGGGACATGGGGATCGAGCTGCGCCCCGCCGCCAAGAAGGTGCTGGCCGAGCGCGGGTTCGACCCGGTCCTGGGGGCGCGGCCGCTGCGTCGCACGATCCAGCGGGAGATCGAGGACCAGCTGTCGGAGAAGATCCTGTTCGGTGACCTCAAGTCCGGTCAGATCGTGGTGATCGACGCCGAGGGCGAGGGAACCGAGGCCAAGTTCACCTTCAAGGGTGTGCCCAAGCCCGCCGCGGTTCCGGACACGCCCGAGGTCGAGGAGCCGGCCGCGGGCAAGAGCGAGTAACGGCTTCGGTCGCGCACCGGTCCCGACTACGGACGGGGGCATCCCTTCGGGGGTGCCCCCTTCGCGTGGGGCTTCCACCGGTGCTGGCGGTCCGGCGCGGCGTGTGGTTAGGGTTTGCGCGTGACCCATCCACAGGACCCCCGACAGCCCGACGGCCAGGTGCCACCGGAACAGCGTCCTCCCCAGGGCCAGCCTGACCCGCCGGGCCAGCAGTACCCCCAGGGGCCCCACGCGCCCCAGAACCAGTACGGTCCGCCCGGTCCGCCCCAGGGGCCTCCTCCCCAGGGCGCCCCCGGCCCGTACCCGCCTGCCCCGCCGAAGAAGGGGCGCGGGGTGGTCATCGGTGTGGCCGTCGGTGTCGGACTGCTGGTGGTCGCCCTCGTCGCGGTCACGGGTGCCGTCCTGTGGGCGGTCAACGACGGGGGAGGGGCAGACCCAGCACCGGGCTCGGCCGATCTGGACGCCGTGGTCGAGTACGAGGGCCTGCCGGCCGACCACGTGGAGCCTCCGGCGACCGTCGACTACGAGATGTTCCCGCCCGCGGGCGGCGAGCACTACGGCTACTGGCAGAACTGCGGTGTCTACGAGGTGCCGATCAGGAACGAGACCGCCGTGCACTCCCTGGAGCACGGGGCCGTGTGGGTCACCTACGACCCCGCGGCCGTGGACGGCGACGGGGCGGCGACCCTGGCGGCCCACTACCGGCAGGGGGACTACCTCCTGGTCAGCCCGGTCGAGCAGGGTATGCCCGCACCGGTCGTGGCCTCCGCCTGGGGTGCGCAGATCCACCTCGACGGCCCCGACGACCCGCGCCTGGCCGCCTTCGTGCGCCGGTACGAGCAGTCCCCGCAGGCGCCGGAGCCCGGCGCTCCGTGCAGCGGTTCCCACGACGGGACCGCCGACGAAGCACTGCTGACAGTGGACTCGGAGGACACCGACACCGACGAACTGCTGGACATGGAGGACTGACCGGGCCCGCCCGGGAAGCCGGGCGGGCGGCCGGGACGGGCTCAGCCCGGCAGCGCGTACCGCCCGTCGTCGAGGGGGTCCACGAGACCGTCCGCGACCAGGGCGTCCAGGGCCCGCTCACGCTGGACTCCGTCGTCCCAGACGGCGTCCAACGCCTCCTTGGACACCGGGGCGGTGGAGTCGCGCAGCACCGCGAGCAGCCGCCCGCGCACCTGCCGGTCGGTACCCGCGTAGGTCTGCCCGCGGCGCGGCGGGCCGTCGTGGGCGGGTTTGCCCGCCAGCCTCCAGGCGCACTGACCGGCGATCGGGCAGTCCGCGCAGGCGGGTGTCCGGGCGGTGCACACGAGGGCGCCCAGCTCCATCACGGCCACGCCCCAGCGCGCCGCGACGGACGGCAGCGGCGGGAGGAGTGACTCGGCGATGGCGGTCTCCGCCTTCGTCTGCGTTTTCGGCGGGTACTGGATCCCGGTTTCGGCTCTCGCGAGAACACGCCGAACGTTCGTGTCCAAAATGGCGTGCCGCTGTCCGAAGGCGAAGCTGGCCACGGCCGCCGCGGTGTAGGAACCGACGCCCGGCAGCGAGAGCAGCGTCTCGTGGCTGTCCGGTACGCGCCCTCCGTGCTGCTCGGTGATCGCCACGGCGCACGCGTGCAGACGCAGTGCGCGGCGCGGGTAGCCGAGCCGGTTCCACATGCGAACGGCCTCGCCGGAGGGCTCTTTGGCCAGGTCGGCCGGGGTGGGCCAGCGTTCCATCCAGGCCCGCCACGCGGGCAGTACCCGCACGACGGGCGTCTGCTGGAGCATGATCTCGCTGACCAGGATCGACCAGGGGCTGGCCCCGGGGGTCCGCCAGGGAAGGTCGCGGGCGTTGGCCTCGTACCACGCCAGAACCGCTGTGCTGTAAGGGTTATCGCTCATCTTTTACGGAGTATCGGCGGGTTGGGTAGGTGGGTGGCACGCGAAACCGCAATACTACGGCCCATGGCGTCAAGTACCGGACATCCAGGAGCTGTCAGCCGCGAGACCTACTGGAAGCGGCGTGCCCTCGTGTTGGCGGGGGTCATGCTCGCCCTCACCCTGATCGCGTTCGCCTGCCGCCCCTCCTCCGGGGACGACGCCGAACCGACGCGGGCGGAGGCGGGCGCCGCGGACAGTGACCCCACTCCCAGTGTCCCACCCGCGACGCCCTCCGCGGACGAGAGCGGGGAACCCGAGGACGATCCGTCCGAGGGCGAGGACGAGGACTCCGAGGGGTCCGATCCGTCCGAGGACGAGGAGGGCCGGGACTCCGCCGGGGGCGGAGGCGGGGAGGGCGCCGACGCCGAGTCCGGCGGTGCCGCTGCCCCCGAGAGCCCCGAGGACGCGTGCCGTCCGGAGGACGTGGTGGTGTCCTTCGCGTTCGCCGACGAGGACCGGGAGGTCTACGGGAGCGGCGCCGAGCCGGGGTTCCGGGTCACCGTCGTGAACACCGGGAACCAGACCTGCACGGTGGACATGGGCGCCGAGGCCATGGAGATCCGCATCCACTCCGGTGACGACCGGATCTTCTCCACCACCGACTGCGTCGAGGGCGAGGCAGCCGACGCGCGCCAGGTCAGTCGAGGGGTGCCGGAGGAGTTCACGTTCGGCTGGGACCGGCAGCGCTCGTTCACGGACTGCCGTGACTCCTCCGCCGCTCGCCCGGGGTGGTACCGCGCCAACCTGCACGGGGAGTACGCGGGCGACACCGGCGAGCTGGTGTTCCAGCTGACCTGAGGTTCCACCTGACGACCGGCCGCTCCCTTCCCTCGGGGGCGGCCGGTCGGCTGTCGGGCCCCGCCGTGCCGCACGCCACGCGAGAACCGTCGAGAGAGGCCACGGGAAGTTATCGTAATGTTACTCTGAGTGACGTCAGGTCATTCCACCGTCATCAGGAGTCATGGTGAAGCTGTTCCGAAACATCCTTTCCGGTGTCGCCGTCTCCGCCCTCGCGCTGTCCATGGCGGCTCCGGCGCAGGCGGCTGAGAGGAACTTCGAGTACTACAGGCTCTCGATCCAGGACAAGGACACCGGCGACAAGCAGCACGTGCGCCTCCACTGCGACCCCGCGGGCGGCAGCCACCCGCGGCCCGAGGACGCCTGCGACCTCATCTACGAGTTCGGATCCATCAAGAGGATCGACCTCGCCGACAGTGCCTGTCCGATGATCTGGGACCCCGTCATCGCCCGGTCCAGCGGCTCCGAGCACTTCAAGAAGACCTTCCCGAACATGTGTGTCCTGCTCGACGTCAAGGGCGCGGTCTTCGACTTCTGGGAGAACGGTGACCGGGAGTCCACCGGGGACCGAGGCGGGCACGAGTCCGGTGACCACGGGTACTACGGCTGGCTGCACGGCCACCACGGCCAGACCGACCGCGACGACCGCAGCTACCGGTAGACCGCCAACACCCCGTTCCGTCGGGGTAGAAGAGTCGTAAGTGAGTGATGCGGCGACACGGCCCGCTCCCGTGTTCGACGCCCCACCGATGTACCGGAGGCTCTCGTGAGACCCGTCGCGACCGTTCTGGCCACCTGCGCCGCCACCGCGATCGTCCTCGTCCCCGCCGCACCCGTGGCCACGGCGGTCACCTCCGCGGCCCCGTCCGGGCCGCCCTCGTACGGCGCCTACCGGCTCCGGCTGGTCGAGGGGGTCGGCTTCGAGGACCAGTCGGTGCGGGAGGTCTCACTGGTGTGCGCCCCCAAGGGCGGCGGAGGAAGCCACCCGCGGGCGGCCGAGGCCTGCGCCGCCATCGCCCAGGCCGGTTCGATCGACGCCGTCCCGGGTGATCCGGCCGCGGCCTGCACCCTGGAGTACCGCCCGGTCACCGCGTCGGCGCGGGGTTCGGAGACCTACCAGGAGAACTTCGGCAACACCTGCCTGCTGCGCGCGGCCAAGGGCGCTGTCTTCGACTTCTAGCGGTGCCCCTTCGGGCCTGTCCTCACGCGCCACGTGCGCGTTTGGACCGCCGCGCCACCCAGGCCAGCGCCTCGCTGAGCTCCTCCACCTCGTGCGTCCGGATCCCGGGCACGGGGTCACCGGAGTGCTTGGGTACGACCGCCTCGGTGAAGCCCAGCCGCTGCGCCTCGGTGATCCTGCGCTGGACCCCGTTCACGGCGCGGATGTCCCCCGCCAGGCCGACCTCGCCGATCGCGATGAACCCGCGCGGCAGGGCCACGTCGTTGTTGGAACTGCCCGCGGCCATGGCCAGGGCGAGGTCGACCGCGGGCTCCCCGAGCCGTACGCCGCCCACCGTGGAGGCGTACACGTCCATGTTGGCCAGCCGCATGCCCGTGCGCTTCTCCAGGACCGCCAGGATCATGTTCACCCGGGACGTGTCCAGCCCGGACGTGGCCCGGCGGGGCGCGGGCAGCGGTGTGGGGGCCACCAGAGCCTGCACCTCCGTGATGAGCGGCCGCCGCCCCTCCAGGGTGACCGTGACGCACGTCCCGGGTACCGGGTCGGTGCGCTCGGTGAGGAACAGCCCGCTGGGATCGGGCAGTCCGACGATCCCGCTCTCGGTCAGCTCGAAGCACCCGATCTCGTCGGTGGGCCCGTACCGGTTCTTGACCGCGCGCAGCAGCCGTAGCTGCGAGTGGCGCTCGCCCTCGAAGTGCAGCACCACGTCCACCAGGTGCTCCAGGAGGCGGGGGCCGGCGATGGAACCGTCCTTGGTGACGTGTCCGACGAGGACCGTCGCGATACCGCGCTCCTTGGCGATCTGGATCAGGGCCCCCGTCACCTGGCGGACCTGGGTGACGCCGCCGGGCACACCGGACACCTCGGGGGAGACCATGGTCTGCACCGAGTCCACGATGAGCAGCCGGGGGCCGACCGCCTCGACGTGGCTCACCAGGGAGGCGATCGAGGTCTCCGCGGCCAGGAACAGCTTGTCGGAGAGCGCGCCGAGCCGCTCGGCGCGCAGGCGCACCTGACCGGCGGACTCCTCGCCGGTCACGTACAGGACGGGTCCCTGGGCGGCCCGCATCGCGGCGACCTCCAGCAGCAGCGTCGACTTGCCGACGCCCGGTTCGCCCGCGAGCAGCACGACACCGCCGGGGACGGCGCCCCCGCCGAGGACGCGGTCGAGTTCGTCCACCCCCGTGGGTACGGCCTCGGCGGTCTCGACGCTGATCTCGGTGATGGGCCGGGCGCGGGAGGTCACCGGTGCCGCCGCGACCGCCGTCGGGGCCGGGGCGCCCGCCTCCTCCACCGTGCCCCAGGCCTGGCACTCACCGCAGCGGCCCACCCACTTGAGGGTGGTCCACCCGCAGTCGCTGCACCGGAACGTCGTCTTCGCTGCTTTGGCCATGCCCGCAACGCTAACGCCTCCCTCGGACGGGGCGGTCGGCCGTTCGCGGCGGCGCCTCAGGACACAGGAAAGTTACCTACGAGTTAGTCAACGCCGTTCGTAGGTTGTGTTACAGAATGCGTAGGGTCCGACACCCCTGGTCCCCCACTGGAGAGGAACCCCGTGCCCCGCACCGACGACAGCACGACCGTGTCCGCTTCCCGCCCCCGACGCACCCCCAGGCGCTCCCCCCTCCTCGCCCTCCCGTTCGCCGCCGCCCTGTGCCTGGCCGCCGCGCCCGCGCCCGCGGCGGCGGAGGAGGCGGCCGCCTACGACCACTACGTGGCCCTCGGCGACTCGTTCACCTCGGGGCCGCTGATCCCGCCGTACGCCCCCGGCTCCGACCCCCGCTGCCTCAGGTCGTCCGGCAACTACGCCCGGTTGGCTGCCGACGCGCTGGGCGTCACCGAGTTCACCGACGTGAGCTGCTCCGGCGCGGTCATCCGGGACCTGCGCGAACCCCAGCACACCGACCTCACCGATGTTCCGCCGCAGTTCGACGCGCTGACCTCCGACACCGACCTGGTGACGGTCGGGATCGGCGGCAACGACTTCGGCTTCACCGACGTCCTGATGGAGTGCGCCCAGCGGAGTCTGAGGAACCCGATCGGGAGCCCGTGCGCCGACCACTACGGTGACGAGCTCGACCAGCGGATCGAGGGCCTGCGGGACGACGTGTCGGGCGTCTACGCCGAGATCGCCGAGCGCAGCCCCGGAGCGACCGTCGTCGGCGTCGGCTACCTCCAGATCCTGCCGGAGGGCCGGGGCTGCTGGCCGAGCACGCCCATCGCCTGGGGCGACGTGGCCTACCTGGACGGTGCCCAGACCGCCCTGAACCAGATGATCGCGGAGGAGTCCCAGGCCGCGGGCGCGGTGTTCGTCGACGTCCTCGAACGCGGTCACGACGTGTGCCAGTCGGCGTCCCTGCGCTGGGTCGAGGGTCTGGTCCCGGAGAACACGGCCGCGCCGGTGCACCCCAACGAGGCGGGCATGGTGGCCGTCTCCGAGCGGCTCGTGGCCCGGCTGGGTGCCTGAGCTCTGTTACCGAACGTCGTCAGCTTCGGCTGAAATCTGGTGCCGACTGACTGAGATGCGGCTTTTGGGAGCAAGATTTTACCGGGAACGCGCGACAAATTGATTACAGAGGGTGATTCGCTCACGCGTGAAACCGACGAAGGGTGATCCGTTGGGATGGAACGCCCCGGGGCCGACCCGGCCCGGGACGCCGTCACATCCGAACGGGGAAACCCATGAGTCACTCTCGACACCACGAGCAAATCCCGGCCTGCCGTCCGGGGCGTCCCGGGCGGCAGGCCGCACCCGTGCGGACCGCCGCCCGGGCGATCGCCGTCGCCGCGGCGGCCGTGTCCCTCCTCGTCGCGGCATCCGCCCCGGCCTCGGCCCAACCGGCCCGCGGGGTCGCCGACGCGGCCCCGGCATCCGAGCGGATCCACCAGAGACTGTCCGCCTCGGCGGTCGAGACGGCGATCAGCGCCGCGGAGTCGAAGAAGGGCACGCCCTACGGATGGGGCGGAACCGGGCCGCGCACCTTCGACTGCTCCGGCCTCGTCCAGTGGTCCTTCCGCCAGGCGGGGGTCGAACTGCCCCGCATCGCCCACGACCAGGTGGCGGCGGGGGTCCGGATCCCCTACGCACAGGCCCGCCGCGGCGACCTCGTCTACTGGTCCGACAGCGGGGGCTACGTCTACCACGTCGGCATCTACCTCGGCCGGGGCCGTATGATCGACGCCCCCGAGACGGGCGACCACGTCCGAGAGCGCGACGTGTTCCACTACAACCTCGGCGGAGCCGTACGGCTGTGACGCCCACCGTGTCGGGTGGTCCCACCACCGACGTTCGCAGGTGACAGATTCGGACCCGGCACCCGTGTCCCTGGTGCCTCTCCCATCACTCAGTACCTCTTCCACCACACGTTGATCGCGTAGTCCACGGACAGCCCCGGGTGGGAGTCGATGATCTCGGCCGCCAACGCGGCGGGGAACTCGATCCGGACCACGGCCTCGAAGTCACGCCGGTCCGTGAACTCCCAGCGCATCGTCAGGGCCTCGCGCCGGAAACCGCGCGCCACCCAGAACCGTTCCACGGCCTGGGGGTCGTAGCTCGGCAGCGACCGCCGGAACCACGCGCCGAACGTGGAGCGGGTGGCGTCGTTGTCGATCACGAACGCGACCCCGCCGCGCCGCATGACCCGCTCCAGTTCGGTCAGCCCGGGCTCGCACCCGGGACCGAAGAAGTAGGCCCACCGGGCGTGCGCGACCTCCACGGTGGCGTCGGGGACGGGCAGACGCTGGGCCGTCCCGTCCAGCACCCGGACACCGTCCAGCCCGCGCACCCGGGCCCGCGCGGCCTCCGCCAGCCGGGGGTGCGGCTCCACGCCCGTGACCAGCCGCGCCCGCGCGGCGAACCCGGGCAGGTGGTAGCCGGTGCCGCAGCCGACGTCCAGCACATGGGCGCCGTCGATCGGCCGCACGCGGTCCATGGCCGCGGTGATCACCCCGTCGGGGTCGACAGCGTCGTTCTCCAGTTCGTAGGTGTGCGGGTGCTTCCAGATGTTGGGGCTGGGGATCGCGTCCCCGGGGATCACGGGGCGTCTGTGGACCATGTCCGAACCCTAGCCCCGGCGGGGGACCGGGGCGCCGCGCCCTCCTCCGTGCCGTCACCAGCCGGATCCGCCGCCTGGCCACGTTCGTCGGCACCGGCCACCGGAGCGCGGCACGCCGTGGTCCCGGCGGCGGGAGGCGCGCGGGGCCGGGTAGCGCATAGTCTGGGTCCCGTGAGCCCTATCCAGGTCCCAGGCGCGCCCGTCGTACTCTCGTCGGCGTCGGTCTACCCGGAGAAGACCCCTGCCGCCTTCGAGATCGCCGCGAAGCTGGGGTACGACGGCGTGGAGGTGCTCGTCTCCTCCGACCCCGCCAGCCAGGACATCGACCTCCTGCGGCGCCTCTCGGACTACCACCAGATGCCCGTCACCGCCGTCCACTCCCCCTGCCTGGTCCTGACCCAGCGCGTGTGGGGCCGAGACCCCTGGGGCAAGCTCGTCCGGTCCAAGGAGATGGCCGAGGCCCTGGGCGCGAAGACGATCGTGGTCCACCCCGCCTTCCGCTGGCAGCGCGAGTACGCCAAGGAGTTCGAGGCCGGCGTCGCCCGTATGCAGGAGGAGACCGACGTCGCCTTCGCCGTGGAGAACATGTACCCGGTGCGCGTCCGCGACCGCGAGGTCGTGCCCTACGCGCCGAGCTGGAACCCGCTCGACCGCGACTACCCCGACGTCACCCTCGACCTGTCGCACACCGCCATGTCCGGCTCCGACGCCATGGACATGGCCAAGCGGCTCGGCGACCGCCTCTCCCACGTCCACGTCGCCGACGGCTTCGGCGGCCAGAACCTCGACGAACACCTCATCCCGGGCCGCGGCCGCCAGCCCGTCGCCGAGGTCCTGGAGTATCTGGCGGCCACCGCCTACGAGGGCCAGCTGGTCCTGGAGGTGAGCACACGCAAGTCCCCCGACCGCCAGGCCCGGCTGCGTGAACTGGCCGAGGCGCTGGCCTTCACCCGCCTGCACTTCGCCCGCCCCGCCGCGGAGGCGGCCGACCAGCCTCGGGACCGGCGTGAACGCATCGCCCTCCTGCGTCGCAGGCCGGCCGCACCGCCCCGGCACTTCTCCGTGGACCCCCAGGGGACCGTCGACGACCAGGACACCGACCACGGAACGGACGGGGGCGACGGCGGCCGACCGTCCAGCCGGTGAGACGACCCGTCCACACCGGAGCGGCCGTGCGGTTAGCGTGGAGGGGACCCGCAGAGAGGACCCCTTCATGATCGCGATCATCGGCGCCGGAAAGATGGGCGAGGCACTCCTCGCCGGAATGCTGGCCACGGGCCACGCGCCGGAGGACGTCCTCGTCACCGAGCCGCGCGCGGAGCACGCCGACGAACTCCGCCAGCGGTACGGCGTCGAGGTCGTTCCCGCGGAGGACGCCGCCAAGCGCGCCGACACACTGCTGCTCGCCCTCAAGCCGCAGGACATGGTGGACCTGCTGGAGGACCTCTCCTCCCACCTGTCCCCGGACCGCCTCGTCATCTCCGTCGCGGCCGGACTCACCACCTCCGTGATGGAGAGCCACCTTCCCGTCGGGGTTCCCGTCGTGCGCGCCATGCCGAACACCCCCGCGCTCATGGGCCGGGGTATGACCGCCATCGCGGGCGGCGCCAACGCCGAGCCCGGGCACCTGGACCGCGCAGAGAGCCTGCTGGGCGCCGTCGGCGATGTCATTCGCGTCGGCGAGCAGCACATGGACACCGTGACGGCGATCTCCGGGAGCGGACCGGCCTACTTCTACTTCATCGCCGAGACGATGGTCGAGGCCGGTGTGGCGATGGGCATGCCGCGCGCCACCGCCCAGAAGCTCGTCGAGCAGACGATGACCGGTGCCGCCGCCATGCTCACGGACTCCGGTGAGCACCCCGTGGTCCTGCGCGAGGCCGTGACCTCCCCGGGCGGCACCACGGCGGCGGCCCTGCGCGAACTGGAGCGCCACGGCGTGCGCACCGCCTTCACCGACGCGATCGAGGCGGCCCGCGACCGCAGCCGGGCGCTGTCCGGGAGCTGACCGGGGGTCGCGATTGGCCGGGTCCGGCCGAGGGTTACGGGGTAGGGCGTCCCCGTACGCGGATAGTGTCGAAACAGGGGACACCGATCCCCGTCTCTGTCCCGTGTGCGGGACGTCCCCATCACCTTCCCGACCCCAGGGCCCCCATGACTTCACCACCTCCTTCGGACCCCTCCCAGCAGCCCCCCGGCCAACCCCAGCCCGGTCAGCCGCCGCAGCAGCCGTACTCGGGTCAGCAGCCCCCGTCGGGTCCACAACAACCCCCGTCAGGCCCGCAGCAGCCCCAGCCGGGACCGCCCCCGCAGCAGCCGTACCCGGGTCAGCAGCCCCCCTCGGGTCCGCAACAACCCCCCTCAGGCCCGCAGCAGCCCCAGCCGGGACCGCCCCCGCATCAGGGACCGCCGCAGCCGCCCGCCGGCGGTTTCGCGCCCCCTCCCGGCGGTCCGCCCCCGGGACCCCAGTTCAGCGCCCCGCCACCCGGGACCGTCGGCGCGGCCGGGATGGGCGGGCCCCCTCCCGGCGGTATGCCCCCCGGCGGCCCGCCGCCCGGCGGTATGCCCCCCGGTCAGTTCGGAGCCCCCCAGCCCAGGCCGCCCCGGATGGGGCTGTTCGCCTCGCCGACGGCGGTCCGGGCCGCGCTGCTCAACCTCTCCGGGCTCGGTGCCGGATACCTCTACCTGCGCAAGTGGATCTTCTTCGGCGTCGCGCTGGTCGTCACGGCGGGCCTCCTGGTCGGTGCCGCCCTGCACGGGGCCGCGGACCACCTGCTGATCTGGCTTCCCGTGCTTCTCGTCTGGTTCCTGGCCGCGGGGGTCCACGGGCTGTTCGTCGGGCGCTCCCACGACGAACGCACCGCGGCCTCGGGTGGTCAGCCGACGAAGAGGATCGCGCCCGTGCTGACCGCGGCCGGTCTGGTGGTCGCCGTCACGGCGGCGCTGGCCGGTGTGTGGCAGGCGGGGGAGTGGCGATTGCAGGTCGCCGACGCCGTCCACGCCAGGGGGGAGTGTGTCGAGGCCGTCGACATCTACGGGCGGGTCGAGGGCGCTTTCCAGCTGTCCATGTCGCCGTCCCTGATGGACCGGGCACGCTCGGGCGCCGAGGCCTGCGACATCCTCACCCGCGCCCAACAGCAGATGTCGGACGAGCGCTACGACCAGGCCATCGCCACCTACGGCGAGTACTTCGCGCACCCGGCCTCCCGGTGGGAGGACACCGACGGCGAGGTGGCCGACGCCAACCTCTCCTACGCGGGCAGCATCGCGGAGGAGACCGCCGAGGCCTACACCGGCGAGATCACCGACGAGATCCGCGAGGGCTTCCAGCAGGCCCACGAGATCTACAGCGACATCCCCGACAACTACGAGGGGACCGAGGCCGCCGGGCGGGTGCCCAACGCCCTGGTCGAGCTGTACGACCTCGGCACCGCCGACTACGACGAGGAACTCTGGTGCGACGCGTTCGAGCAGATCCAGGTCTTCGCCGACCTCGACTGGTCGTTCGCGCCCTCGGTCGCCCAGCAAATCGACGCCGAGTCCCCCGAGGCCGCGCGCCGGTGCGGTTGGGACGAGGTCGAGGACGGGTCGGCCGACCGCGCGGAGGAGATGACCGACTTCCTCGCCGCGGAGTACCCGGACCACGAGGCCGACGACGTCGAGGACCTGGTCCGCCACGTGGGCGCCGCCCACGTCGAGGAGGCCATGGACACCCTGCGCCGGGGCGGGGAGAGCTCGTTCGAGGTGCAGTCCACCGGGAGCGCGGACGGTGACGTGGCCGTCCTGGACTTCACCAACGACAGCGCCTACGACATGCGCCTCCTCTACGTCGGCGAGGACGGTGTCCACGACGACATCACCGCGGAGGCGTGCGGGGACTGCGAGGACTACAGTTCTCCGCCGTCCGGCAACTCGTGCTTCGACCGCGGCGGCGAGTCCATCCGCGTCGAGCTGGAGCCGGGCGAGTACCGGATGCTGCTCGTCCTGGTGGACGAGACCCGTCCGATGCACGGCACGGTGAACCTCAGCGGCGGCAACTCCTACGAGAGCTGTTTCTTCGTCGTGGAGTGACCCGGCGGCGGCCCGGGGCGGACCACGCGCCCGCCCCGGGCCGCCCCATACGCGGATAGTGTCGGGGGAGGGGCCAGCGGCTCCCCTCCCGGTCCCGTACACGCGGGACACCCCATCCCCCGATCCCAGGTCCCCCATGACTTCACCCTCCTCTTCCTCTTCCGATTCGACCCCGCAGACGGACTCGGATCAGCAGCCCCAGCAGGATTCGCCGCGGCCCAGGCCGTCCCGGACGGGGCTGTTCGCCTCGCCGTCGGCGGTCCGGGCCGCGCTGCTCAACCTCTCCGGGCTCGGTGCCGGATACCTCTACCTGCGCAAGTGGATCCTCTTCGCGGTCGCGTTGGTCGTCACGGCGGGCCTCCTGGTCGGTGCGGCCCTGCACGGGGCCGCGGACCAGCTGTTGGTCTGGGTGCCGGTCCTGTTGGTGTGGTTCCTGGCGGCTGGTGTCCACGGGCTGTTCGTCGGGCGTTCCCACGACGAACGCGCCACGGTTGCGGGTGGTCAGCCGGTGAGGAGGTTGGCGCCCGTGTTGACCGCGGTCGGTCTGGTGCTCGCCGTGACGGCGGCGCTGGCCGGTGTGTGGCAGTCGGGGGAGTGGCGGCTGCGGGTGGCCGACGCCGCCCATGCCCGGGGTGGGTGTGATGAGGCTGTGGACATCTACGGGCAGGTCGAGGGCGGTTTCCAGCTTTCGATGTCGCCGTCCCTGATGGGTCGCGCGCGTTCGGGTGTCGAGGCGTGCGACCTGCTCGCCGAGGCGCGGTACCAGGCGGAGTTCCAGCAGTACGGCCAGGCGGCGGACACCTACGGTGAGTACTTCGCTCACCCGGCCTCCCGGTGGGGGGACACCGACGGCGAGGCGGCCGACGCCATGCTGGAGCTGTACGAGCTCGGTACCGCCTACTACGGCGATCGGCTCTGGTGTGACGCGTTCGACCAGATCCAGGTCTTCGCCGACCTCGACTGGACGTTCGCGCCCGCGGTCGCCGAGCGGATCGACGCCGAGTCCCCCGATGCCGCGCGCCGGTGCGGCTGGGCCGAGGTCGAGGACGGGTCGGCCGACCGCGCGGAGGAGATGACCGACTTCCTGACCGCGGAGTACCCGGACCACGAGGCCGACGACGTCGAGGACCTGGTCCGCCACGTGGGCGCCGCCCACGTCGAGGAGGAGATGGACGAACTGGGCGCGAACGAGGGGAACGCGTTCGACACGTATCCCACCGGGAGCGCGGACGGTGACGTGGCCGTCCTGGACTTCACCAACGACAGCGCCTACGACATGCGCCTCCTCTACGTCGGTCCGGACGGCGTCCACGGGGACATCACCACCCCCGGGTGCGAGGACTGTGAGGACTACACCTCGCCTCCGTTCCTCAGTTCGTGTCTCGCTCGTGGGGGAGAGGCCATGCGGGTCGAGCTGGAGCCGGGCGAGTACCGGATGCTGCTCACCATGGTGGGCAAGACCAGGCCGATGCACGGCACGGTGAACCTCACCGGCGGCAACGAGTACCAGGAGTGCTACTTCGTCGGAGGCTGACCCGGCGGCGGCCCGGGGCGGACCACGCGCCCGCCCCGGGCGCTTCCGTGCGTCCTCCCCCCGACCCCGGGCTCCCGGCGCCGGGCCCCGGTGCGTACTGTGTGCAGTGGAACACGCGCACTGGAACGGGGGTCACGGCATGGGAGGGCGCACGTCCTGTTCGCTCCGACTGGCGTGGGACGACGGACTCACCGCCTACGACTTCGGGCCGCAGCACCCGATGGCTCCGGTCCGGGTCGAGCTGACCATGGCGCTCAGCCGTGAGCTGGGCGTTCTGGACGCTCCCGGCGTGAGCCTCCTGGACGTGGAGCCCGCCTCCGACGAACTCCTGTCGCTGGTGCACGATCCCGCCTACATCCAGGCGGTGAAGCGCGCGGGCAAGACGCTGGAGCCCGACGACGTCCACATGCTCGGCACCCCCGACAATCCGGTCTTCCCCGACATGCACGACGCCGCCGCCCTCATCTCCGGCGCGTCCGTCGCCGCCGCGCGGGCGGTGTGGACCGGGGAGACCGCGCACGCCGCCAACATCGCGGGCGGCCTCCACCACGCCATGCGCGGCCACGCCTGGGGTTTTTGCGTGTACAACGACCCGGCGCTGGCGATCGCCTGGATGCTGGAGCAGGGGGCGAAGCGCATCGCCTACGTCGACGTCGACGTCCACCACGGCGACGGCGTGCAGCGCGCCTTCTACGACGACCCCCGTGTCCTCACCATCAGCCTCCACGAGTCGCCGGCCACGCTCTTCCCCGGCACCGGTCAGGCCGCGGAGACGGGCGGACCGGGCGCCGAGGGCTACGCGGTCAACGTCGCCCTTCCGGCCGGAACCGGGGACACCGGGTGGCACCGCGCCTTCGACGCGGTCGTGCCCCCGCTGCTGCACGAGTTCCAGCCCGAGATCCTGGTCACCCAGCAGGGCTGCGACACCCACGCCCTGGACCCCCTGGCCAACCTCACCCTCAGCCTGGACGGCCAGCGCCGCGCCTACGCCGAGCTGCACAAGCTCGCCCAGAAGACCGCGGGCGGCCGGTGGCTGCTCTTCGGCGGCGGCGGATACGGTCTCGTGCACGTCGTACCGCGCGCCTGGACGCACCTGCTGGCCGAGGCCGCCGGAATGCCGGTCGACCCCGACACCGAGACGCCGCAGTCCTGGCGCGACTTCGTGCGGCGGCGGACGGGGGAACAGGCTCCGCTGTACATGACGGACGGGCGCGAGGTGGACTTCGCGCGGTTCGAGGACGGTTACGACCCGGGTGACCCGGTCGACCGGGCGATCAACGCGACGCGTACCGCCGTTTTCCCGAGCCACGGAATCGACCCCAGTCTCTGACCTCCCCGGACTCTTCGGGATTTTCTCCGCGTGCGCGTGCAGGCGTACGTTCATGGTGGAAATCACCAGGATTGGGCGTGGCGCGCGTCCAGTGGGTAGGAAGAGGTTGAATACCGGGCGAACGGGAGCAGGCGTCGTGGTGGCCGCACAGCGTGGCGCACGCTCGCCGCGCATTCGAGGAAGGGGAACGCCGGTGACGCCGCCGACACGCGCTGAACTCATCACGTATCTGGTTCGCAAGGGAATCGCCGGGCATGTCGACACCCCGCGCCAGAACAACCTTCGGCACTACCGGCGACTCGTCGACGGCGACACCTACCACCGGTTCGGCCTGACCTTCTCCCACGACTGGACCTACTCCGAGGTCCTCGCGCTCATGAGCAAGCGGTGCGGCGTGGTCGGGGACGAGGAGTACGTCTGGGGCATGGACACCATCGACCCGGACCTGACCGTCGACGCGCTGGAGGGTGTCGCCGACCGCCTCGCCCTGGCGGCCGAGCGCCGCGAACCGGTCATGTTCGCCACCGGGCACCCCCTCAAGCTCCGTGAGATGTACGCCGCGTGGAAGGACGCGCTGGCCGAGCGCGGGTGCCCGGTCCTGACCGCGGCGGGTGGGTACACCTACGAGGTGCCGGCGGAACGCCCTCCGAGCCGCCGGATCGTGGTCTGGGAGGACGATGTCGCCATCGTCACGGACGGCCACCACCCCCGTCACAGCCATCACCCCTTCGCCATGCGTGCCATCCTCGGCGACCTCGCCAACCAGGGTGAGGCGTGGCCGCAGTTGGTCATCGCCGATCACGGCTTCGCGGGGGCGGCGGGGGAGGCGGGGGTGCCCGCGGTGGGATTCGCCGACAGCAACGACCCCGCCCTCTTCCTCGCGGAGCACGAGGGAAAACTACTGGTCACCGTGCCTTTGGACGACGGATATCCACCTGAGGACTACGCGCCTCTGCGTGATTACGTTCTCGCACGGGCGGGACTCATGTGATCAGGGGAGACCATTTATACCCAGCGCTAAACCTCTTTGGCCGCGTCGGCGAGGTATGTCGGCGAAGACAGGACAAACGCCCTTTCGCTCCGGCGAACTCCGTCCTACTCTGAAAACGGACGTGTCAGTAGTGACGGTATGACACACCGGCGTGGCGGTGGGGCGGGCGCATACCGGGGTCGCCCCTCCTTGGGCCTCCGCGCCGGGACGAACGGTAGACAATGCTCACGTCCGGGAATGAGGGCGTCGGAAGATGAACGGGAGCAAGCCGCCTCTCGACGAGGTCAGGTTTTTGACCGTGGCGGAGGTCGCCACGATCATGCGTGTGTCCAAGATGACCGTTTACCGAATGGTGCACTCGGGGGTTCTCCCCGCGATTCGTGTGGGACGTTCCTACCGGGTCCCCGAGCGCGCCGTGCACGACTATCTCCGTGAGGCCTTCGTCGAGGCCGGCTGACAGCGGAGCGGCGACCGGGGCGGGGCCGTGTGCCCGGCCCCCGGTCTGCTGAACACATGACGGTCGGTGCGGGGGCGCTCGCCCCACCACCGATTCCTCTGGGGCCTCTCCTGCGCTGGGCGAACGCCGCTTCCGTCGGGGCGCCGAGGTGGGGTGCCGGGTAGCTACTACACTTTGTCGTTGTTGTAGTCCGCCCTGCTCAGCCCCCTTCGTGAGGACCGTCGATGCCCAGTGCCAGAGTCGGTGCGCGGCCGCGTGTGCCGCGCCTCGCCGTGACCGCGATCGCCACCGCGCTCGTCCTCACCGGCTGTGCCGGGGGGACCGAGATCCAGAACAACGACGACGCGCGCTTCATCTCCGGCGACGGCAGCGCCACCGCGTTCGCCCCGGGGGAGAGGCTGGAGGCGCCCGACGTCACCGGTACCTCCCTGGACGGCGAGGAGATCTCGCTGAGCGACTACGAGGGCGGCGTCCTCGTCCTCAACGTGTGGGCCAGCTGGTGCGGCCCCTGCCGGGCCGAGCAGCCCGTCCTCGACGAGGTGCACACCGAGTACGCCGACCTGGGTGTGGACTTCCTCGGTGTCAACATGAAGGACGACGACACCGCCGCCCAGTCCTACGCCTCCGCCCAGGAGGTCCCCTACCCCAGTCTGTTCGACCCGCCGGGCGAGGTACCGCAGGCCTTCCGCGACACCGTCCCGCCCCGGTCCATCCCCACCACCATCGTGATCGATCCCGACGGCCGCATCGCCGCCCGCGTCATCGGCCCCACCACCTACGGGCAGCTGACCGAGCTGCTCAACCCGGTGGTGGTCGAGTTCGACCTCGGCGACCCCGAGCAGCGCACGCGTGTCGCCGAACAGGAGGCGGCCGAGGCCGAGGCGACGGAGGCGCGGAGCGATCCCTCCGACACCGACGCGGAGCCCTCCGAGGACGCGGACTCCGGCGACGGTGACACGGACGGCTCCGACGGGGGCACCGACTGATGGACGCCATCGGTACCACCGTCCTCAGCGGGTCCCTCCTCCTGGCCGCGCCCCTGGCCCTGGTCGCCGGGCTCGTGTCCTTCCTCTCCCCGTGTGTCCTGCCGCTGGTCCCGGGCTACCTGTCCTACGTCACGGGCATGAGCGGCACCGCCGTGCGCGAGCGCCGGACCGCGTCCGGGGGCGCCACGGCCACGGCCACCGACGTCGACACCGAGCTGGCCTCGCGCCGTTGGACGATGGTCACGGGCAGCGCCCTGTTCATCGCCGGGTTCACCCTGGTGTTCGTGGCGGTCGGCGGATTCGTCGGCTGGCTGGGTGACGCCCTCCTGGAGTACACCGACCCCGTCACCCGGATCCTGGGGGCGCTCACCATCGTCCTCGGACTGGCCTTCATGGGCCTCGTCCCGGGGTTCGGCCGCGAGTTCCGGTTCCACCGCCTGCCCCGCGCTGGCCTGGCCGGGGCGCCGCTGCTCGGGGTGCTGTTCGGGCTGGGCTGGACGCCGTGCATCGGCCCGACCCTGGCCGCGGTGCAGTCGCTGGCCTTCGTCGAGGGCGGTGCGGGGCGCGGCATGTTCCTCTCCCTGCTCTACTGCGTCGGGCTGGGGCTGCCGTTCATCCTGGCCGCACTCCTCTACCGCAAGGCGCTGGGCGCGTTCGCCTGGCTCACCCGCCACACCCGGGCGGTCACCGTGATCGGGGGTGTCATGCTCGTCCTGGTCGGCCTCGCGATGGTCACCGGCCTCTGGAGCGAGCTGACCACCACCATGCAGGGGTGGACCGCCGGATACCAGACGGTGATCTGATGACCGAGACCCAGACCGGGACGCCGAGCCCGAGATCCGCGGACGGGACCGCCCCCGCACAGCCGAAGGGCATCGGTGCCGTCGGGTGGCTCCGCTGGATCTGGCGGACCCTCACCTCGATGCGTACCGCGCTGATCCTGCTGTTCCTGCTGGCGGTCGGCGCCATCCCCGGATCGATCCTGCCGCAGAACGTGGTCAGCGTCGACGAGGTCGACACCTACTTCCGGGAGCACCCCGACCTGGCTCCGTGGCTGGACCGGCTCTACCTGTTCGACGTCTTCTCCTCGCCCTGGTACGCGGCGATCTACCTGCTGCTGTTCGTCTCCCTGGCGGGCTGCGTCCTACCGCGCGCCGCCGCGCACGCCCGCGCGCTGCGGGCCCGACCGGTGCGCACCCCGCGCCACCTGGACCGGATGCCGTACGCGGCGCGGTTCTCGACGGACGCGAGCCCGGACACCGTCCTGGAGCAGGCGCGCGGGGTCCTGCGCGGTTACCGCGTCGAACGGTACGGCGACTCGCTCTCCAGCGAGACCGGCTACCTGCGCGAGGCCGGGAACGTGCTGTTCCACCTGGCGCTGCTGGCGCTCCTGATGGCACTGGCCGCGGGCGCGTTCTTCGGGTACCGGGGCAACATGCTCATGGTCGAGGGGACCGGCTTCGCCAACACGCTGCCCTCCTACGACGCCATCTACCCCGGGCACTGGACCGACACGGACGACCTCCAGCCCTTCACGCTCGAACTCGACGACTTCGAGGCGACCTTCATCGAGGACGGCGACCTGCGTGGGCAGGCCTCCTCCTACGTGGCGGACATGACCTACCGGGAGTCCCCGGACGCCGAGGAGGCGACGCACCGGCTGGAGGTCAACCACCCGCTGACCGTCGACGGTGTCCAGGTCTACCTGCTCGGCCACGGGTACGCGCCGGAGTTCGTGGTGCGCGACCCCGACGGCGACGTGGTCTTCGACCAGGCGGTGCCGTTCCTGTTCCGGGAGACCGCCACCTTCGCCTCCGACGGCGTGATCAAGGTCCCCGACACCGGTGGTGAACAGCTGGGGTTCGTCGGGGTCTTCCTGCCGACGGCCGCCGAGACCGAGGCCGGGGACCTGGTGTCGTCCTTCCCCGGCGTGGAGAACCCGCGGGTGACCCTGGAGGGCTACCAGGGCGACCTGGGGCTGATCGAACCGCAGTCGGTCTACCGGCTGAGCACCGAGGGCATGGAGGAGCTCGGTTCCTCGCCCGTGATGGAGGTCGGTGACACCTGGGAGCTCCCGGACGGGGCCGGGTCCGTCACCTTCTCCGGCGTCAGCGAGTACGTCAGCCTCCAGACCAACCGCGACGGGGCCCGGCCCTTCGCCCTGGGTTCGGCCGCGACGGCGGTCGCCGGGCTGCTCATCACCCTGTTCGTCCGCCCGCGGCGCGTGTGGGTGCGCGCCACGGAGGGCGCGGACGGCCGCACCACCGTCGAGCTGGCCGGTCTCGGCAAGACCGAGGTGGCCGGGGACAACGCCGAGTTCCACGAACTCACCACCAGGCTCGCCGACCGGCTCCGCGACGGGTCCGCCGGGACGGGGCCGCCCAACACACCATCCGACCCAGTCGACGAACGGAGTGACCGGTGACGTTTGCCGGAGTGTCGAACGAGGCGATGGCGTCAGCCAGCGACACGTTGATCATCGGGATGATCCTCGCGTACGCGGCGGCGCTGTTCCTCTTCGCGATCGAGGCCGCCTACGGGCGCCGCACCAAGTTGAAGGCCGGTCGGCTCATGCCGGTGGCCGCCGGGGCCGCGGGCCCGACCGACGACGACATCGAGGTCCGGGTCCGCACGCGTGAGGGTGAGGCGCGGGCCTCCCAGAGCGTTCTGGGCCGGATCGCCCTGGGGGTGACGTCGCTCGGCTTCGTGATGAGCCTCGCCCAGGTGGTCACGCGCGGCCTGGCCGCGGAGCGCTGGCCGTGGGGCAACATGTTCGAGTTCGTCGTCGCCCTGTGCCTGGTCGCCGTCGCCGGACTGCTGTTCGCGTCCTTCCGCTACCAGGCGCGGTTCCTGGGGGCGTTCGTCCTCGTCCCGGTGCTGCTGCTGCTGGGGATCGGCGTGCGGTGGCTGTACGTGGACCCGGGCCCGCTCATCCCGGCGCTCCACTCGTACTGGGTGCCGATCCACATCACCGCGCTGATCGTCGCGGGCGGCGCGTTCATGGTCTCCGGTGCCGCGGGCATCACCTACCTGGTGTCCGACCGCGCCGAGACGCGTCGGGCGCGCGGCGAACAGGTCACGGGCGTGGCCGGCCGACTGCCCAGCCCGGAGCTGCTCGACCGCCTCTCGCACCGCTTCATCCTGTTCGCGTTCCCGCTGTGGACCTTCGGCATCATCGCGGGCTCGATCTGGGCGGACGAGGCGTGGGGCCGCTTCTGGGGCTGGGACCCCAAGGAGGTGTGGTCGTTCATCTCGTGGGTGATCTACGCCGCCTACCTGCACGCCCGGGCCACCGGTGGCTGGCGCGGCCGGAGGGCGACCTGGATCAACGTGCTCGGCTTCGCGACCGTCATGTTCAACTTCTTCGCGGTGAACTACGTGTTCAGCGGACTGCACTCCTACGCGTGACCGGCGGCCTCAGGCCGGGGCGGGGGCCGTGGAGTCCCGGACCACCAGTGCGGTGTCCAGGGAGACGGTCCCCGGGGACTCCCCGGCCACGGCCGCCTGGAGGAGGAGGTCGACGGCGCCGCGTCCGGCCGCGGCGACCGGCATGTCCACGGTGGTGAGCGCCGGGCGGCAGTGGCGTGCGATCCGGGTGTTGTCCACACCGACCACGCTCAGGTCGCGCGGTACGGACCCGCCGAGCTCCTCCACCCCGCGCACCAGTCCCAGGGCGACCAGGTCGTTGTAGGCCAGGGCGGCGGTCGCGCCGCTGGCGACGACTCTCCCGGCCGCCGCCCGGCCCCCCTCCTCGGTCGGCGGGTTGGGGCCCGCCTCGTGCACACTCACCCCGTGCTCGGCCGCCCGTTCCCGGGCCGCCCGCCCGATCTCCCGGCTCGTCCACGACGCGCTCGGCCCCGTGAGGACGGCGATGCGGCGGTGACCGAGCTCCACCAGGTGGTCGACGGTCTGCCGGGCGCCCGAGGCGACGTCCATGAGCACCGCGGGTAGACCGCGCACCCTCCGGTTGACCACGACGAAGGGGACGTCGCGGCTCAGTTCCGCTATCACCTGGTTGTTCAGCCTCGGTGCGACCAGGAGCGCTCCGTCCACCTGTGTGGCCATGGAGCGGATCAGCTCCTCCTCCACCTCGGGCCGCTCGTCGGTGTCGGCGACGAACACGTGGTGGTCGCGGGTCCGGGCCTGTGCCTGGGCGGCCTTGATCAGCGGCGGGAAGAACGGGTTGGCGATGTCGGCGACGATCAGTCCCAGGTTCCCCGTGCGGCGGGTGGACAGCGCCCGGGCCGCGCGGTTGGGGCGGTAGCCGAGCACGTCGGCGGCGGCCAGGACGCGCGTCCGGGTCCGGGTGTTGACCAGGTGCGGTGCGGAGAAGGCCCGCGAGACGGTGGAGACGTGCACGCCGCTCTCACGCGCCACATCCCGGATCGTGACGGCCACGGTCGGCCTCCCCCCCACTCGCCGCGTCGAGTTCTCAGAGACTACGGCAAACGGTTGCCGTTCGCGACGGCGGGCGTCTCGGTCCGGTAGGCAACCGGACCGGGTACAACGCCGTTTTTCCCAGGTTTTCCGTGTCGAACGCGTGTCGGGAGGGTTGACTCCGCGCCGGATGTCGGGGGATCGTTTTGCAAACGTTTGCAATCAGATGGCCGTCACCGCCGGCCACCCCCTCCCCCCCCAGGACGGACGTATGTCACGACGCAGACACCTGCTCCCCCTGACCCTGGCGACCGCGCTGGCCGCTGTCGGCGCCCTCGCCCCCGCTTCCGTCTCCGCCGGATCCGGCTCCCCGGTCCCGGACACCGCCACCACCTCCGGCGGCCCCACCGACCCCGGCCGTGCGGTCCTGTCCGGGAACGACGGATGGGGCGCCGCCGGAGCGGGGACGACCGGCGGGTCCGAGGCGGCGGCCGGGGACGTCTTCCACGTGTCCACCCTGGAGGAGTTCCGCGATGCGGTCGGGGCACGCGAGGGCGACACCCCGCGGATCGTCCGCGTGGAGGGCGTCATCGACGCCAACACCGCCCCCGACGGCACCGCCCTGTCGTGTGCCGACTACGCCGTCGACGGCTACACGCGGGAGGAGTACCTCGCCGCCTACGCCCCCGAGGTCTGGGGTTGGGAGGACCCCGAGGGGCCGCTGGAGGAGGCGCGGCTGGCGTCGTCCGACCGCCAGGCCGAGCAGATCGTGGTGCGGGTCGGCGCCAACACCACCATCGTGGGGGCGGACGGGAACGCGGCCGTCACCGGGATGAGCCTGCGGATCACCGACGTGGAGAACGTCATCCTGCGGAACCTGACCATCTCCGACGCCCACGACTGCTTCCCCGGCTGGGATCCGGGTGACGGCGGCTCCGGCAACTGGAACTCCGAGTACGACAACGTCGAGATCTCGGGGTCGACCAACGTCTGGGTGGACCACAACACCTTCGACGACGGGGACAACCCGGGCAGTGAGCTCCCCTCGTACTTCGGGCGCAAGTACGAGGTGCACGACGCCCTGCTGGACATCGTGCGCGGGTCCGACCTGGTCACGGTGTCCTGGAACCATCTCGCCGACCGCGACAAGGCCATGATCCTGGGCAACAGCGACAGCCGTACCACCGACCGCGGGCGGCTGCGGGTCACCTACCACCACAACCACTTCGACGGCCTCGGCCAGCGGGCGCCCCGTGTGCGCTACGGCCGGACGCACGTGTACAACAACTACTACAGCCTGCGCGGCGACCACTACCAGTACAGCCTGGGTGCCGGGTTCGAGTCGCACCTGTACGCCGAGAACAACGTCTTCGACCTGTACGACGGCATCGGCGCCGACGAGATCATCGAGAACTGGGGCGGCACCGACATGGTCGGGTGCGGCAACGCGACGCTGGACGGGGGCCGCGGCCGGCTGGCCCCGGTCGACCTGGTGGCGGAGTTCAACGCCGCCAACCCCGAACGCGCGCTGGGGACCGAGCGGACGTGGACGCCCGCGTACGTCGAGCGGGTGGACCCGGTCCACGCCGTCCGCTCCGTACCGTCCCGGGCGGGCGCCGGTCGCCTGTAGCGGACGCGGGGCCGGAACGGTTCGCGGCGGGCCCGACGTGGTGCGCCCGCCCTCCGGCTCCGGGCCGGGAGCGACGGTGGGGCCGCACCCCCTCGCGGGTGCGGCCCCACCGTCGTGTGAACCGTGCGGTCGTTCAGTCGTCCGGGTCGATGCGGCGGTTGAGCCGTCGCAGGAACTCGGGGTCGTCGTCGGGCCCGAGCGGGTGCGGGCTGTCGGAGGGCTTGGCGAAGTCGGACGGGTCGAGGCCGTCGGCGGCGGACCCGGCCTGGGCCGGAGAGGGCGCGCCGCCGTGAGCCGGGGCCGACTGGCGAGGTCGGCCCAGGAAGAGCCAGAGGATCGCACCGACGGGCATGAACACGGCTATGACGACCAGCCACAGGAATTTCGGCAGGTTACGTACGTCCTGAGCCGACGTGGTGAGCGCGTCGCAGAACGCGTACACCCACAGAACGATCGTCGCGAGAGTGATCAGGCCACCGAGCCATACCATGCTTCCAGCCTACTCTTGCTGTCGACTCCTCACAGCTGGACACCGACACGGGATTCGGGAGTCCGTACGGGGGTGCTGCGGACCGTGGTGGTGAGCGGCGTGTCCCCGCCCTCGGAGGGCGCGGCTCCCTCAGTGCGTGCTCTCGCTCGGTTCACCGAGCAGGAGTGCGCGTACCTCGGACTCACGGAAGCGGCGGTGACCTCCCGGGGTGCGGATGCTGCTGATCCGCCCGGAGGCGGCCCAGCGGGTGACGGTCTTGGGATCAACCCGGAAGAGTGAGGCCACTTCCCCGGGGGTCAACAGGCGTTCGCTTGCTCGTTCCACCTTCACATTCCCCCAATCGTGCCCGCCTCGGACTGCGGGGGCGGCGGGCGTTTGATCCCCTAGTGTGCACGAGTTGGTCCGTTTCCTCCCTAGTTTTCGGAGAAATTGCGTTGTTGGGGGGAGGAGTACGGGATATGTGACCGGAACGTGATGTTCGGCCCTTGCTGTCGGGATTGGAAACATCCCATGACCATCCGGGCCCATGGCTGGGCCGTCCCGGACACTCCTGAGAGGCGACACACGCAGCCCTGGTGCGGGCCTCCCGATGCACGCCCTTAACCTGGAGGTCAGGGCTTCTGGGGCGTCACCCGATCGGCACACGTGCGGGCGGTACGGCCGCCCGGAACGCTCCCGGCCCGCAGAGGGCCGGGCGCAATCGCGCGCTGATGAGTGTTGCGACCAATCTAGTCCAGGCAATCGTCTGTTGTGAGGCTTTTCCATGCGTAGCTGGCTGACCTATACCGCTGCCCGCCTCGGGCTCTTCGCGGCGGCCTTCGGGATCGTCTATCTGTTCGGTGCGCGGTCGTGGATCGCGCTGGTGCTCGCCTGGCTCGTCAGCGGCCTCGTCTCCTACGTCCTGCTGTCGAGGCTGCGGGACCAGATGTCGGCCGCCACGATCGAGCGCCTGAACAGGCGCCGCGACCCGGGGGTGGGCGAGCGGCTGTCGGGCGGTGCCGCGCGTGAGGACGGGGACGGGGACGACGCCGGGCGGACGGACGGCCAGGCGCGCACGTCGGCTGGGGAGGCCTGACGCCGGCGCTCCCCGGCGCCCGGACACGCTGCCCGTCCGCCCGTGCGGGTCGCCTCAGACGGGCGGGAACAGGCCGAGGCGGGCGCGGTACTCGCCGCCCAACTGCTCGGTGTCGCTGCCCACGTAGAGGCCGTCCGGGGTGCTGTGGAGGGCCTCCACGCCGTGCCCCCGGTCGCGGCCCGGGTTCCAGGCCAGCGCACGGCCGGTCTCCGGGTCGACCGCGCCGATCCCCTCGCGCTCGACCGAACCGGGTCCGGCGTTGTGCGCGCCCTCCTCGTTGTCCATCCAGCGCTGGTGCCCGCCGATGTAGACCGCCGCGTCCGTGATCTCCACCGAGTAGAGGGCGTCGCCGCCGGTCTTGTTGAACCAGGTGGGGGTGGCGTCCGGGGTGTCGGTGACCTCGAAGCGGACGGCGGCCTTGCACAGTCCGGGCTTGATCCTGGGGCCGCCGGCGGTCACGACGGCGAAGTAGGTGCCGTCGGGGGAGAAGGACATCTGCCGCATGTACGTGTGCATGCGCGAGTAGTCGCAGTCGGGCTCGAAGGCCGAGGTGGACCACGGGGTCGGGGAGCCGCTCACGGTGTCGATCATGGCGATCTGGTGCCGTTCCTCGTCGTCGACCCTGGTGAAGGTGCCGTTGATGAGCAGCCGTCGGCCGTCGGGGCTCAGGGCGAGTTCCTCGAGGCGGGTGCCGCCGCGCCGGGGTTCGGAGATGCGGGGCGCGAAGTCGGGGTCGACCTCGCCGGTGCGGGCGTCGATCCGGGCCAGACCGAGGCGCCCCGTACCGTCCAGGCCGTGGAAGGCGCCGCCGACGTAGACGTTCGTTCCGTCCGTGGCGAGGCGGTTGACCACACCGTCGTCGAGCTGGACGGTGAAGCCGGGAACGGTGCCGCCGTCCTGGAGGGAGATCCGGGCCAGTCCCCTGCTCCACTCGCCGTTGACGGCACTGAAGTCCCCGCCGATGATCACGGAGCCGTCAGGGCCCTCGACCAGTGAGTTGACGGTCCCGGGCACCACGGGGTCGAAGGACTCGATGACACGGCCGGTGCCGTGCTCGAAGGCGAACAGGTTGCGCCGGTCGTGGGTGACGCCGCGGTCACTGTCGGCGACGCGGTTGAAGGCCCCGGCCACCACGACCACGTCGCCGACGCGCAGGATGTCCTTGATGCGCCCGTCCAGGACGTGCGGGGTCCAGGGGGCGGGTCGTTCGCTGACGACCCCCTCGCCCGAGGCGGAGGCGGCCGGTGCCGACACGGCGGCCCCGACGGGCAGCAGGAGCAGCGCGCTCATCGCCAGCGCGGTGAATCGGGTGGGCTTCACGGAGGACTCTCCTCGGTCGTGGATGGCGGCGGGGCCGGAGTGCCACGGAAATGGGCGCAGCCACATTGTCGCAAAGAGTATCTCCCAAATCACACATGGTGATATTCGCTGTGCCGTGTGTGTCCGGTTTCCTCCGTACACGGGCGGAGACGCGACGCGGGCGTTCATCCGGGAGGGGTCCCGCCCGGAAGGTGCCCGGCGGTGCCGCGCCCGTGTCCCGGCCCTGCTCGTCCAGCCGCGCGACCGCGTCGGACGGACTCCGCGCGGGGCGGCCGCGCCACGCGATCACAGGGGCGGTGCGCCCGGGGGCCGCGTCGCGGCGGGCGCCGATCCGGGGGAGGGGCCCGGTGACCGGGGCGGCGCCCTTAGGCTGGTCCCATGACCCGCGCCAAGCTCGACAAGAAGCCCCAGGACGTCGCGGCGATGTTCGACGGCATCGCCTCCAGGTACGACCTCGTCAACGACGTCATCTCCCTCGGCCAGGACCGCGTCTGGCGGCGCGCCGTGGTGAACGCGGTGGACGCCCACAGCGGCGAACTGGTCCTGGACCTGGCCGCGGGGACCGGTACCTCCTCGGAGTCCTTCGTGCGCAAGGGCGCGCGGGTCATCGCCTGCGACTTCTCCCTGGGGATGCTGCGCTCGGGGGTCGAGCGGCGCGGCGGCGCCTCGCGCGGCGGGGTCACGTTCGTGGCGGGGGACGCCCTGCGGCTGCCGTTCGCCGACGAGACCTTCGACGCGGTGACCATCTCCTTCGGGCTGCGCAACGTCAACGACGTGGACCAGGCCCTGCGCGAGCTCCTGCGGGTGACCAAGGTCGGCGGGCGCCTGGTCATCTGCGAGTTCAGCCACATTCCGGTCGAGGCCGTGGACCGGATCTACTCCACCTACCTCATGGCGGCGCTGCCGAGGATCGCCGGCGCCGTGTCCGGCCGCAGTGAGGCCTACGACTACCTGTCGGAGTCGATCATGGCGTGGCCGAACCAGCCCGAGCTGGCGCGCACCCTACAGGACGTCGGCTGGTCCCGGGTCGCGTGGCGCAACCTGACCCTCGGGACGGTCGCCCTGCACAGGGGCTTCCGGGAGAAGTAAAATCCGACATTGGTACCTCTTGGTCCCATAGGTCACACATAACTCAATAACTCGCAAACCCTGAGGAACTTCTTGTTCTTCAGGGTTTTTCGTGTGGCTCGACGGGCTCGTGTGGTGCCGGAAACCATCCCTGAGCTGTGTGTATGTCAGGGAGTGGCGGCTTTCTGGGGCTGGTGCAACCGTCTGTAGCTGTATGTCCCCTTTATTGCTAGAGGGTTCCGAATACCCCCTCGGGACTCGCCTATCGACCCCCGGAGGGTCTAGACTGCGGAAAAGTGGCCTTGTGAAGCACTTCACAAGGACGCGAGGTGTATCCCACAAGCCACAAACCGGACATCCCGGAAGGCGGGGTCACCTCACGACAGACCCCGTGAGCGGGTCGGACCCCGCACAGGCCCGCCACGGTGCACCGCGCGAGTAGTCGAGGACCCACCGTGAGCGAGACAGCCACCTCCTCCCCCAGACGCCGGGAGCGGATCGAGTACGACGCCGACGTGATCGTGGTCGGCGCCGGACCCTCGGGCTCCACCACCGCGTACTACCTGGCCCAGTCGGGACTGGACGTCCTCCTGCTGGAGAAGACCTCCTTCCCCCGCGAGAAGGTCTGCGGGGACGGGCTCACCCCCCGTGCGGTCAAGCAGCTCACCGCCATGGGGATCACCTTCGAGGACGAGGGCTGGATCAGGAACCACGGCCTGCGCATCATCGGCGCCGGTGTCCGCCTCGACCTCCCGTGGCCGGACCTGGCCGCCTACCCGGGTTTCGGACTCGTCCGCACCCGCTTCGACTTCGACCAGATCCTGGTCAACCGCGCGGTCGCCGCCGGGGCCAAGCTCCTGGAGCGCACCACCGTCACCGGCCCGCTCATGGACGAGCGCAGCAACCGCATCGTCGGCGTGCACGCCAAGGACGCCGACCGCGAACCCGTGACCTTCCGCGCCCCGCTCGTCGTCGCCGCCGACGGCAACTCCTCCCGCCTGTCCGTGGCCATGGGCATCCGCAAGCGCGACGACCGCCCGATGGGCGTGGCCGTGCGCACCTACTTCGAGAGCCCCCGCCACGACGACGACTACCTGGAGTCCTGGCTGGAGCTGTGGGACCGCACCGGTGACCGCGACGTCCTCCTGCCCGGCTACGGCTGGGTCTTCGGCGTCGGCGACGGCACCTGCAACGTCGGCCTCGGCATCCTCAACTCCACCTCCTCCTTCCAGGAAGTCGACTACCGCAGACTCCTGCGCCGGTGGACCGAGAGCATGCCCGAGGGCTGGGGTTTCACCGAGGACAACCAGAGGGGCGCCATCCGCGGCGCCGCGCTCCCGATGGGCTTCAACCGGGTGCCCCACTACTCCCGCGGACTCATGCTCGTCGGCGACGCGGGCGGCATGGTCAACCCCTTCAACGGCGAGGGCATCGCCTACGCCATGGAGGCCGGGAACATCGCCGCCGACGTCATCACGCAGGCGCACGGCCGCCCCACGCAGCAGACCCGCGAACGGGCCCTCCTGCGCTACCCCGACGTGCTCGCCGACACCTACGGCGGCTACTACACGCTCGGGCGCTACTTCGTGCGGATGCTCGGCCAGCCCGAGTTCATGAAGTACGCGACCCGCTACGGCCTGCGCCAGCGCACCCTCATGAAGTTCGCGCTGAAGATGCTCGCCAACCTCACCGAACCCACCCAGGGGGACGCCATGGACCGGGTCATCAACGGTCTGTCGCGCATGGCGCCCGCCGCGTAGGGCCGGGGCCCGAAGCCGTACACACGCCAGTCCCCCCGTCCGCGCGCGGGGGGAATCCCGGGACGAAGGATGAGCCCCCGCTAGTGAAAGCAATCACAAGCATGTACCTCCCCGAACAGCCAGAAGGAGGGTGACCGATGGAGCTCTACACACCGATCTTCGTGCTCGGCGGGATCGGGGCCGCGTTCGTCGTGGTGTCGATGGTGGCGGGGGCGGTCATGGGCCCCAAGCGCTACAACCGAGCCAAGATGCAGGCCTACGAGTGCGGCATCGAACCCACCCCGCAGCCCGCGGGCGGCGGACGCTTCACCGTCAAGTACTACATGACGGCCATGATGTTCATCGTCTTCGACATCGAGATCATCTTCCTCATCCCGTGGGCCGTGCACTTCGACGCCCTGGGCTGGTTCGGACTGGTCGCGATCGTCCTCTTCCTGGTGAACGTCTCCATCGCCTACGCCTACGAGTGGCGCCGCGGAGGCCTCGAATGGGACTGATCCCGACGGCGGCCCGCCCGTCCCGCACCCGGCCAACCCACGGTCCCGAGGAGGTCCGTCACTGATGGGACTCGAGGAGAAACTGCCGAGCGGCATCGCGCTCACCACGGTCGAACAGGTCGTCGGCCTGGCCCGCAAGAGCTCGATGTGGCCCGCGACGTTCGGACTCGCCTGCTGCGCCATCGAGATGATGTCCGTCGGCGGCCCCCACTACGACCTCGCCCGCTTCGGTATGGAGAAGTTCGGCGCCACGCCCCGCCAGGCCGACCTCATGATCGTCGCCGGCCGGGTCAGCCAGAAGATGGCGCCGGTCCTGCGCCAGATCTACGACCAGATGCCCGAGCCCAAGTGGGTCATCGCGATGGGTGTGTGCGCCTCCAGCGGCGGCATGTTCAACAACTACGCGATCGTCCAGGGCGTGGACCACATCGTCCCGGTCGACATGTACCTGCCGGGCTGCCCGCCCCGGCCGGAGATGCTCCTGGACGCCGTGCTCAAGCTGCACGACAAGGTGCAGAACACCAAGCTCGGCGCCCACCGGGAGCAGGAGATCACCGAGACCGAGGAGCGGATGCTGCGCCGTTCGCTGCCGCTGGTGAGCAAGGACTGAGGATGAGCACCGAGAACGAGGCCAACCACAACGGGGACGGCGCGGAGGCCGAGGAGAACCTTCCCGACCGCCGGGGCAGCGAGCGCCTGGCCGCGCCCGTCGTCCGCACCGGCATGTTCGGGGCCACCACCACCGGGGACACCTCCGGCTTCGGCCGCCTGAACGTGCGGGGGAGCGCTCCCGCCGTGAGCTCGCGTCCGTTCACCGACCCGGAGGACCCCCGCACCGCCGACTTCGACCGGGTCGCCGACGGCCTGGAGGCCGCCCTGGGCGAGGGGGCCGGGGCGGTGGAGCGGATCGTCGTCGACCGCGGGGAGATCACCTTCCACGTGCGCCGCGACGCCCTGGTCGAGGTCGTCCGGGCCCTGCGCGACGACCCCGCCCTGCGCTACGAGCTCTGCACCGGGGTGTCCGGTGTGCACCTCCCCGACGACACGGACCGGGAGCTGCACGCCGTCTACCACCTCCGGTCGATCACCCACAACAGCCAGATCCGCGTCGAGACCGCCTGCCCCGACGCCGATCCCCACGTCCCCTCGATCGTGTCGGTCTACCCGACCAACGACTGGCACGAGCGCGAGGCCTGGGACTTCTTCGGGATCGTCTTCGACGGGCACCCCGCCCTCACCCGGATCCAGATGCCCGACGACTGGCACGGCCACCCCCAGCGCAAGGACTACCCGCTGGGCGGAATCCCGGTCGAGTACCGGGGCGCCACCGTGCCCCCGCCGGACGAGCGGAGGTCCTACAAGTGAGCCCGCGGACCACCACACCACGGTTCGGCCTGAAGGGAGGCCCGGCATGACCGTCACCGAGGACTACATCGACGCCTCCGGCGGGGACTGGGACGAGGTCATCGAGAGGGCGCAGGCCACGAGCGCCGAGCGCCTCGTCGTCAACATGGGACCCCAGCACCCCTCCACGCACGGCGTCCTCCGCCTGATCCTCACCCTCGACGGTGAGACCTGCACCGAGGCGCGCGTCGGTATCGGTTACCTGCACACCGGTATCGAGAAGAACATGGAGTACCGGACGTGGACCCAGGGGACCACGTTCGTCACCCGCATGGACTACCTGACGCCGCTGTTCAACGAGACGGCGTACTGCCTGGCGGTCGAGCGGCTGCTCGACGTCGAGGACCGGATCCCCGAGCGGGCCAACGTCATCCGCGTCCTGGTCATGGAGCTCAACCGGATGGCGTCGCACTTCGTCGCGATGGCCACGTTCGGCATGGAGCTCGGCGCGACCACGGTCATGACCAACGGCTTCCGCGAGCGCGAGATGATCCTGGACATCCTGGAGCTCATCACGGGCCTGCGGATGAACCACGCCTACGTGCGCCCCGGCGGCGTGGCCCAGGACCTGCCGCCCGGCGCGGTCGGCAAGATCCGCGAACTCCTCAAGGAGATGCCCAAGCGCATCGCCATCATGCGCAAGCTCCTGGACGAGAACCCCGTCTACCTCGCCCGCACGAGGGACGTGGCCTACCTCAACCTGCCGGGCTGCATGGCCCTGGGCGTGACCGGCCCGTTGCTGCGCGCCTCCGGCCTGGCCTGGGACCTGCGCAAGGCCAAGCCCTACTGCGGCTACGAGAACTACGAGTTCGACGTCCCCGTCTCCGACGGCGGCG
Source organism: Nocardiopsis sp. KDC1DS13DA1 (assembly GCF_055632325.1). Classification (NCBI taxonomy): domain Bacteria; kingdom Bacillati; phylum Actinomycetota; class Actinomycetes; order Streptosporangiales; family Nocardiopsidaceae; genus Nocardiopsis; species Nocardiopsis sp. KDC1DS13DA1. The sequence goes on from NZ_JBVMUY010000017.1 coordinate 131,360, forward strand.
ACGTCTACGCGCGCTACCGCGTCCGCATGGCCGAGATGACCGAGAGCCTCAGGATCGTCGAGCAGTGCCTGGACAGGCTCCAGCCCGGCCCGGTGATGATCGAGGACGCCAAGATCGGCTGGCCCGCCAAGCTGGTGCTCGGCCCGGACGGGATGGGCAACTCGCCCGACCACATCGCGCACATCATGAGCGGCTCCATGGAGGCGCTCATCCACCACTTCAAGCTGGTCACCGAGGGCTTCCGGGTGCCCGCGGGCCAGGCCTACGCGGCCGTCGAGAGCGCCAAGGGCGAACTCGGGTGCCACGCGGTCAGCGACGGGGGCACCCGTCCGTACCGCGTGCACTTTCGCGACCCCTCGTTCACGCACCTCCAGGCCGTCGCCGCCATGTGCGAGGGCGGCACGGTGGCGGACGTCATCGCGGCCGTGGCCAGTATCGACCCGGTGATGGGAGGCGTGGACCGGTGACCGAGCACAGCACACCCGACGACGGGGGCACCGCTCCCGACCGGTTCCCCGACGAGGTGGTCGCCCGCCTGGAGCAGGACGCCAAGGAGCTGATCAGCCGCTACCCGAAGGAGCGGTCCGCGCTCCTGCCCCTGCTGCACCTGGTGCAGGCCGAGGAGGGCCACGTCAGCCGCGCGGGGATGCGCTTCTGCGCCGACCAGCTCGGCATCACCCTCGCCGAGGTCAACGCCGTGGCCACCTTCTACACGATGTACCGCCGCCGTCCCGGCGGCGACTACCAGGTGGGCGTGTGCACCAACACCCTGTGCGCGGTGATGGGCGGCGACGAGATCTTCGCGGCCCTCAAGGAGCACCTGGGCGTGGGCAACGCCGAGACCACCGAGGACGGCCGGGTCACGCTGGAGCACGTCGAGTGCAACGCGGCCTGCGACTTCGCGCCGGTCGTGATGGTCAACTGGGAGTTCTTCGACAACCAGACGCCCGAGAGCGCCAAGGCCCTGGTCGACGACCTGCGGCTGGGCAGGGACGTCGCGCCCACCCGCGGCCCGTCGAGCCTGTGCACCTGGAAGCAGGCCTCGCGCGTGCTGGCCGGGTTCGACGACGGCCGCGCGGACGAGGGCGTCCAGGCGGCGGCCCCCTCCCTGGCCGGGCTGCGGCTCGCCCGCGAGCACGGATGGACGGCTCCCGACCCGGCGAACCTCCCCGCTCCCGACCAGGGTGAGGAGGAAGCCAAGTGACCACCCTGACCCCGATCCTGTCCGAGCACTGGGACCGATCGGACTCCTTCACCCTCGACGGCTACCGGGCCACCGGCGGTTACGGGGCCCTGCGCAAGGCGCTGGGCATGGCGCCCGACGCCATCGTCGACCTGGTCAAGCAGTCCGGGCTGCGCGGCCGCGGCGGCGCCGGGTTCCCCACCGGGATGAAGTGGGGCTTCCTCCCGCCGGACAACCCCAACCCGCGCTACCTCGTCGTCAACGCCGACGAGTCCGAGCCGGGCACCTGCAAGGACATCCCGCTGATGCTCGCCAACCCGCACGCGCTGGTCGAGGGCATCGCGATCGCCTCCTACGCGATCAGGTCGAGCCAGGCGTTCGTCTACGTGCGCGGCGAGGTCGTCCACGTCATCCGCCGCCTGCGCCGGGCCGTCGCCGAGGCCTACGACGCCGGGCTGCTCGGGAGGAACATCCTCGGCACCGGTTTCGACCTGGACGTCGTCGTCCACGCGGGGGCGGGCGCCTACATCTGCGGTGAGGAGACGGCGCTGCTCGACTCCCTGGAGGGCTACCGGGGCCAGCCCCGGCTCAAGCCGCCCTTCCCCGCCGTCGCCGGGCTCTACGCCTCGCCCACCGTGGTGAACAACGTCGAGTCCATCGCCAGCGTCCCGAGCATCGTCGCCAACGGCGCCGAGTGGTTCACCTCCATGGGCACGGAGAAGTCCGCCGGGTTCGGCTTCTTCTCCCTGTCCGGGCACGTCACCAACCCCGGCCAGTACGAGGCGCCGCTCGGGATCACCCTGCGCGAGCTCCTCGACATGGCGGGCGGGATCCGTCCCGGGCACCGGCTCAAGTTCTGGACGCCCGGCGGCTCCTCCACGCCGATCTTCACCGACGAGCACCTCGACACACCGCTCGACTTCGAGTCGGTGGGCGCCGCCGGGTCCATGCTCGGCACCCGCGCCCTCCAGATCTTCGACGAGACCACGTGCGTCGTCCGCGCGGTCGGCCGGTGGATCGCCTTCTACGCCCACGAGTCCTGCGGCAAGTGCACGCCCTGCCGCGAGGGCAACTTCTGGATGGTCCAGGTGCTGGACCGGCTGGAGAACGGCCAGGGCACGGAGGAGGACCTCGACAAGCTCCTCGACATCTGCGACAACCTGCTCGGCCGGTCCTTCTGCGCCCTCGGCGACGGCGCCACCAGCCCGGTCACCTCCTCCATCAAGTACTTCCGCCAGGAGTACATCGACCACGTGGAGAAGGGCGGATGCCCCTTCGACCACTCCAGGGCCACCCTCTGGGGGGACCGGCCGACCTCGACCACCACGGAACGGGGAGGGAACCAGTGACCGTCACGTCCAACTCCTCCGGCGGGGCGGCACCCGCACCGCCCCCGGAGGACCTGATCACCGTCACCATCGACGGGTTCCGGATCCAGGTGCCCAAGGGCACCCTGGTCATCCGCGCCGCCGAGCTGCTCGGGATCCAGATCCCCCGGTTCTGCGACCACCCGCTGCTCGACCCGGTCGGCGCCTGCCGCCAGTGCCTGGTGGAGATCCCCGACATGGGCAACGGGCGGGGGATGCCCAAGCCGCAGGCCTCCTGCACCATCACCGTCATGGACGGCATGGTGGTCAACACCCAGCTGACCTCGGAGGTGGCGGAGAAGGCCCAGCGCGGGATCATGGAGTTCCTCCTGATCAACCACCCGCTGGACTGCCCGGTCTGCGACAAGGGCGGTGAGTGCCCGCTCCAGAACCAGGCGATGTCCAACGGGCGGGGGGAGACGCGCTTCGTCGACGTCAAGCGCACCTTCCCCAAACCGATCTCGCTCTCCAGCCAGGTGCTGCTCGACCGTGAGCGCTGTATCCAGTGCGCCCGCTGCACCCGCTTCGCCGCCCAGATCGCTGGGGACCCGCTCATCGAGCTGATGGAGCGCGGCGCGCAGGAGCAGGTCGGCATCGCCGAGGGGGAGGCGTTCGACTCCTACTTCTCCGGCAACACCGTGCAGATCTGTCCGGTCGGAGCGCTCACCGGCGCCGCCTACCGGTTCCGGTCCCGCCCCTTCGACCTGGTGTCCACACCCAGCGTGTGCGAGCACTGCGCGGGCGGCTGCGCCCAGCGCACCGACCACCGGCGCGGCAAGGTCACCCGCCGCCTGGCCGGGGACGACCCGCAGGTCAACGAGGAGTGGAACTGCGACAAGGGCCGGTGGGCGTTCACCTACGCCACCCGGGCCGACCGCCTCACCCGCCCCCTCGTCCGGGACGGGGAGTCCCGTGCCCTGGAGTTCGCCTCCTGGCCCGAGGCGGTCGACATCGCCGCCCGGGGCCTGGCCGCCGCGCGCGGCCGGGTCGGCGTCCTGGTCGGCGGCCGCCTCACCTACGAGGACGCCTACGCCTACGCCAAGTTCGCCCGTGTCGCCCTGGGCACCAACGACGTCGACGCCCGGGCCCGCGCCCACTCCGACGAGGAGGCCGACTTCCTGGCCGCCCGCGTCGCGGGCGCGCCGATCGGGGTCGACTTCACCGCTCTGGAGAAGGCGCCCGCCGTGCTCCTGGCCGGGATCGATCCCGAGGACGAGTCCCCGAGCATGTTCCTCCGGCTGCGCAAGGGCGCCCGGAAGAACGGGGTCGCGGTCTTCTCCGTCGCCTCGCACTCCACCCTCGGCCTGACCAAGGCCGACGGTCGACTCGTCCGCGCGGTCCCCGGTGACGAGGCGCGCGTGCTCAACGCCCTGGAGGACGAGAGCCCCGAGGCGGCCGAGGCCCTGGGGTCGCAGGGCGCGGTGATCGTCGCGGGTGAGCGGCTCGCCGCCGTCCCCGGCGCGCTCACCGCCGCCGTCGCCCTGGCCGAGCGGACCGGCGCCCGCCTGGTCTGGGTGCCCCGCCGCGCGGGCGAGCGCGGCGCGGTCGACGCCGGAGCGCTGCCGGGCCTGCTGCCCGGAGGCCGTCCGGTCGCCGACCCGGCCGCCCGGGCCGAGGTGGCCCGGGTCTGGAACGTGGGCTCCCTGCCGGAGGCCCCGGGCCGCGACACCGACCGCATCATCGCGGCGGCCGCCGCCGGTGAGCTGGACGCCCTGCTCGTCGCCGGGGTCGAGATCGACGACCTGCCCGACCCCGACGCCGCCCGCGCCGCGCTGGCCCGGGTGCCGTTCGTGGTCAGCCTCGAACTGCGGGCCAGCGACGTCACCGACCGCGCCGACGTGGTGCTCCCGGTGGCCGCCGTCGCGGAGAAGTCCGGCACCTTCGTCAACTGGGAGGGCCGCCACCGGCCCTTCGGCGACGCGCTCAAGGTGCCCGGCGCCCTCTCCGACCTGCGGGTGCTCGCGGCGATCGCCGACGGTATGGACGTCCACCTCGGCCTGCCCGACTCCGCGACCGCCTACCGCGAACTGCTCGAACTCGGGCTGTGGACCGGCGAGCGCGCCGACGGACCGTCGGTGCGCCCCGTGCCGGTCCCCGCCACCGGGCCCGGCCAGGCGGTCCTGTCGACCTGGCGCCAACTGCTCGGTACCGGACGGATGGAGGACGGCGAGCCGTTCCTCGCCGGGACCGCCCGGGCGCCCCGCGCCTACCTGTCCAAGGCCACGGCCGACGAGGTCGGCGTCCCCGACGGCGGAACGCTCCGCGTCACGGGGACCCGCGGTTCCGTGACCGTCCCCGCGATCGTCACCGACATCGCCGACCGGGTCGTCTGGCTGCCCGCCAACGCCCGCGGCTGCGACGTCCCGCGTGACCTCGGGGGCGGCGCGGGCGAGACGGTCATCCTGGCCACCGCCACGGACTCCGGGAGGAACCAGTGAGCCCCGCCGCCCCCGATCCGCGTGCGGTCCAGTTGGCCTCGGAGGCCGGCCTGGACGCGTTCGGCCAGGACCCCTGGTGGATCACCACGATCAAGGCCCTGGCGATCTTCGTCTTCCTCATGGTGTGCGTGCTGATGATGATCATGGCCGACCGCAAGGTCATGGGCCGGATGCAGCAGCGGCACGGCCCCAACCGGATGGGCCCCTTCGGCCTGCTCCAGTCCCTGTTCGACGGGATCAAGCTCTCCCTCAAGGAGGACCTGATCCCGCGCGGGGTGGACCGGTTCGTCTACATCGCCGCGCCGATGATCGCGGCCGTGCCCGCCTTCATCGCCTTCTCCGTCATCCCGATCGGACCGGAGGTGAACCTGTTCGGTGTCCTCACGCCGCTCCAGCTCACCGACCTGCCGATCGCCGCGCTGGTGGTCCTGGCCACCGCCGCCCTGGGCGTGTACGGGTTCGTGCTCGGCGGCTGGGCCTCGCAGTCGCCCTACGCGCTGCTCGGCGGTCTGCGGGCGTCGGCGCAGGTGATCAGCTACGAGATCGCCATGGGCATGTCCTTCGTGGCGGTCTTCATCATGTCCGGGACGCTCACCACGTCCGGCATCGTCGAGTCCCAGCGCGGCCTGTGGTTCGCGGTGCTGCTCCTGCCGTCGTTCCTGGTCTACCTGGTGACGATGATCGGCGAGACCAACCGGCTCCCGTTCGACCTCGCCGAGGGCGAGGGGGAGATCGTCGGCGGCTTCATGACCGAGTACGGGTCCATGAAGTTCACGATGTTCTTCCTCGCGGAGTACGTGAACATGTGCACGGTCGCGGCGGTGTCCGTGACGCTCTTCCTCGGCGGCTGGCTCGCCCCGCCCGGTGTCGAGGCGGTCCTGCCCGGCGCCAACGAGGGCTGGTGGCCCGCCCTGTGGTGGCTGCTCAAGTTCGTGTGCGTGATGTTCCTGTTCATCTGGGCGCGCGGCAGTCTGCCCCGCGTCCGCTACGACCAGCTGATGAAGTTCGGCTGGAAGGTGCTCATCCCGGTCCAGCTCGTGTGGATCACCGCGGTCGCCGTCGTGCGGATGCTCGTCCTCGACGGCGCCTCCCCGGTGGTCGTCGGCCTCGTCGTGGCGGCGTTCACCGCGGCCACGCTCGCCGCCTTCTGGTCCTGGGTGCGGTACGCGCGCCGGGAACGCGCGGCCCAGGCCCGCGAACGGGCGGAGAACGCGCGCCGCTCCCACGAGGACCCGTCCTTCGGCGGGTTCCCGGTCCCCCCGAGCACCGCCGCGCACTACGGCAGCAGCGTGCTCGCCGAACCCCCGCGGACGGCCTCTGCCGCCGCCGGACGCAACGACAAGCGTGAGGAGGTCAGCGGTGCTTGAGTGGCTCAACCCGGTCAAGGGTTTCGGCGTCACCTTCCACACCATGTTCACCAAGGTGCCGACGGTCGAGTATCCGGAGGTCAAGCGCCCCACGGCGCCACGCTTCCACGGTCGGCACCAGCTGAACAGGTGGTCCGACGGCCTGGAGAAGTGCATCGGGTGCGAACTGTGCGCCTGGGCCTGCCCCGCCGACGCCATCTACGTGGAGGCCGGTGACAACAGCGAGGACGAGCGGTACTCGCCCGGCGAACGCTACGGGCGGGTCTACCAGATCAACTACCTGCGCTGCATCCTGTGCGGGCTGTGCGTGGAGGCCTGCCCGACCCGCGCGCTGACCATGACCAACGAGTACGAGCTGGCCGACGACAGCAGGCAGAGCCTGATCTGGACCAAGGAACAGCTGCTCGCCCCGCTGAAGGAGGGCATGGAGGCGCCGCCGCACCCGATGCGGCTCGGCGAGACCGAGGAGGAGTACTACGCGACCGGGCGCGGCCAGCACGGGTCGCAGGAGACGACGGAGGCGGTACGTTGACCCCCGCCACCGTCGCCGCCTCGTCGGCCCCCGCGCTCGCGGCCCCCATCGGCGGCGGGGAGGCCGGCGCCTTCTGGATCCTGGGCACCCTGGTCGTCCTGGGCGCCCTGGGCGTGGTCTTCTCCCGCAAGGCCGTCCACTCGGCCATGTCGATGGCCCTGGCCATGGTCGGCCTGGCCGTCTTCTACGGCATCAACGAGGCGCCGTTCCTCATGGTCGTCCAGATCGTCGTCTACACCGGCGCGGTCCTGATGCTGTTCCTGTTCGTGCTCATGCTCATCGGTGTCAGCTCGGCCGACTCGCTCACCGAGACGCTCGGCGGGCAGCGGATCCTGACCGCCGTCGTCGCGCTGTGCTTCGTCGGCGCCCTGGCCACCGGGATCACCCGCATCGTCGTGGGCGACCCGGTCGGCATCGCCGGGGGAGCGGCCGCCGCCGGGGGCAGCATCCCGTGGATCGCCAACGAGCTGCTGCTGCGCTACGTGGTCGCCTTCGAGGCCACCGGCGCGCTGCTCATCACCGCGGTCCTGGGCGCCCTGGTCCTGGCGCACACCGCCCGGACGAAGAAGCGCCGCACCCAGCGGGAGATCTCCGAGGACCGGATCCGCGGCGACCACCCGACGCCGCTGCCCGGACCCGGCACCTACGCCCGGCACAACGCGATCGACATGCCCGCGCTGCTGCCGGACGGCACGGTCTCCCAGCTCTCGCTCAACCCCGTCCTCGCCGCGCGCGACCCGGAGCTCCAGTCGGGCGTGCCGAGCGACGTCCGGGCGGGACGGCCGCCGCTCCCGGGCGGGGCGTCGGACTCGGCCCACTCCAAGGAGGGCGGGCCGACGGAGAACGGCGCGGACGGATCCGCCGGGTCCCCCGGTGACGAGGCGGACCCCGAGGGCGCACCGGACGGCGACCACAACGGCAACGGGCAGGAGGTCGAGTCCTCGTGGACCCGATGAACTACATCGTCCTGGCCGCGCTGATCTTCACCATCGGCGCCGTCGGCGTGCTCATCCGGCGCAACGCGATCATCGTCTTCATGTGCGTGGAGCTCATGCTCAACGCCTGCAACCTGGCGTTCGTCGCGTTCGCCCGGATGCACGGGGACATCGAGGGGCAGGTCATCGCCTTCTTCGTGATGGTCGTCGCCGCCGCCGAGGTGGTCGTCGGGCTGGCGATCATCATGCAGATCTTCCGAACCCGCAGGTCGGCGTCGCTCGATGACGCGAACCTGCTCAAGCACTAGAAGGCGACGTGGCAGTGACATCTCACGCATACCTCGCCGCCGAACCCGCGGTGGCGGCCGCCGCCGACAGCCCGGTGCTGTCGTACGCCTGGCTGCTGATCGCCCTGCCCCTGGCGGGCGCGGCGATCCTCCTGCTGGGCGGGCGGCGCACCAACGCCTGGGGGCACTGGCTGGCCGTGGCCCTGCCGGTGGCGTCCTTCGCCTGGGCGGTCCTCGTCCTGTTCGACCTGCTCGGCCGGGCCGCCGACGCCCGGGCCGTCTCGGTCCCGGTGTACGAGTGGTTCGCCACGGGCGGTGTCTCCGCCCAGGTCAACCTGCTGGTCGACCCCCTGTCGATCACGTTCGTCCTGCTGATCACGTTCGTCGGATCGCTGATCCACATCTACTCGGTCGGCTACATGGCCGAGGATCCCGACCGGCGGCGGTTCTTCGCCTACCTCAACCTGTTCCTGGCCGCCATGCTCGTGCTGGTGCTCGCGGACAACTTCGTGCTGCTCTTCCTCGGCTGGGAGGGTGTGGGCCTGGCGTCCTACCTGCTCATCGGGTTCTGGCAGTACAAGCCGAGCGCGGCCACCGCCGCCAAGAAGGCGTTCCTGATCAACCGGGTCGGTGACATCGGCCTGCTCGTGGCGATCATGATCATGTACACCGCCCTGGGCGCGGTCGGCTTCAGCGACGTGTTCGCCCAGGTGCCCGGGGTGAGCGACGGCCTGCTGCTGGCGATCGGCCTCCTCCTGCTGCTGGGCGCGTGCGGCAAGTCCGCGCAGCTCCCGCTCCAGGCGTGGCTGCTCGACGCCATGGAGGGCCCGACCCCGGTGTCGGCGCTCATCCACGCGGCGACCATGGTCACCGCCGGTGTGTACCTGGTGGTGCGCGCCGGTCCGATCTTCGAGGGCGCCCCCGCCGCCCAGACCGCCGTCACGGTGGTCGGCGCGGCGACGATGATCGCGGGCGGGATCATCGCCTCGGCCAAGGACGACATCAAGAAGTCCCTGGCCGGGTCGACGATGAGCCAGATCGGGATGATGGTCCTGGCCGCCGGCCTCGGCCCGGTCGGCTACGTGGCCGCCATCGCCCACCTGGTCACGCACGGCTTCTTCAAGGCCGGACTGTTCCTGGGCGCCGGGTCGGTCATGCACGCGATGAACGACGGTGTGGACATGCGCCGGTACGGCGGACTGGGCCGGGTCATGCCGGTCACCTTCGCCACCTTCGGCCTGGGCTACCTCGCCATCATCGGCGTTCCGTTCCTGTCCGGCTGGTGGACCAAGGAGAGCATCATCTCCGCCGCCTTCGACCTCGGCGGGACCGCGGGCACCGTGCTCGGCACCGCGGTCATCGTCGGCGCCGGCCTCACCGCCTTCTACATGTCGCGGATGGTCTTCATGACCTTCCTCGGGGAGAAGAGGTGGGACGAGGGCGTGCACCCGCACGAGTCCCCCGGCGTGATGACCGCGCCGATGGTCGTGCTGGCGATCGGCTCCACCGCCCTGGGCGCGTTCCTGATGTTCGGCGACCGGTTCGCGGGCTTCCTCGCCCCGGCCGTGGCCGCCGAGCCGCACCACTTCGACGTGGCGCACGCCTTCACCTCCCCCTACGGGCTGGCGGCGCTGGGCGTCCTGGTGCTCGGCGTGGCGGCGGCCTGGGCGGTGTACCTGCGCAGGCCGGTCGCGCGGACCGCGCCCGTCGGGAACCTCGTCACCGTCGCCGCGAGCCGGGAGCTGTACGGCAACGAGATCAACGAGGAGCTGTTCATGAAGCCCGGACAGATCCTCACCAAGGCCATGGTCGTGGTCGAGGACAAGGTCATCGACGCGGCGGTGGACGGGCTCGGGATGGGTGTGCGCGACTCCTCCAGGGAGCTGGGCCGGACCCAGACCGGGTTCGCCCGCACGTACGCGCTCACCATGCTCTTCGGCGCCGTCATCGTCGCCGCGACGCTGGTTGTGAGGTTGTAGACAATGATCCCCTGGCTCACCATCGCGATCGCGCTCCCCGCGGTCGGCGCGGTCGTCCTCTGGGCGACACCGCGCGGCTCGGCCGAGACCGCGAAGCGGATCGCCCTGGGCTTCTCCCTGGGCACACTGCTCGTGGTCGCGGCGATGGCGCTGCGCTTCGACGTCTCCGCCGCGGGGCGGCTCCAGTTCGAGGAGGTGTACCCGTGGATCCCCTACTTCGGGGTCCACTACGCGGTCGGCGTGGACGGCGTCGCCCTGGCGCTCATCCTGATGTCGGCGGTGCTCGTGCCGCTGGTCGTCCTGGCCGCCTGGAGCGAGCACGACGACCGTGAGGACGGCGGGCGCGGGTACCTCGCCCTCGTCCTGGTGCTGGAGGCGATGATGGTCGGCGTCTTCGCCGCCACCGACGTCTTCCTGTTCTACGTCTTCTTCGAGGCGATGCTCATCCCGGTCTACTTCATGATCGGGCGCTACGGGCGCGGCGACGAGCGGTCGCGCGCGGCCGTGAAGTTCCTGCTGTACAGCCTCGCGGGCGGCCTGGTCATGCTGGTCGCGGTGATCGGCGTGTACGTGTACGGCGGCACCTTCCTGTGGACCGACCTGGTCGCGGACGGCGGTCCGCTGCGGGCGGTCTCCCCGGAGACCGCGCGGTGGCTGTTCCTCGGCTTCTTCGTCGCCTTCGCGATCAAGGCGCCGATGTGGCCCGTGCACACCTGGCTGCCGTCGGCGGCCGGGGCGTCCCGGCCCGGGACGGCGGTCCTGCTGGTCGGCGTGCTGGACAAGGTCGGCACCTACGGGATGCTCCGGTACTGCCTGGAGCTGTTCCCCGCGGCGACCTCGTGGTTCGTCTGGCCGGTGGTCGGACTGAGCCTGGTGAGCATCGTCTACGGCGCGATCCTCGCCATCGGCCAGACCGACATGATGCGCCTGGTCGCCTACACGTCCGTGTCCCACTTCGGCTTCATCACCCTGGGCATCTTCGCCCTGACCCAGGCGGGCCAGGCGGGCGCGACCCTGTACATGGTCAACCACGGGTTGGCGACGGGGGCGCTCTTCCTCATCGTGGGCTTCCTCATCGCCCGCCGCGGCTCGGCGCTCATCGCCGACTACGGCGGCGTGCAGAAGATCGCCCCGAAGCTGGCCGGGACCTTCCTGGTCGTGGGCCTGGCCGGGCTCGCGCTGCCCGGGCTCGCCCCGTTCGTCAGCGAGTTCCTGGTGTTCGTCGGGGTGTACGAGTTCAACGCGGTCCCGGCGGTCCTGGCCACGGCCGGCGTCGTCCTGGCCGCCCTCTACATCCTGTGGATGTACCAGCGCACCATGACCGGCCCGGTGCCCGAGCGGCTGTCCGGACTGCGTGACCTGTCCGGCCGTGAGGCCTGGGCGATCAGCCCGCTGGTCGCCCTCATCATCGCGTTCGGCGTCTACCCGCAGCCGCTGCTGGACGTGATCAACCCCGCCGTCGAACGCACCGTCGACCAGGACGCCTCCGAGGCCGACGCGGTCGCCGACGGCGGCGCACAGGAAGGAGACGAGGAGTGATCCCCCTCATCCCCGCCGAGGCGGTGGAGCCGACGCTCCCCGGACTCACCGAGGCGGCACCGGAACTGGACTGGTGGCTGTTCGCGCCGCTGCTCACCGTGTTCGCGGCGGGTGTGCTCGCCGTGCTGTTCGAGGCCTTCGTGCCGAGCGCGCGGCGCCGGGGGCTCCAGCTCGGGCTCGCCGCCGTGGCGCTGCTCACCACGTTCGTCCTGCTGCTCGTCCAGACGGGCACCGTCCCGGAGGAGGGCGCGCTGCTGGCCGCCGGGGTGCTGGCCGTGGACCGGACGGTCCTGTTCTTCCAGGGCACGATCACGGTCCTGGCGCTGGTCAGCCTCATGCTGATCGCCGAGCGCCGGCACGGCCGCGACGCCTTCGCCGCGCAGGCCGCCACGGTGCCCGGCAGTGAGGAGGAGCGCGCCCACATCATGGCGGGCTCCCAGCACACCGAGGTCTACCCGCTGGTGCTGTTCGCGGTGCTGGGGATGCTCATGTTCCCGGCGTCCAACGACTTCCTCACCATGTTCATCGCCCTGGAGGTGATGAGCCTGCCGCTGTACCTGATGTGCGGGCTGGCCCGCCGTCGCCGCCTCTTCTCGCAGGAGGCCGCGGTCAAGTACTTCCTGCTGGGCGCGTTCGCCTCGGCGTTCTTCCTGTTCGGCATCGCGATGGTCTACGGGTACGCGGGCTCGGTGAACTTCGCGGACGTGCGCGTCGCCGTGGAGAACGGGGGCGCGGCCATCTTCGAGGGTGGTGACGGCGAACCGCTGCTGCTCATGGGGGTCGGCCTGGTCGCGGTCGGCCTGCTGTTCAAGGTCGGCGCGGTGCCCTTCCACAACTGGAAGCCGGACGTCTACCAGGGCGCCCCGACGCCGATCACCGCGCTCATGGCCTCGTGCACGCTGGTCGCGGCGTTCGGCGCGCTGCTGCGGGTGTTCTTCGTCCCGTTCGGCGGTTCCGCGGACGTGTGGGAGCCCATGCTGTGGACGGTGGCCATTCTCACGATGGTCGCCGCCGCGGTCATCGCGGTCACGCAGCGGGACGTCAAGCGGCTGCTCGCCTACTCGTCGGTGGTGCACGCCGGTTTCGTGCTCACGGCGGTCGTCGCCAACAGCGTGGAGGGGCTCGCGGGCGCCATGTTCTACCTGGCGGCGTACGGGTTCACCACGCTGGGCGCGTTCGCGGTGGTGACGCTGGTGCGCACCCGCGACGGCGGCCAGGAACTGGGCGACCTCGACCGCTGGGCGGGGTTGGGGCGGCGCTCCCCGGTGCTGGCCGGATCGCTGGGCCTGTTCCTGCTCGCCTTCGCCGGGATCCCCCTCACGAGCGGGTTCATCGGCAAGTTCGCCGTGTTCGAGGCGGCCCTGGCCGCGGGTGCCGCGCCGCTCGTGGTCGTGGGTGTCCTCAGCAGTGCCGTCACCGCGTTCTTCTACGTCCGGATCATCGTCGTGATGTTCTTCCGGGACCCGGAGGGCGAGGGTCCGACCGTCGCTCCCGCCGGGGTGCTCACGGGCGGGGTGATCGCCCTGGGGGTGGCCGCCACGTTGCTGCTGGGTGTCCTCCCGGGGCCGCTCCTGGAGAACCTGCTGCCTCCCGCGGAGCCGGGTTCGCAGCCCGCGACAGTGACGGTGTACCAGGTCACGGCGGATATCGGCACCGAGTGACCGGCTACCCGGGTGTGGCTTTGGCTCTTCATTCCGGGTCGGATACCGTGGCAAGTCGGATCATGTTCATGTGCTGAGCGCGCGGTGGTCCCCCGCACAGGGGGACCACCCGCGCGCCCTCTCGACAGGTGGAGCTTTACGGTGAGCGGTGCTGTCCCGAGCGGGTTTCTCGCTCTGCCGAGAGTCGACCCGACACTCGCCCGGGAGGTCCAGGCGAGCCTCGACGAGGTCGAGGCCCTGCTCAGGTCGACGGTGGAGTCCAGCAACCCCATGCTGACGGAGGCCGCCTCCCACCTGATCACCGCGGGCGGCAAGCGGTTCCGCGCCTCACTCGTGCTGCTCGCCGCGCACTTCGGCGACCCGTCGGTGCCCGACCTGATCCCGGCCGCGGCCGTGGTGGAGCTGACCCACATGGCCACGCTCTACCACGACGACGTCATGGACGAGGCGGAGCTGCGGCGCGGTGAGCCCAGCGCCAACCAGCGCTGGGGCAACAACGTCGCCATCCTCACCGGCGACTACGTGTTCGCCAAGGCCTCGGAGCTGCTCGCCGACCTGGGCGCCGAGGCCGTCCGGTTGCAGGCGGTCACGTTCGGCCGCCTCGTCCAGGGCCAGATCCTGGAGACCTCCGGTCCGCCGGAGGGCACCGACCCGCTGGACCACTACCTCCAGGTGATCAGCGACAAGACCGCGTCGCTCATCGCCTCCTCCGCCGAGTTCGGCGGCATGTTCGGCAAGGTCGACCCGGAGACCGTGAGCACACTCACCCGGGCCAGCGACGCGATCGGGATGGCCTTCCAGATCTCCGACGACCTGCTCGACGTTGCCAGCGAGACCGCCGACTCCGGCAAGACCCCCGGCACGGACCTGCGGGAGGGGGTGCTCACCCTGCCGATGTTCTACGCGCTGCGGTCGACCGCCCCGGAGGACGAGCGGCTGCGGTCGCTGCTGGGCCGCCCGCTGGACGACGAGGAGGCCGAGGAGGCGCTCACCCTGCTGCGCCGACACCCCGCGATGGAGGAGGCCGAGGCCACGCTGGGCCGCTGGGCCGACCTGGCGCGGTCCGAGCTGGCCACGCTGCCCGAGGGCCCGGCGCGCGGTGCCTTCGAGTCCCTGTGCGACTACGTGGTGCGCCGCTCCGGCTGAGCCGCGCCCTCTGCTTCCGCGCTCGCTTCGTCCCGCCCGTCGCCCGGGCCCGACACAGACCTGCGACGGCCCCGCCGCCCTGACCGGGCGGCGGGGCCGTCGTTCGCGTGCGGGGCCTCAGCCCACGACCGGCAGCGCCTCGTGGCCGGGCAGCTCGGTGAAGGTCGGGTGGTGGGTCATGCCGTCGTCACCGGCGGGGGCCTGGGCGGGGCTGCCGCCCTCGATCGACACCAGGTCGCTGGTGTCCAGGTCCTCCAGCATCGGGTCGCCCTGGCCCAACGCGGTGACCAGGTCCTCGACGGTCCGGGTGTCGGCGCCCTCGGCCACGCGGGGCAGCCCGCCCTCGGTCACCTCGGGCAGCGCCCCGGTCAGGTCGCCGAGCCCGCCCGCGGCCGGGGAGCTCTGCGAGATGGTCGCGGTCAGGGGCTCCTCCATGTTGCGCTGCCCCACCATGCCCAGGATCTCGCCCTCGCCGAGGTCGACGTAGTTGTCGTCGGTGACCGGGTTGGACTCGACCAGGTCCTGGGCCTGCTTGGGGGTCTCCAGCCCGAAGGCGTAGGCCATGTCCCAGATGTTGGGGACGGTGGCGGCGGTGGGCGCGCTCTGGTGCACGGTGCCGGTGTCCTCGGCCAGCGGCAGGTCCGCCACGTCGCTCAGGGCCAGCGAGTTGTCGCCGGTCAGGTCGGTCAGGTTCGTCGCCTCGGGCAGGCCGGACCCCTCGGCGATCGGCAGCTCCGCCCCCTCGGCCAGACCGGACAGCTCGGAGGGGTGGGCCAGTCGGGTCAGCTCGGAGGGCGCGGGGACGTCCAGCTCGTCCTTGAGGTCGTGCGCGGCCCGCACGGTGTGCGGCAGGACCCGGCCCG
Source organism: Nocardiopsis sp. KDC1DS13DA1 (assembly GCF_055632325.1). Classification (NCBI taxonomy): domain Bacteria; kingdom Bacillati; phylum Actinomycetota; class Actinomycetes; order Streptosporangiales; family Nocardiopsidaceae; genus Nocardiopsis; species Nocardiopsis sp. KDC1DS13DA1. Next base: position 146,657 of record NZ_JBVMUY010000017.1, read on the forward strand.
CCGACCCCTCGACCCGGCCGCCCGCGTCGTCGGCGGTGTCCTCGACCATGCCGCCGAGGTCGCTCAGGGACTCCCCGGCGTCCGTGGCGGACTCGGTCACGGCCTCACCCGCCGAGTGGCCGATCGTGTGGTGCGGGTCGCCGTCCAGGCCCGTGGCGTCCTGCGTCTGGGCGACGGCCTCGCCCACGGCCGGGAGCGGGCTCCTCACGTCGGTCACGGGGGTGACCAGGCGGCCCGACTCGGGCAGCGGCGCGGACAGGTCGGGGGCGGGCTTGGCGGGGTCGTGCGCGGTCCGCTGGAGCTCGTACAGCGCGGAGTCGGCGATCGGGACGGCGCCCTCGGGCGCCAGACCGCGCATCGTCGGGGCGACACCCTCCATGAGGGCCCGCTCGACGATGGGGGCGATCTCGTGGGTGGGGGACTCCAGCACGTCGGCCCCGGCGACACCCGCGCCCAGGGCGACGAAGCCGGCCGTCCCTGCGGCGAGGACGAGGGTCCGGGCTGAGGTTCGCTTGACCTGCGTCATGGTTAACCTTCCAAAGCTCTGGTTCGTGGATACGGGGCGGCCGATCGCGCGACGGGGGCGCGTGGGCCGGAGCCGGAGGAGCTGTGGACCACCGGCTGACGTGAATCACGTGTGCGAACGCACGGGACTCAGGTCAGCTCCCAGGACGTGGACGGGCGCGTGGGCCCGGGCTGGGACCGGTCCGGGGCGCGGCGGACGCGCCCGGAGGCCGGTCCTAGTCGGGGGAGACCGTGGGGTCGTCGGCGGGGTCGACCGGCACGGAGTGGAGCCGGGCGCCGACCGGGCTGGCGGGCACGGAGGCCGGGGCGGCCAGGAACGTGGCGGTGAGGTATCCGGCGACGCCGGGTACGGGGGAGGCGCTCCCCGAGGTCGGCGCGGATCCCGCGGTCAGGTGGCCGCCGAGGCGTTCGGCGTCGCGCGGGTCCACACGGGGGGCCTCGTCGGTGCGGGCCGGGGCGTCGGCGGCGGCCGCCTCGGCGGCGGGGCGCCACCGGACGGAGTCGGAGTCGGGGGCGGGGGCGGGTGCCGGGTCGTCGCCCTGCACGGAGGGGGCCGGATGCTCCGCGACGTCCTCCGCCGGTGCGGGGGCGGACTCCTCACGCGGGGCGGGGACCCGGCCCTCCTCCGGGCCGGCCGCGAGCCCGGGCAGGAGTTCGGCGGCGGGCGCGTCCCAGCGGTCGGGGCTGATCTCCTCGACGACGCGGCGGGCCCCCACACCCACCCCGCCGACCGCGTCGGCCGGGTCGGACAGGCCCTCCGTGGCCCCGGCGGTGCGCTCGGCGCGGTCCTCCAGGCCCTGGTGGACGGTGCCGAGGGTGGCGGTGACCGGGTCGGTGACCCCGACGACCCCGCTCAGCGGCACGGCGTCGGACAGGGGCCGGGCGCCGTCGAGGGCGAGTCCGTCGGCGTGGGCCGGGGAAGCGCCGAACAGCCACAGCGCGGCGATGAAGGCACCGGCGAGCAGCGGCAGTCCCAGAAGGGAGGGCACCAGCGCGCACGCGGCCGAGACGACGCGCGCCGCGCGTCCGCTTCGGCTGGTGGCAGGCATGGCGGGCCCTCCGCGACGGGTGCTGTGGTCGGGACGGGGAGGCCCCGTCCGCGACCTGACGTTAGCACAGAGTCACCGAGGGTAGTTTCGGTTTGCCGGAACCGGGGAAGAGGGGTCAGTCGGCCGGTGCGGTGGGCTCGGGGGCGCGGGTGCGGCCGTCCCGGCGGGCGGAACGGGCCACGCGGATCTGGTCGTAGACGAACACCAGCACCGCCAGCCACACGAACCCGAAACCGAGCCACCGGCTCGGCGGCATCTCCTCGCCCTGGACCAGCCAGCCGATGAGGAAGATCATCGAGGGCGCGATGTACTGGAGCATGCCGATGACGTTCAGCGGAACCCGGCGGGCGGCCACGCCGAACAGCAGCAGCGGCAGGGCGGTGACGAAGCCGCCGCCGACCAGCAGGGCCGTGTGGCCGGGCGAGACGGAGAACATCGTGCCGTCCCCGGTCAGCTCCAGGTGGACGACGTAGCCGAGAGCGGGCGGGAACATGATGAGGGTCTCGACGGTGAGGCTCTGCATGCCGTCCAGGTCGACGTACTTCTTGACCGCGCCGTAGGCCGCGAAGGACGACGCCATGAGCAGGGACAGCCACGGGGCCGCGCCGTAGGCGACGGTCATGACCACCACGGCCAGGCTGCCCAGGCCGACCGCGACCCACTGGGTGGCGCGCAGGCGTTCGGAGAAGACGAGCACGCCGAGGCAGACCGCCATCAACGGGTTGATGAAGTAGGCGAGCGAGGCCTGGAGGGTCTCCTGGATGGAGACCGAGTAGATGAACCCCCACCAGTTGAGGCCGATGAGGACGGCCCCGGCCGCGACCGGGAGGAGGCGGCGCGGGTTGCGCAGGAGGGGGAGCAGCCAGTTCCAGCCGCGTCGGGCGAGCAGGAGGAAAACGCACATCGCGAGGAGGGACCACACCATGCGGTGGGCCAGGATCTCGCTGGGTTCGGAGGCGGAGAGGAAGGGCCAGTAGAGGGCCGCGAAGCCCCACAGGAGGAAGGCGCTCGCGCCGATGGCGACGCCGCGGTTGGATTCGGGCACGAACACCATCGTAGGACGAACCCACCTCCGTGTCCCGGGGGATGTCGCGGCCTGTGGACGATCGGACGATCCGTGCGGCGCGGCCCCGCCGCGACTACCCTGGACGCATGTTCGGTTCGAAGACGACCATGGTCGACCCGGCGCGCGCCCTGCCCGGCCGGGACACCCCGATGCCGGTGCCCGCGAGGCACACCGTCCTGGGCACGCCGCTCACACCGCCCTACCCGGAGGGCCACCAGATCGCCGACGTGGCGATGGGCTGCTTCTGGGGCGCCGAACGGACGTTCTGGCGCCTGGGCGCGGAGCGCGGGATCTTCACCACCGCCGTGGGCTACGCGGGCGGGTACACGCCCAACCCCACCTACGAGGAGGTGTGCTCGGGCCTGACCGGCCACACCGAGATGGTGCGCGTGGTCTTCGACCCCGAGCGGATCTCCTACACCGAGGTCCTCAGGGTGTTCTGGGAGGGCCACGACCCCACCCAGGGCATGCGCCAGGGCAACGACGCGGGCACGCAGTACCGGTCGGCGATCCTCCACCACGACGACGCCCAGCGGGCCGCAGCCGAGGCCACCCGGGACGCCTTCCAGCCGGTCCTCGCCCGGGCCGGGTACGGGCCGATCACCACGGAGATCGCGCCGCTGCGGGCGTTCTACTTCGCCGAGGACTACCACCAGCAGTACCTGTCCGACGCCAAGAACCCGAACGGCTACTGCGGGATCGGCGGAACCGGCGCCAGCTGCCCGATCGGTGTGGCGGGGACGGAGTCCTGACCGAGCTGGAGCTGCTGTGGGCCGAACACCGCTCGGCCCCCTTCCCGGACCTCGGTCCGGTCGGGCGCGTGACGGACACCGAACCTTCCTACCTCGACGCCACGGTGGCCGGGTTCGTCTCGTCCTACCTGGCCGACGGGTGTCTCGACGCGGCGGCCGTGTCCGAACTGGACCGGTGCCGCCACGAACTGCGGGAGGCCGTGGCCGCCCTCCGGGGAGAGTCCGCCGCCGACTTCGGCCGACTGCTGCGCATGGCCGACCTCATCCTCGGGGACGACTGACGTCCGGGCCCCCTCGCAGGTGCGGCCGCGGGCCCTCCCCTACCCCTACCGGGCGACGACGGCGGCGGCGAACAGGACGGCGGCCGACACCAGCAGCGCTCCCGGCGCGCCGACCGACCCGGCCACCCCCGCGGCGGCCGCGGGGATGGCGACCTGGCCGAGCCGGTTCCCCCAGATGCGCAGGGCCAGCGCCGATCCGCGCGCTCCCGGCGGCGCGTTCGTGGCGACCTCCGCCATGGTCAGGGGCTGGCCCAGGCCGAGTAGGAAACCGCCGACCGTCAGCACCGCCCCGAGCAGGACCGGACCGCCCCCGGGCACGGCCACCAGGGCCAGCGACACCCCGGCCACCGCCGTGCTCGCCACGATCAGGTTCCCGCGCGACCAGCGCGCGAGCAGCCGGGGCAGGCACAGGCGCGAGACCAGGGAGGCCCCGGCGCGCAGGCTCAGCAGGACGCCCACGTACATCGGGGAGATACCCCGGCTCTCGGCGATCAGCGGCAGGTAGGCCGTGAGGATGTCCACCGCCGAGAGCAGGGACAGGCTGGCCAGCAGCGCCGCGGTCATCCTGCGCCCGCGCAGGATCTGGCGCGCCCCGGCGGCCGGGGACGAGCCCTGGTCGGCGTGTGCCGGGGCGCGCAGCGACAGCAGGGGGAGGATCCCCGCGGCTCCCAGCACCGCCATGGCGCAGGCGACCCACAGCGCCGTCGAGGTGGCCGGGAGCAGGTCCGGCCCGGAGGCGTCGGCGAGGACGGCCCCGGAGATCAGCGGACCGGCGAGCTGGCCGAGGGAGGCGGCGGCGGTGTACCAGCCGAAGTCGCGGTCCATGTGCTCGGGCGGCGAGAACCGGGCGACCAGCCCCTGCCCGGCGATCATGCACAGCAGGTGGCCCGCGCCGACCACGGTGCTGGCGAGGGCGAGCGTGACCAACCCGGTCGCGGCGGCCAGGAACAGGCTTCCCACCGCCAGGACCACCGCGCCCAGCCCGACGATCCAGGCGGTCCGCCGCGCGCGGTCGGTCGCCCGGCCCAGCGGGACGGCCATGAGGAGCGGGAGGAGCGCGTAGGCGGCGGTGACCAGACCGACCGCGACGGCGTCCCCGCCCACGGCGATGGTCCGGTAGGAGATCAGCGGCCGGGCCACGTTGAGGGCGGTGTGCGCGAACACCACGCTCACCAGGAGGAACCACAGCCATCGACGTCCCGGCGCCCCCGCTTCCCCCATGGCACGCTCCCCTCCGCCGTCCCCGACGGTCGGGGACGGCAGAGGATCATCCCATGTCGTCGCGGTGCGCCTGCGCGGCGCCCCCGTCCCTACCGGAAGGCCGGGGCCCGGTTCCGTTGCGCCCTGCCCCGCACCGTCACCCCGACCGCCTCGCGTGGGAGATGAGGAGCTCGGCGACCTCCTCGGGGCGCTCCAGCGCCACCGAGTGCCCCGCTCCCGCCACCGTCTCCTCCCTGCCCCCGGACGCCGCGGCGATGTTGCGGCCCGAGATCGGCTGCGGGTAGGCGTGGTCCTCCGCTCCGGCGACGGCCAGGACGGGTACCCGGCAGCCGGAGAGCTCCTCGTAGAGGCGGGTGCGGTGGATGACCTGGTGGGCGCAGTCCCCGATCGACGGACCCAGCGCGGCCATCCTCTCCCGCCAGCGCTCGACCACCGGTCCGCCCGCGGCGAGTGTGGCGTCACCGAACATGATGTGCGTCAGCGTGTCCACCTGCGGCGCCCCGCCGTGCTCGCCGAGCGCCGCGACCAGGGGCGCGAACTCGTCCAGCTTGTACTCCTCCTCGCAGGACGAGCCCAGCGCGGCCGCGGTGCGCACCAGGTCGGGGTGGCGGGCGGCCAGCCGGAGGGTCACGAAGCCGCCCATGGAGTTGCCCACCGCGTGCACCCGTCCCAGGTCCAGCGCGCGGATCAGCGCGGCGGCGTCCTCGGTGAGCGCGTCCATCGACAGCTCCCCGACCGCACCCGCGGGCGAGCTGGAACCCTGTCCCCTGTGGTCGAAGGCGACCGTGCGATAGCCCGCGTCGGTGAGGACGCCGACCAGCGGGTCGAACATGCGGCGGTCGAAGAAGAGGGAGTGGCTGAGGAGGAACACCTCTCCTCCGGCCGGCCCGCGGTCCTCGTAGCCGATTCGGGCGCCGTCGACGTCGATATGCTGCACGGCTGTCAACTCCGTTCTGCCAGGCGGGGGTGTGATATCGGCAACTGCGGCCGTACCCTCACCGTAGGGACCCGGGCGTCGCGGGTCCTGCGGTCGCGCGCAACCGGCTGACGGAAGCGCGCACTCCGCCGAGGAACAGCGGGAGCGCGATGAGTTCACCCGGATACGTCGCGACGGCGGCCGACACCGGCTCCGTGCCCCCTCCCGAGCGGACCTGCTACTGGCGCGACCACGTGGTGCGCAACCACGGCAGGCTCCGGTTCGCCTTCCGGGAGCCCGACCGCTTCGCGGGGGGCACCCGCGTCCAGCGCGGAGCCGACCTGCAGCTGGTCGACTTCTGGTCGTCCGCGGTCGCCTACGAGCGGCCGCCCGGCGAACAGGACGGCGACGACGGTCTGCGGGTCGTGATCCCCTCCCAGGGGGTCCTCCGGCTCACGGGACCGGACGCCCGCCACTCGTTGGGGGCCGGGACGGCGGCCGTGGTCTCCATGGAGCGGGGGTTCACCCTGGAGCAGGACGACCGGGCGCGTGCCCTGATCATGTCGCTTCCCCGACGGCTCTGGCCGGCGGCGGCACCGGCCGACCCGCTGGTGTGGGAACTGCACCGGGGGGTCGGCGCGGTCTTCGCCGCGATGGTGCGGGAGGTGTCCCTGCAGTGGCGGGACATGGACGCGCCGTCGTTCGTCGGTACCGTCGAGTCGGCGGTGGTGCTGATGGCGCGAGGCGTCCCCAGCGCGGCGGACGACCTGCTGTCACAGGCGCGCGCCGTGGTCCGCCGGCACTGCGACGACTCCTCCTTCGCCCCGGCCGACCTGGCCCGGCTCCTGGGCTGGTCGCCGCGTTCGGTCCAGTACGCGCTGCGGAGCCGGAACACGACGCCCGCCCGGGTGATCCGCGAACTGCGGCTGGAACGGGCGGCGAACCGGCTCCGGCACCCGGGCTGGGCGAGGCGCACGGTCGGCGACATCGCCCACGCGAGCGGCTTCGGATCGCTCAGCGCCTTCAACCACGCCTTCCGCTCCCGCTACGGGCGCACGCCGCGCGAGCACCGGCACGGTGCCTGAGCGGTCACGGCCGGAGGGGCAAAGGCTCGGCAAACGCACAGGTGGGGGAGTGGTCGGGGCGGGCGCGCGGCGTAGGTTGGGCGCATGATCAGCGGGATGCATTCGACCACCGTCCTGGTCGGTGACCAGGAGGAGGCGCTGCGCTTCTACGTCGGCGTGCTCGGCTGGGAGAAGCGCGAGGACACCACCACGGGTCCGATGCGGTGGCTGACCGTGGCACCGCGCGGGGCGGAGACCGCGCTGGTCCTGGGGCAGCCGGAGGTGTACGGCCAGGAGCCGCCCGGAGCGGCGACGCGGTTGTGCGGCATCTCCCTCCTCACCGACGACGTCGACGCCGACTACGCGGCGCTGACGGCCGAGGGCGTGAATTTCAGGCAGCCCCCAGAGACGGTGCCGTGGGGCGGCCGGGCGACCTGGTTCACCGACCCCTTCGGCAACGAGTTCTTCCTCGTCCAGGAGGCCTCGGCCCAGGAGTGAGGCGGGCCTGCGGGGCGCCGACGTGGCACGGGCCGTCCCCGCTCCGGAGCCGGAGCGGGGACGGCGGCCGGGGTGGGCGCGGCCGTTGGTCACCCGGGACGCCAGTCGAAGGGGAAGTGCTTGCTGGACCCGCCCTTGTAGGGGTGGGAGAAGTCGAAGCCGACCGCGTGGTCCTCCTCCACGACGCCCCAGGTCGCGATCTGTCCGGGACCGACCTCGGCGCCCGGTGCGTTGATCAGTTGGGCCCGGTGGTCCGGGTCGGCCGTGGGGCCGGTGAGGGCCTTGACACCGACCCTCACCCGACCGTCCACCTCCGCCTCCCAGTGCGCCAGGTCGGGTTCGGCGTGGAACCGGACGGGCGCGTACTCGATGCCGCGCAGCTCCCCGACGAGGGAGCCGAACTGCCCGGGCCAGCCCCCCTCACGGCCGGTGAAGACGCGTTCCAGGGCGGTCCGCTGGGCGGCGTCGGCCTTGGCGTCGATGTAGAACATCAGCTTCATCATGGCGTTCGGGTCGTCGACCCACATGTTGCCCTCGAACTCGCCGAGGGCCACGACCCCGAGCCCGCCGAGGTCCGTGTCCCCGTGGTGGCCCTCGTGCACCTGCCACGCGAGCGTGAACAGGCAGTCCCCGTGGGTGGGCGCCTGAGCGAACGTGCAGGGGCAGGGCAGCGCGCAGCTACAGACGTCGAACCACTCGCCCCTGAGGTGCCAGTCCGCGCTCGGCGCGACGTGCGGGCCGACCGGCCCGTCCTGGGCGCCGGCCCGGATGTCCGCCGACACGGTCGTCGTTCCGCGACTGCTGCTGCCGCACATACCATCGCTCCTTCGTGACCGGGGGGGTCGTCCTGGTGTCGTGCTCGGGACGGGTCCGACTCAGGCGGTGGGAGTCTCGGCCGGTTCGAGGCCGATGGCGAGGTTGAACGCGCCGGTCAGCACGTTCAGCGCCACGACGCCCACCACGTCGGCGATCTCCCGGTCGCCGTAGCCGTACGCCCGCAGCTCCTCGATGTGCTCGTCCGTGATCGTCGCGGGCGCGGTGTGCACCCGCATGGCGTACTCGACGATCGCGGCGATGGCGCGATCCGCGGACGTTCCGGCGCGCGCGAGTTCGATCTCCTCCTCGCTGACGCCGAGGGAACGGGCCGCGGCGGTGTGCGCGGCCAGGCAGACCGCGCAGCCCTGGTGCGCCTGGACCGCGAGGGAGATCCGTTCGCTGATGGTCCGGTCCAGCTTGGCGCGCTTCATCGCGCGGCTCAGTTCGAGGTATCCGCCGAGGACCGAGGGTGAGTGCGCCATCGTGCGCACCATCGGCCCGACCCGGCCGTTGCGTTCGACGAGCTCCGCGAGGAGTTTCCTGGCGCTGCCGCGCGCGGTCTCCGGGGTCAGCGGTTCCAGACGGGTCATGGTGCCTCTTCTCGTGGGTGGGGTCGACGTGGCCGCCCCATATACCCCATGGGGGTATTTCCGGGTTGAGGGCGAACATACCCCGAGGGGGTAAAAAAGTCCATGGTGGTTCGGGGTGGTTCGTGGAACTGTGTGCACTTCCCGGAGGGTGACGTGGGTCACCCTTGTTTAATACCCCCGGGGGGTATATGTTCATCGACATGAACGCGACACCCCCTCCGCATGACACACACCCGGACCACGGCGGTCACGGTCACCACGCACACCACGCAGGGCACGGCGTCGACACCGCCCCCGCACACCACGATGGCCACGAGAACCACGGCGGTCACGGCACCGGCACTGTTGACGGACACCACGCGCACCACGCAGGTCACGGGGACCACGTGGGCCAGTTCCGCCGCATGTTCTGGCTCATGCTGGTCCTGGCGGTGCCCACCGTCGGGCTGAGCGGCATGTTCGCCGACCTGGTCGGCTACACCCTCCCCGACCTGCCCGGTATCGTCTGGGTCTCCCCGCTCCTGGGCACCGTGATGTACCTCTGGGGCGGCTGGCCCTTCCTGGCCGGCGCCGTCGGCGAGGTCAGGGCGCTCCGGCCGGGCATGATGCTGCTGATCGCCCTGGCCATCACCGTGGCCTTCCTCGCCTCCTGGGGCGCCCACCTGGGTCTGGTCGCCCACCACCTGGACTTCTGGTGGGAGCTGGCGCTGCTGGTGGTCATCATGCTGCTGGGCCACTGGATCGAGATGCGCTCCCTGGCGCAGACCTCCTCGGCCCTGGAGTCGCTGGCCGCGCTGCTGCCCGACGAGGCGGAGAAGGTCGTCGGCGACGAGGTGGTCACCGTGCCGCCCTCCGACCTGGCGGTCGGGGACACGGTGGTCGTCCGGCCCGGGGCCCGGGTCCCGGCCGACGGGGCGGTCGTCGAGGGCACCGCGGACGTGGACGAGTCGATGATCACCGGCGAGTCGCGCCCGGTCAGCCGCGGCCCGGGCGACCGGGTCGTGGCGGGGACCGTCTCCACCGACACCGCCCTGCGCGTCCGGATCACGGCGGTGGGCGACGACACCGCGCTGGCGGGCATCCGGCGGCTGGTCGCCGACGCCCAGAGCTCCTCCTCGCGGGCCCAGCGCCTGGCCGACCGCGCCGCCGCCTGGCTGTTCTGGTTCGCCCTGGCCGCCGGCGTCCTCACCATGGCCGCGTGGTCGCTGTTCGGCATGCCCGACCAGGCCCTGGTACGGACCATCACCGTCCTGGTCATCGCCTGCCCCCACGCCCTCGGGCTGGCGATCCCCCTGGTGGTCTCCATCGCGACCGAGCGCGCCGCGCGGGGCGGCGTCCTGATCAAGGACCGCATGGCCCTGGAGAGCATGCGCACCGCCGACACCGTCCTGTTCGACAAGACCGGGACCCTGACCAAGGGCGAGCCTGTGGTGACCCACGTGGCCCCCGCCGCCGGGCGCGGCGCGGACGAGGTGCTGGCCCTGGCCGCCGCCGTGGAGGCCGACAGCGAACACCCGCTCGCCCGGGCCGTCGTGGCCGCCGCCCGGGGCCGCGGCCTCGACGTTCCCGGAGCGGCCGACTTCCGGGCGTCCACCGCGGTCGGCGTGGCCGCCACGGTCGGGAGCGCGCGGATCAGCGTCGGCGGTCCCGGGATGCTGCGCTCCCACGGCGCGGACGAACTGCCGGTGGCCGACTCCTGGCGGACCGAGGGGGCGATCATCCTGCACGTGCTCGCCGACGGCGAGGTGATCGGCGCGCTGGCGCTGGCCGACGAGGTCCGCGAGGAGTCGCGCCAGGCCGTCCGGGCGCTGCACGCCCTGGGGGTGGAGGTCGTGATGGTCACGGGCGACGCCGAGGCGGTCGCCAGGACCGTCGCGGACGACCTGGGCATCGACCGGGTCTTCGCCCAGGTGCGGCCCGAGGACAAGGGCGCCCGGGTCGCCGAACTCCAGGAGCGGGGCCGCAGGGTGGTCATGGTCGGGGACGGCGTCAACGACGCGCCCGCCCTGGCGCGGGCCGACGTCGGTCTGGCGATCGGCGCGGGTACCGACGTGGCCATCGCCTCGGCCGGGGTGATCCTGGCCAGCGACGACCCCCGGTCGGTCCTGTCGGTCATCGAGCTCTCCCGGGCCGGTTACCGGAAGATGAGGCAGAACCTGTGGTGGGCGGCGGGGTACAACCTCGTGTCGGTTCCGCTCGCCGCCGGTGTGCTGGCACCCGTGGGGTTCGTGATGCCGATGGCCGTGGGCGCGGTGCTGATGTCGCTGTCCACCGTGGTCGTGGCCCTCAACGCCCAGCTGCTGCGCCGCCTGGACCTGTCGCCCGAGGCCGCGACGGCGGCGGCGCTCGGCGGGACCGGAGGCCGGTAGCGGACGCGGACGCCCCTCGGAGGGCGTCCCGTGCCGGGGGTTCGGTGCCGGTGACCACCGCGGTGGTCACCGGCACCCTTGTGACGGGCCGCGGGGAGCGGCACGCGCACCTGTCGAGTCCGGGCCGAGACTTGACCGTTGGGTGCCCGGGAGGAGGCGGCGCAGCGGGCAGACCCCAGAGGACGGCCCCGGGTCGGTGCCGCGGCCCGTGCCGCGGACCCCGTACGACCGTCGGGCGGGACGGAGGGCGCGATGACCGGTGAAGCTCCTGACGAGCGGCGGAGCGTCCTCGCGCGGATCCCCGTCCGGGTCTGGGTGGCCCTGGTCATCCTGGTCGGCGTCGTCGTCTTCGTGGCGCAGAACCGGCAGTCGACCCAGATCCAGCTCCTGGTGGTCTCGGTCGCGGCGCCCCTGTGGGCGACCCTGGCGGGCGCCGCCGTGGCCGGACTGGTCGTCGGTCTGCTCCTGATGCCGTCGATCCGCCGGAGACGGCGCCGCTGAGGTCCGGAGCGGACACCGCCCGGCCGCGGGCGCACGCCTCAGTTCGCGGGGGCGGACCCGGTGAGTTCGACGGTCTCCGGGCCGGATCCGCCACAGCAGCCGCCGTCCCCGTCGGCGGACGCGGCCTCGTCGAACAGGCCCGAGCCGCCGCACACGCCGGTCTCGGGCAGCGTCAGCTCCACCCGCTCGGCGGCCTCGCGGTCCCCGCCGAGCAGCGACACCACGCTCCGGACCTGCTCGTAGCCGGTCAGGGCGAGGAACGTGGGCGCGCGGCCGTAGGACTTCATCCCGGCCAGGTAGAACCCCTCCTCGGGGTGGGACAGCTCGCGCACGCCGTGCGGGTAGACGGTGCCGCAGGAGTGGACGTTCGGGTCGACCAGCGGGGCGAGCTCCACGGGGGCCTGGAGCGTGGCGTCCAGCGACAGCCGGATCTCGGAGAGGAACGACAGGTCGGGGCGGAACCCGGTGAGGGCGACGACCCCGTCCACCGGCTCCAGGTCCCGGCCGTCGTCGTCGGTGAGGACCAGGCCTCCGTCGCGCTCGCGGACCCCGGCGGTGCGGAAGCCCGTCACCACGCGGACGTGTCCGGACTCGACGGCCCTCCGAGCCAGCTCCCCGAGGGCTCCGCGCGCCGGGAGCTGGTCGGCCCCGCCCCCGCCGAACGCGTCACCGACCCCACCGCGCCGCAGCACCCACACCGCCCGGGTGCCGGGGACCTCCTCGGCGATCGCGGCCAAGGCCACCAGCGCGGTCAGCGCCGAGTGGCCGCGCCCCACGACGGCGGTGGTGCGGCCCGCGTACCGCTCCCGGTCGGCGGGGTCGGCGGGGTCGGGGACGCGGTGCGCGATCCGGTCGGCGCACGCCTCCTCGCCCAGGGCGGGCAGGCCGTCGCCGCCCAGCGGGCTGGGGGTCCCCCACGTGCCGGAGGCGTCGATGACCGCCCGGGCCGTCAGGCGCTCCTCGCCTCCGGCGGTACGCACGCGCACGGTGAACGGCAGCTCCGCCCGGCCGGCGTCGACCACGCGGTCGCGGCCCCGACGGGTGACGCCGACGACCTCGGTGTTCAGGCGCACACGATCGCCGAGGCGGTCGGCGAGCGGGCGCAGGTAGGAGTCGACCCACTCGCGGCCGGTCGGGTACGCGTCGTCGGCGGGGCGACGCCAGCCGGTGTCGGCCAGCAGCCGCTCGGCGGCGGGGGAGACCAGGTCCGGCCAGGGGGAGAACAGCCGCACGTGGCCCCACTCCGCGACCGCCGCGCCCGGGGCCTCCCCCCTCTCCAGGACCAGGACCGGCAGGCCGCGTGCGACCGACTCCGCAGCCGCGGCCAGACCCACCGGACCGGCACCGATCACCACGACGGGGTACTCCTCCATGACGCACTCCTCTTCATCGACTGGCGTCTATGGTGGAACTGTAGAGATCCACATCGATGAAATCAACATCGATGACGGTCGATATAGATCATCGTTGATAATGGGGCCATGACCACCACGACACCCGCGCGGGCGGCCGCCGAGCCCCTGCGCTCCGAGGACGCCGAGACCTACGCCTCCTGGTTCGCCTGCCTGGCCGAGCCCGCGCGCGTGCGCCTGCTGCACGCCGTGGCCGCCGCGCCCGCCCCGATCAGCGTCGGCGCGCTGGCCGACGCGGTCGGTCTGCGTCAGCCCACCGTCTCCCACCACCTGCGCAAGCTCGCCGACGTGGGCTTCGTGACCCTGGCCAAGGTCGGCACGTCCACGCACGTGGCGGTCAACCCCGCCTGCTGCACCGGCCTGCCGCACGCCGCCGACGCCGTCATGGGCCTGCTGTCCTCCCGTCCCTGCTGCCCCGCCGACCTGCCCGAGGACGTGGCCGTGCGGGAGATGGACGCCGGTGACACCGACGACGTGCTGCGGATCTACGCGGAGGGCATCGCCACCGGGCACGCCACCTTCGAGACCGAGGTGCCCGACGCGCGCGACCTGGACGCCCGGTGGCTTCCCGGCCACCGCTGGGTCGCCGAGATCGGCGGGCGCGTCGTCGGGTGGGCGTCGGCCGCGCCGGTCTCCGACCGGAAGGTGTACGCCGGGGTCGCGGAGACCTCCGTCTACGTCGCGGAGGGGGCGCGCGGGCGCGGGGTCGGCAGGGCGCTCATCCACCGCCAGGTCACCGCCGCCGACGCGGGCGGGCTCTGGACGCTCCAGACCTCGGTCTTCCCGGAGAACAAGGCGAGTCTGGCCCTGCACCGCGCGGCGGGCTTCCGCACGCTGGGAGTGCGTGAGCGGATCGCCCGCCACCACGGGGTGTGGCGCGACACGGTGCTGCTGGAGCGGCGCCGGCCCGACGGGGAGCCGGCCGCGGCGCGCTCGTCCGCGTGCGACTGCCCGCCCTCCGGTGCGGCGGGCTGAGGCCGGTCCTTTGTCAGCGGTTCCCGGCCGCGCCGAGCTCGTCGAGCAGGCCCGCCACGAGCCCCCGGATCTCGTCGCGGATCGGGCGCACGGCCGCCACGCCCTGCCCGGCCGGGTCGGGCAGCGCCCAGTCCAGGTAGCGCTTGCCGGGGAAGTGGGGGCACACGTCGCCGCAGCCCATCGTGACGCACACGTCGGAGACCTCGACCGCGTCCGCGGTCAGGACCCTGGGCCGCTGGTCGGTGATGTCGATCCCGACCTCGGCCATGGCCTCCACCACGGCCGGGTTCACGGCGTCCGCCGGGGCCGAGCCCGCCGAACGCACCTCCACCCGGTCGCCCGCCAGGTGGCGCAGCCAGGCGGCGGCCATCTGGGAGCGCCCCGCGTTGTGCACGCAGACGAAGAGGACGGAGGGTGTGTCGGCCATGGGGATCTCCCGTTGGTCGGAGTGTCGCATCAGCTCTGGCTGATGTGAGAGTATCAGTCCATGCTGACATCAGCCGACACTGATCTGATCAGGGTGTTGGGCGACCCGCTGCGCACGCGGATCGTCGCCCTGCTCGCCCACGAGACGCTGTGCACCACGCACCTGGTCGAGGAGACCGGCGCGAGGCAGACCAACCTGTCCAACCACCTGAGGGTCCTGCGTGAGGCCGGGGTGGTCGAGACCGAGCCGTGCGGGCGCTACACCTACTACCGGCTCCGCCCCGAGGCGCTGGAGGGCCTGGCCGGAGCCCTCGGCCAGCTCGCCGCCGCCGCCCGCGCCACGGCCGCCGCCGACCGGAAGCGGGCGTGCACGTGACCCGCGCCGACACCGCGACCACCGCCGCCGGTTCCGTCGCCGCCAAGCTCTCCACCCTGGATCGGTTCCTCGCGGTCTGGATCCTGCTCGCCATGGCCGTCGGCCTCGGCCTGGGCCGCCTGGTCCCCGGCCTGGACGCCGTACTGGCCGCCCTGGAGGTCGGCGGGATCTCCCTGCCCATCGCGCTCGGGCTGCTCGTCATGATGTACCCGGTGCTGGCCAAGGTCCGCTACGACCGCCTCGACACCGTCACCGGCGACCGGCGTCTGCTGGTCTCCTCACTGGTGGTGAACTGGGTCGTCGGCCCCGCCGTGATGTTCGCGCTGGCCTGGGCCTTCCTGCCCGACCTGCCCGAGTACCGCACCGGACTGATCATCGTGGGCCTGGCCCGCTGTATCGCCATGGTCATCATCTGGAACGACCTGGCCTGCGGCGACCGCGAGGCGGCGGCCGTGCTCGTGGCCCTCAACTCCCTCTTCCAGGTGCTCGCCTTCGGGCTCCTGGGCTGGTTCTACCTCGACCTGCTCCCGGGCTGGCTCGGCCTGGACGGCTCCGGTCTGGACGTCTCCCCCGCGATGATCGCCCTCAACGTCGTGATCTTCCTCGGCGTCCCCCTGGCCGCCGGGTTCCTCACCCGCCGCCTGGGGGAGAGGCGGATGGGCCGGGAACGCTACGAGGGCGTGTTCCTGCCCCGGATCGGCCCGTGGGCGCTGTACGGACTGCTGTTCACGATCGTGCTGCTGTTCGCCCTCCAGGGCGGCACCATCACCAGCCGACCGCTGGACGTGATCAGGATCGCCCTGCCGCTGCTGGTCTACTTCGCCCTCATGTGGTTCGGCACCTTCGCCCTGGGCAGGGCGATCGGGATGGGGTACGACCGCACCGCCACGCTCGCCTTCACCGCCGCGGGCAACAACTTCGAGTTGGCGATCGCGGTGGCCGTCGCCACCTTCGGCGTCACCTCGGGCCAGGCGCTGGCCGGGGTCGTCGGACCGCTGATCGAGGTCCCGGTCCTCGTCGCCCTGGTGTACGTGTCGCTGGCCTGGCGGCGGCGCTTCCCGGCCCCGGCGACACAGCCGGGGTAGCCGACGGTGCGACCCGGGCGGGGGGTCTCGGCGGGGGGTGAGAGCATGGAGGGGATGTCCGAGAGCCAGCCGTGCCGCCCGTTGCGCGCCGGGGTGTTCACCCTGGTGTGCGCGAGCCTGTCCGCGCACGGGCACGCTCTGAGCTCCGGGCACGACGTCCCCCTCGCCGGCCTCCTGCTCGGCGTGGCCGTGGTCATGGCCATGGCCTGGGCCGCCGCCAGACGCCGCCACGGTCCGCTGGTCCTGGCCGGGTGGATGCTGTGGGGCCAGTTCGCCCTGCACCTGGCGTTCAGCTACACCCAGCTCTGGGGCGGCGGGCACGGCGCCCACCCGGCCTCGGCCGACAACCCCGCCCTCGCCACCGACGCGGCGGCCTACTCGGCCAGCGTCGCCGAGGCCCCGGCGGGCGGGGCGCTGTCGACGTGGCAGATGCTCGCCATGCACGTCGTGGCCGCGCTGCTCAGCGCGTGGTGGCTGCACCGCGGGGAGAACGCCCTCTTCGCCTTCCTGCGCTTCATGGCGCTCACCCTCCTGCCGCTCCTGGTCGTCCTGGGCCGGGTGCGGATCCTCCCCGAACCCGGAACCGGCCGGGGGCCGTGGAACGACGAGGAACGGCCCCAGCCGCTCCTTCCCTACCTCCGGCACACGCGGATCCTGCGGGGGCCGCCCCCGGTTCCGCGCACCGCCTGAGCGTCCGGCGCCCCCCGACCACAGCACACGGTCTCCGTCCGCGCTGCCGTCCGGCACCCCGCGGCCCGCCGTGCTGCCCGCCCCGCGTCCCCGACGCGCCCGCTCCCGACGCTCCGGCCGTGCACGGCCACGCCACCGGTGGTCCGCCACCGGAACGCCAGAGCCATCCCCGCGCCCGCGGTCGCCGCGACGGGCGGCCCCTCGCCGTCCGACGCTGCCTCGACCGCGCGCGGTGACCGAAGGAGCACACGTGACCGCGCTCGTCGAGACCCGACCCCCCCTACCCCCGGACGGACACGCGTCCGCCCGGACCGCCCCGTCCCCGGACGGCCACCCGGAGCGGGAGGACCTGACCCTCCTGGCGCTGCGGGCCAAGGAGGGCGGCGTGGAGGAGATGAACTGCCTCTTCTCGCTGACCCGCGACCACGTCGCGCGCTTCATCGCGCGCCGCGTGGACCCCTCCTGGGTCGACGACCTGACCCAGGAGACCTTCTCCCGTGCCATGCGCGGTCTGACCCGCTACGAGGGCCGGGCCCCGGTGCGCTCGTGGCTGCTGTCGGTGGCCCGGCACACCGTCGCCGACCGCTACCGCTCGCACGGCCGCGCACCGCGCCACGAGCCCGTGGACGACTGGTCGCGGTTCGACGCCGGGACCGCCCCCGGGCGGTTCGACGAGTACCTGGCCCTCCTCGACCTGCTGAGGGCACTGCCCGAGGACCGCAGGAGGGCCTTCGTCCTCACCCAGATCGAGGGGGTCCCCTACGCCGAGGCGGCCCGGAGTATCGGCGTGCCCATCGGCACGGTCCGGTCCCGGGTGGCACGCGGGCGCCGCGACCTGCTGCGCCTGCTGCGTGAGGCCGCCTGAGACCGACTCCCCGGGGCGCGCCCGCCGGCGCGCCCCGCCCCGGACCCACGACCGCGCGCGGGATCCGCGCGCGGCCCACCACCAAGGAGACAGATGACACCCCGGACCCTCCGGCCCGCCCGCTGGCGGACCGCCGCCGCGTCGGCGGCCCTCCTCGCCCTCACCGCGGCCTGCTCCACGGGGGCCTCCACGGCGGACGCCGAGTACTACCTCGACCTGTCCGACGAACCGATGCCCGCCTCCACCGCGGAGCTGACCACGGTCGACGGCGGCCCCTGGACCTTCGCCGACGTCGCCGACGACCGTCTCACCCTGCTCTTCTTCGGCTACACCAGCTGTCCCGACGTGTGCCCGACGACCATGGCCGACATCAACCTGGCCCTGGACGATGCGGGCGAGACCGCGGCGGACTTCGACGTCGTGATGGTCTCGACCGACCCCGCACGGGACACCGACGAGCAGCTCCGCTCCTGGCTGGACCGCTTCGACCCGGAGTTCCAGGGCGTGCGCGGCGACGTCGACACCACGGTCGGGGCCGCCGCCGACTACGGCATCGCCATCGAGGCCCCCGAGGAGACCGACGGCGAGTACCTGGTCACCCACGGCGGACGGATCGTCGTCCTGCTGCCCGACGGCCGTGCGGCCGGCATGTTCGACGAGGGCACCGAGGCCGACCGGATCGCCGAACTCCTGCCCGCGCTCCGGGACGACCTGCTGTGAGTGCCACCCCGCGCGGCCCCGGGGACGACGCCCGGAGCGGGGGCGCGCCGGAGCCCGGGAACGAGGTCCGGAGCGGATCCCGCCGCGTCTCCCGGCGCGGCCTGCTGTCCGCCGCGGGCGCGGCCGGGCTCACCGGGCTCGGCGCGGGCGGCCTGGGCGGATACGCCTCCGCCGCCGCGGTCGGCGCCGGTGCGGACGACGGGTCCGCGCTCGCCTCCGTGCGCGCCCGGGGCGGCCCCGAGGCGGGGCGGCCCCCGGCCCTGCGCGTGCCCACGCCCGCGCACGTCCAGGTGCTCGCCGTGGACGTCCGGGCACAGGAGGCGGCGGACGTGCGCGCCTGCGCCCGGGAGGTGCTGGACGTCTGGCACGGGGAGGCGGCCGCCCTGCACGGGCGGGGGCTGGCCGCGGTCGACGAGGGCGCGCCCTCCGACGGGCTGCGCCCCGCCTCCCTGGGGGTCACCGTCGGCCTGGGCGGGTCGCTCCTGGACCGGGCGGGGCTGGCCGACCGCCGCCCGCCCCACCTGGCGGACCTGCCGCGGTTCGGCGCCGACGACCTCGAACCCGGCTGGTGCGGCGGTGACCTGATGCTGCACGTGGGGGCCGAGGACCCGGTGGTGGTCAGTTCGGCCGTCGAGTACCTGCTGCGCCGCGCCGGGGGCCGGGTCCGGGTGCGCTGGGCCCTGCCCGGATTCCAGCGCTCACCGGTGGTTGCCGAGGACCACACCGCCACCCCGCGCAACCTCATGGGCAGCGTCGACGGCACGGTCAACCCGGAACCGGCCGAGCCCCTGTTCGACTCCCAGGTCCTGGCCGCGCACCCGGAGGAGGCGTTGGCGTGGATGGACGGCGGCTCCTACGTCGTGGTCCGGCGTATCCGCATGCTGCTCCACGACTGGTTCGCGCTGGAGACCGGTGAGCGGGAGGCGGTGATCGGCCGCCGCCTGTCGGACGGCGCGCCGCTGGGCGGCGACGGGGAGGACGACCGACCCGACCTGGCCGCCCGCGACGACGACGGGGAACCGGTCATCCCGCGCCGTGCGCACGTCCGGCTCGCCAGCCCGGAGAGCACCCTGGGAGCACGGATGCTGCGCAGGGGGTTCAACTACGACCTGGGGTGGGACACCGGGGGGCGCAGACAGGCGGGGCTGCTCTTCACCGCCTGGCAGGCCGATCCGAGGTCGGGCTTCACGGCCGTGCAGACCAGTCTCGACGAGGGCGCGGACGCGCTGAACGATTTCATCCGGCACGAGGGGAGCGCCGTGTTCGCGGTTCCGCCCGTGCCCGAGAGCGGGTCCGGCCTGGCCGGAACGCTGTTGTGAGACCGCCGACCGGCCGGGAACCGGGGCGGGGGATCCGACGACTCCGTATCCGAGCGCCGGGGAGCACCGGCCGACACCGCACACGAGGGGGAACGAGGAAGCATGCCGAGTGAAGGGGCCGGCGCGGGACGCCGTGCACCGGGTGCCGCCGCGGCGGTGGCCGTCCTCCTGGCCGTCACCGCCTGCGGGGGGACCGGGGAGACCGCCGCCCGCGGAGCCCCGGCCGACGCCCGCGCGGCGGACCGGGGCGCCGCCGAGGCGGCGGACCTGCGGATCTCCGGCGCGTGGATGCCCGAACCCGCCAACCCGGAGGTGGGCGCGGTCTACCTGCGCGTGGAGAACGGAGCCGAGGCCGACGACGCCATCACCGCGGCGGCCGCCGACGCCTCCGACGACGTGGGCCTGTACACCACCGGGACCACCGACTCCGGGGCCTCGATGATGCGCGCCGTCGAGGAGATCCCCGTCCCCGGCGGCGGTGCGACCGAACTGATGGCGGGCGGCTACCACGTCATGGTCAACGACCTGCCCGAGCCGCTCGCGGTCGGCGACGAGGTCACCCTCACCCTGACCTTCGCCAGCGAGGAGGAACTGGAGGTCGCCGTGCCCGTCCAGCCGATGACCGCCGGGGACGGCGGCGAGGACGCGCACGGGGGACACCACTGAGTTCACCGCCGCCCTCCGCGCCGAGGGCGGCGGTGGGGCGACGACGCCCCCCGTACCGCCTCTGCGGTCGCCGAGGCCACCGCGGAGGCGCCACGGGGGGCGGACCGCGACGGGTCCGTCCCGTCCGCGGAGTCGCCCGCGCCCGCCCCGGGCGGCCGTTGCGCCGCCCGGGGCGTCCGTGCCGTTGCTGATGCCGTGATGTCGTGATCCGGGAACTCCGCGCCGGTTTGTGACGACTCCTGTCGGGAGGGCACCGTCCAACGGAAGGCGGGTGAGGCGTGCCAGCACCGGGAGCCGGGATCCGGATCGAAGCACTGACCTGCGACCACGGCCCGGTCAGGGCCGTGGACGGGGTCGACCTCGACATCGGGGCCGGAAGCCGCGTCGCCCTGGTCGGCACGAACGGCTCGGGCAAGTCGACCCTGGTCCGCGCGGTCCTCGGACTGCACCGACCCTCCTCCGGCACCATCGCCGTCGACGGGCACGTCGCCCGCACCGCCCGGGACTGGGCACGGCGCCGACGCGCGTGCGCGTGGATCCCGCAACGCCAGTCGGCGGGGTCCTTCCCCCTCCTGGTCCGCGAGCTCCTCGAAAGCGGCGGACCCGGCACGGGGTCCGCCCACGCCGCCGCCGACGACCTCGGCGTCGGACACCTCCTGAACCGACCGGTCGCCACCCTCTCCGGCGGGCAGCTCCAGCGCGTGCATCTGGCGCGTGTGATCGGGCGCGTCGCCGCCGGCGCGGGGGTGGTCCTGGCCGACGAGCCGACCGCCGCGCTCGACTTCGACGCCCGCCGCGAGGCCGCCCGCCACCTGCTCTCCCTGGGGGTCACGACCCTGGTCGTCACCCACGACCCCGACCTCGCGGCCGACTGCGACCGGCGGTTGGAGATGGCGGCGGGCCGGCTCCGGGAGGCCGCGTGACCGACGCGGACACCCTGATCGCCCTCCTGGCCATGCCCGCCGTCCAACGCGCCGCCCTCGGACTGTTCCTGGGCGCGGTCGGGCTGCCCCTGGTCGGGGTGCTCATCGTCGGGCTGGACATCATGCCGGTGCGCTTCGCGATGATGCACGTCGCCCTGCTGGGGATCGCCGTCGGACTGCTCACCGGGGCCGATCCCACCCTGTGCGCGCTGGTGGCCTGCGCCTGCGCCGGAGCGGCGGTCAGCCCCCTGGCGGACCGGCCCGGCGGCCTGTCCGGCGGGATGGGGCTGCTGATGAGCCTGGCCATGGCGGCGGCGCTGCTGCTCATCGCGGTCTCGGGGACCAACGCCGCCGGCGCCTTCGCCCTCCTGTGGGGCTCGATCCTGTCGGTGCGCACCGTCGACCTGGTCATCCTCGGCTGCCTGGCCGTGCTCGTCCCCGGCCTCCTCGTCCTCTTCCGCCGCCAGCTCGCCCTGCTCCTGCACGACCGCGAACTCGCCCTGGTCAGCGGTGTGCGCGTCCGGTGGTTCACCCTCGTCCTGCTGGTGATCGTCGCCGTCGCCGTGGCCGGGGCGATCCGGCTGACCGGCGCGCTGCTGGTCGACGCGCTCACCATCCTGCCCGCCCTGGCCGCGCGCCGGCTGGGCTCCTCCCTGACCTCGATCGCGGTCTGGGCCGTGGCGTGCGGTCTGGCCGGCACGGTCGCCGGCTTCGCCCTCGCGCTCCTCCTCGACCTTCCCCCCGGACCCGTCCTGGTCCTGACGGCCGGGCTCCTCGCCGTGGCCGCCCACCTCCTCCCCGAAAGGACACGCCGCGCATGGCACCGCACCCCGCACTCCTCCGACCCCTCGCACTGAGTTCCGCCGCGCTGCTGCTGACCGGCTGCGCCGCGGGCGCGGGCACGGGCGACGACGCGGACGGCTCCGACGCCGAGGGGCCCGCGATCGTGGCCACCACCACCTGGCAGGGGGCGTTCGCCGCCGCGGCCGGGGCCGAGGACGTCACGGTGATCGTGCCCGCCGACGTCCAGCACGCTCCCGAGTACGAGCCCGCCCCCTCCGACCTGGCGGCCGTGGCCGAGGCGGACTACGTGCTCTACAGCCCCTTCGAGCCGTTCGCCCGGCAGATCACGGACGCGGCGGGCGGTGACGCGGAGACGGTCGAGGTGGAGCTGGACAACTCCCCGGACACCGTCGCCGCCGAGGTCACCCGCCTGGGCGGGCTGTTCGGCACCTCCGACGCCGCCCAGGCGTGGCTGTCGGCCTTCGACGAGGAGCGCGTGCGGATCGCCGGGGACCTCGCCGGGCAGTGGCCGGACCGGGAGGCGCCGCGCGCCGTCGCGCAGGTCTACGCCGCCTGGGCCGCCGACCTCGCCGGGGCGGATCTGGTCGGGACCTACGGGCCGGAGCAGCCGGGCGCCTCCGACGTGGCCGATCTGGCCGGGGCCGAGCCCGCGTTCGTGTTCGAGAACACGCACATGTCCGCGGGCCGGGTGCTGCCCGACTCCGGCGCGCTCCAGATCGGGGTGGTCAACTACCCCGGCGAGGACCTGGACCTGATCGCGCTGTACGAGGCCAACGCGCGCACCATCGCCGAGGCGTTCGCGGGCCGCGAGGCCGAGCCCGGAGCCGGGGGCCGCGGAGGGCACACGGACCACGGGGGCGGGGACTCCGAGGAGTAGGCCGGACCGGTCCCCTCCCGGCGGCGGGGCGGGACCGGCCCCGCCACCGGGGCTCGCCGCGGCGACGCGTCCGCCGGTCGGCCGCGGTCAGTCGACGAGGGAGCGCAGGGCCGCCCGGTCCACCTTGCCCGCGGCGGTCAGGGGCAGCCGGTCGACCCGCAGGACCCGCTCCGGGCACTTGCACGGGTCCAACCCGCCCTCCTTGAGGTGGACGGCCAGTGCCGCGACGTCCGGCGGCTCCGCGCCGCCGCGCGGCACCAGCGCCGCGACCAGCCGCTCGCCCATGAGCCGGTCCGGGATCCCGAAGCAGCAGGCGTCCGACACGGCCGGGTGGGTGCGCACGGCGGCCTCCACCTCGACCGGGCTGATGTTGGCGCCGCCCCGGATCACCACGTCCTTGAGCCGTCCGACCACCCGCAGCAGGCCCCGGCCGTCCAGGACGCCCAGGTCCCCGGTGCGCACCCACCCGTCGGCGGTGCGGTCGCCCCCGTCCCCGCCGACACGGCACAGCGGGGTCATCGGACCCAGCGCCACGATCTCGCCCGCGGCGCCCGCGGCCGCGTCCCTCCCGTCGGCGTCCACCACGCGGACGGACACGACGCCGGGGTCGGGCCGCCCCGCCGGACGGCCGGGGCCGGACTCGTCGCACGGGTCGCCGTCCAGGCCGGTGTGGCAGTTGACGCCGTCCGCCGACCCGTAGAGGTTGACCACGGGCCCGCCGAAGACCTTGCGCGCCCGCCGGGCCGTGTCGGGGTCCAGCGGAGCCCCGCCCAGTACCAGGACCGCGCCGCCGCCGGGGCGGGGGCAGCGGTCCAGGTCGAGCATCATGCGGATCATCGTGGGCACGCCGAGTACGTGGGTGGGGTCGTGCTCGCCGATCGTCGCCAGGGCGCGGTCGGCGTCGAAGCGGTCGTTGAGCAGCAGCGTTCCGCCGTGCCGGGCCAGCACCACCGAGGTGGCGTTGCTGCCGAAGGCCGACCCGAGCGGAACCAGGAAGTGTGCCCGGAAGGGGTCGGTGCCCAGCCGCAGGGAGGCGATGAAGTTGCCGCGGCCGCCCGCGAGCGCGTCGTGGGAGTAGGCCACCATCCTGGGCCGGGCCTCCGAGCCGGAGGAGACCAGGATCCGGGCGGCCGAGGACGCGTCCACGTCGGGCAGGTCGGACTCCGCGGCCGGGGTGTCGGTCGCCGACGACAGCCGCCCCCGGGCGTCCACGCCCACCACCCAGCGCAGGGCGGGCAGGCGCGGGCGCAGTGCCTCGGCGGTCCGCACGGGGGAGCGCCCCCGGTGCTCGGCGGCGGCGACGAGCAGCACCGCACCGGAGTCGCGCAGCAGGGTCTCGACCTCCGAGGCGCCGCGTCCCACCGGGAGGGGCAGCGCCACGGCGCCGACCGCCGCGACCGCCAGTTCGGCGGCCACCGCCGCCGCGTGGTTGGGGAGTTGGACGGCCACGACCTCGCCGGGGCGCACCCCCAGGTCGATCAGGGACCCGGCCACGCGCAGGACCTCGCGGCGCAGGGCCGCGTACGTCACCCGTCCGCGGTCGTCCACGACCGCCTCCCGGTCGGGGTGGGCCAGGGCGACGTTGCGGAACAGCCGGTAGACGCCCGTGCCGAGGTAGTGGCCCTCGTCCCGCCACCGTGCGCGCAGGCGGGCGGGGACCAGGTCGGGGAAGGGGGAGCCTGGGGTGCGGGGCGTCATGAGATCCTCCACGGTGAGTCGACCGCCAGGAGTCCGTCGGGAGTACGGGAGAGCAGCGGTCCCAGGCGCGGATCGTGTTCGAGACCGCGCAGGTCGGTGGTGACCCTGCGGCCGTCCGGTGCGGGGGTCCCGGCACGGGGGCCACCGGCCAACAGGTCGGCCGCCGCGCGCAGGGAACTCTCCACGGACACCGCCGAGCCCAGGCGCTCACGGGCCAGGAGGGCGCCGGTGACGGCCTGGGCGCCGAGGAAACCGCCCAGGACGTCGAGCACGGTCATCAGGGAGGCGACCGTGGCGCGGCCGGGGGCGCGCGCGGGAGCGGTGAGCCCCTCGTGGGCCTGGACCATGAAGTCGGTGCCCGGAGGCAGGCCGTCGGCCGGGCCGCCCCAGCCGGAGGTGTAGGCGTACACCAGGCGCGGGTTGACCGCGGCCAGGGAGGTGGCGTCCAGACCGAGCCGCTCGGCGTTGCCGGGGGCCCAGTTGTGCAGGAAGACGTCGGCGTCGCGCACGAGGTCGCGCAGGTCGCGGCGGCCCCGGTCGCTCTTGATGTCCACCTCGGCGGCGTCCTTGCCGCGGTTGAGCGCCGACCAGCGCGCGGAGAGTCCGCCGCACGTCGGAGGCATGCCGCGCAGCGGGTCGCCGCCGGGCGGTTCGATCCGCACGACCGCCGCGCCGAGCGACCGGAGGAGGTGGGCGGCCAGCGGCGCCTGGATGCGGCGGCCCGCCTCCAGGACGCGGAGGCCGGTCAGGGGAAGGCTGTGGGGGTCGACGGTCGACGCGGGGCTGGAGTGACGCACGGGAGGGGAGGTGTCCGTGAGCACGGGGCGCAGTGCCCAGGGCGGCCGCTGCCCGGTCTCCCGTCGCGGGTTCCGGGGGGCGTCCGGGAGCCGTACCAGGCCGATCCCGGCGTGCCCGGCGGCGGCTCGCACGTCCGTCCAGGAGTTCGCGGCGGCGGCCGACCGCAGTTCCTCCGGGAGCGGTGCGCGGGCGGTCGCGTAGCGGAACTGGAACGGGGCCCAGCCCGCGCTGATCGCGCGCCTGGGAGCACCCAGACCGGTCCAGAAGCGGTCCCAGGGTTCGGGGGCGAGGGCCTCGATCTCGAAGTCCACTCCGTCGCCGCTGGTGAACGTGGCGCTGCCCGGCTCCGGGGGGACGGCCTCGCCGTCGTCGGCGGCCGCGGCGGCCAGGTACTGGGAGACGGTGAGCAGGGCGCACGCCTCCGCGCCGGTGTGGACGGTCGCGGCGTGCCCGGAGCGCAGGCGCAGGAGTTCCGCGGCCAGGAGGCCCGTGACGTGGGCGGTGGCGGCCACGGTGCCGACGTAGGCCAGGGGCAGGGGTTCGGGGGTGCCGTGTCGGCGGCCGTGGACGGCCATGAGCCCCGTGCGGGCCTGGAGGTCGGTCTCGCCGTCGGCGTGCGCGGGCCAGTCCAGGACGGCTCCGACGCCGTGCGGGAGCCGGAGGCGGGAGGAGGCGGGGGCGCCGTCGGCCGGGGCGTCCGGTACCCCGGCGCCGAGGGACCGGAGCTGGCGCGCGGTGTGGCGGTACGGCTCACCGCCTCCGCCGCAGGACGGGCGGATGCCCGCCAGGGGCGGTGGGGCCGGGGGAACAGTGGAGGTCATGGGGTGTGCCTCGCGAATTCTGTCCGGAGGAGTCGGTTCGGGGAGGGGGCGGGGGAACTCGTCGATCGTCCGCTTCGACCTTTCTGTCGCACGAACAGTCGCCGTCCGGGGACGGATGGTTCCCGCACGGCCGGGAGAGGAGGCGGCGGTGGTGGTGCGAACGGACGCGTTGGAGGAGGGGGCGGACCTGGTCGGGCGGGTGCGCGACTTCGTGGTGCGTGAGGTGGAGCCCTGGGAGGACGTTCTGGACGGGGGCGGCGGACGGGCGCGGGCGCGACGCGCGCAACTGAGGGAGCTCGCGGTACGGGAGGGTGTGTGGGCGCTGCCGCTGCCCCGGGAACTCGGCGGAGGCGGGCTGGGGCTGGCCGGGTACGCGCCCGTCGCCGAGGCCGAGGGGCGCAGCGACCACGGGCCGTCGGCCCTCGGGTCGGCGGCGCTGCTGGATGTGCGGACACTCGACGCGTACGCCACACCCGCCCTGCGCGGACGCTGCCTGGAGGGGCTGGTCTCGGGGCGGCTGCGGGCGTGCTTCGCGATGACCGAACCGGGCGCGCGCGGGTCGGACCCGGCCGCGATCGCGACCACCGCGCGCCCGTCACCCGGGGGGTTCCGCGTGCGCGGTGCGAAGTGGTTCGTGACCGGGGCGCGCGAGGCGGACCTGGTCATCGTGGTGGCGCGCACGGGGCCGCCGGGTTCCGGGGGACGGGAGGGACTGACCGTCCTGGCGGTGCCCGTCGACGCACCCGGGGTGCGCGTGGTGCGGGAGTTGCCCGTGTGGGGTGTTGGCGGGCAGTACGAGATCGCCTTCGACGACGTGCCCGTCGCCGCCGACCACGTGCTGGGCGAGGTCGGCGGGGGGCTGCGCGTGGCGGGTGCGCGGGTGGGGCTCGGGCGGACGCTGCGCGCCCTGCGCTGGCTCGGGCAGGCGGAGCGCGCGTTCGGGCTGCTGCTCGACCGCGCTCGCGACACCGGGCGGGGCAGCCCCGCTCTGGGGGAGTACCAGCTGGTGCAGGGGCTGGTGTTCGAGTCGCACCTCGCCCTGGCCTCGGCGCGGTCCCTGGTGCGGGCGGCCGTGTCGGCGGTGGCGGACCCCGGGACCGACCCGGGGCGCACGGCGGTGGCCACGGCGAAGGTGGCGGCGGCGCGGGCGCTGTCGACGGCAGCCGACGCCGCCGCGCAGGTGTACGGGGCGGAGGGGTTGGGGCCGGACACGCCACTGCCGCGCCTGCAACGGGTGGCGCGCCAGGCACGGGTGCTGGACGGGCCGGACGAGCTGCACGTGTCGGCGGTGGCGCGGCGCCTGCTGCGGGGCTGAGGGGGCGGCCGGGCCACGGAGGTGTCGGACACGGAGGGCCGCGGACGGATTTTCGCCGATTCTTAGCCGTTTCCCAGACATCCCTTCACACCGCGCCGCCATCGTGGGACGCGCGCGCCGAGACCCCGACCCCGACCCCGGTCACGGCGCCTTCCGTTCGCCACCCCACGTGATTCACCGAGTGAGGAAGAAAGCTGTGTCACACACCGGTAACAACACTCCCCCGACCGTCGGCGAGGAGGGTGAGCGGGCCCCCACGCCGTCGGGCTCCGCTCCGGCGGCGGGGCGTGACGGCTACCTCGACCTCCTACGCGGCGTCGCCATCGTCCGCGTGGTGCTGCTGCACACCGTCGAACTGGCTTGGTTGTCGGTGGTCTTCCCGTCGATGGGCATCATGTTCGCGCTCGGCGGATCGTTGATGGCCTCGTCTCTCGACCGGCGGAGGGGAACCCTACGGGTCATCCGCGGCAGACTGCGCCGACTGCTGCCCCCGATGTGGTTGATGGCGCTGATCGCCCTGCCGCTGATGTCGTGGGAGTCGCTCTCTGCGGGCGACCCCCTTCCGCTGTCGTGGGAGACGCTCTACTGGCTCCTCCCGTTGGGTCATCCGCCCTCCAACGGTTTGGAGATCGGCGATGCGTTCAGCGGAGTGCTGTGGTACCTGCGTACGTACCTGTGGTTCGTCCTGCTCTCCCCCCTGCTGCTGCGCCTGTTCCGCCTGAGTCCCTGGTTGGTGGTCGCGGCCGCCGTGGGCGCGGTCTTCGCCCTCGACCTGCTCGCCTTCGAGGGCGAGAGTCTCCTGTCCTCGATGCTGTCCGGCTCGGAGGGGCTGCTCAGCAGCCTCGTCGTCTACCTGGCCTGCTGGCTGATCGGCTTCGCCCACCACGACGGACTGCTGTCCCGGATGAGCGCCTGGGTCGCCGTGTCCCTCTCCGCCGTGTTGGTCGCCGTGGGTCTGTGGTGGTCGCTCGGGGACGAGCCGGAGGTCGAGTTCGCCTCGCTCACCCTGTACGACAGCGCCGTACTGAACACTCTGCTGTCCCTCGCGTTCATCGTCATGCTGCTGCGCTTCCGGCCAGGCGCCGGGCTGCTCCACCGATGGGCCTGGCTCCGCGGACTGAGCCGCCGGATGAACGCCCGGGCCGTGACCGTCTATGTCTGGCACTACCCGTTGCTGCTCGTGATCTGGTGGCTCGCCGAGAACGGTGTGTTCGCCGAGTGGTTCGTGCCGGAGGCATTGGCCTGGGTGGGCGTGGAAATCCTGCTGCTCCTGGTGGCGGCGTGCGCGTTCGGGTGGGCCGAGGACCTGTCCGCGCGCAGGCGCCCCTCGCTGCTGGGCGGCGGCCGCGGGCGGGCCCGGGCACCCGTGTGAGGGCGCTCGGCTCAGCGCTCAGGCAGCTCGAAGCCGATCACCGCGCCGCCGCCCTCGCGGTTCCCGGCGAACACCGTTCCACCGTGCGAGACCACCACATCCCGTACGATCGCCAGACCCAGCCCCGAGCCTCGCGTTCCGCGGGCCTCGGGGGCCCGGTAGAAGCGGTCGAAGAGCCGACCCTCCGGCAGGTCCGGCACGCCGGGGCCGCGGTCCCTGACCTCGACGCGGCCCCGGGAGATCACGATCTCCAGCGGTTCTCCGGACGAATCGAACTTCGTCGCGTTCTCCATCAGGTTGGACAGGCAGCGTTCCAGGGCCAGCGGCCGACCGTCGACGGCGGTGGAGTCGGCCTCGACGGTGATCTCCCGACCGGCACGGACCCGGAAGCGTTCGGCCACCCCTCCCGCGATCGCGGCGAGTTCGACCGGCTCCACCTCCTCCGGCTGGCGGGTGTCCGTCGCGAGTTCCACCAGCTCGTCGACGAGCTGGATCAGTTCCCTGGACTCCATCGTCAGGTCCGCCAACAGCGGCCCTCGGGCGGCGGGCGGCAGGTCCTCGAAACGGTGCAGCAGGAAGATGTTGGCGCGCAGGCTCGTCAGCGGAGTGCGCAGTTCATGGCCCGCCTCCCGCACCAACCGTTGTTGGGCGTCCTTGGACCGGGCGAGTCGACCCAGCATCGCGTCGAAGGCCGCGCCCAGTCGGCCGACCTCGTCCCGTCCGCCTGCGGGCACGGGCAGGTCCAGCCGCCCGGTGTGGGCCACCTCCTCGGCCACCCGTGTCAGCCGGACGAGCCCGCGGGTCACCCGACCCGCCACAAACCAGCCGCACACCCCGGCGGCGGCCGAGACCGTGACGCCCACCGCGATGACGCTGCTCCTGAGGTTGGCCAGCAGTCCGTCCACCTCGCTCAGCCGCTGTGCCACCTGGACCGCTCCGCGCGCGCCGCCGAGGGAGACTGCCGTGATCCGCACCCGCTCACCGTTCGTCTCCACCTCACTGCTCGCGGTGAGGCCGGGTTCTGCGGCCCTCGCCGCCCACCGGTCGGTGTCCGACACCGGCAGCGGCCAGGGACGGCCCGCGTCGACGATCCTCCCCGCCGGGCCCAGGATTTGGCCGATCAACGTGCGGGATCCGGCCAGCATGTCGCCGAGGTCCGTCTCATTCGGCTCCGGTTCGACCAGATCCTCCGTCGTCACGTCGCCCTCGTCGACGGCGCGTTCCGCCACCGCCTCCACTGCGCGGGCGAAGTCGTCCTCGGTCTCCCGCCAGATCAGCGCGGATGCCAGGCCGTAGCTCAGGGTGCCCACTCCGATGGCGACCAGCGCCGCGATCGCGGCGAACAGCAACGAGAAGGTCAGACGCAGACTCAGCCGGGCCCGACGGGGGCGGTTCACGTCGCGCGGATCGTGTAGCCGACGCCCCGGACGGTGTGGATGACCTCGGAGGCGCCCGGGCGGGCCAGTTTGCGTCGCAGATGGCTGATGAACACGCTGAGGTTCGTGGAACCGGCGCCGAAGTCGTAGCCCCAGACACGTTCGTGAATCGTGGCGCGGTCCACCACCACCCCGCGGTTGCGCATCAGCAGCTCAAGCAGGTCGAACTCCGTTCGGGACAGGACGATCTCCTCTGCGCCGCGCCAAACCCGGCGCGATCCGGGGTCGAGCCGCACATCGGACGCGGTCAGTTCCGCCTCCGCCCTGTCGTCCGCGACGCTCGGCGACGCCCGGCGCAGCAGGGCGCGCAGCCTGGCGAGCAGTTCCTCGGGCTCGAAGGGCTTGACGAGGTAGTCGTCCGCACCGGCGTCGAGTCCGGCCACGCGGTCGGAGACCTGGGTCCGGGCGGTGAGGACGAGGATCGGCGTCCGGTCGCCCTGGGCCCGTAGGACGCGGCACACCGACAGCCCGTCCAGACCGGGCATCATCAGATCCAGGACGAGCAGGTCCGGGGCGTCCTTGCTGACCGCGGCGACCGTTGCGACGCCGTCATCGACGGTGACGACCCGGTATCCCTCGAGTAGCAGCGACTGCTTGACCGCGCGGCTGATGGCGGGGTCGTCCTCCGCGAGCAGGATGGTGGGCATGGACGCGAACCTTGGTGGATGTCCCCTTGCGAGGAGAGGTGCGTGGAGGAACCCAACGGGTCCCTGTCGCGCCAGCGTACCTCCGCCCGTGAGCACACCGTCATCACGGTACGGCTTCCGGTCCCGCGCCATTCGTCCGGTGGCGCGGGACTGAGAGGTCAGACGAGGTCCGCGGGGACGGTGCCCAGGGCCATCGCCGCCGCCAGCGCGAGGAAGAAGTTCCCCCACACGGACTCGATCCCGGTGACCAGCCCGTCGGCGGTCCCGTAGGACCCCTGGCCGAGGCCGTGCGTTCCCAGGTGGTCGCTCTCCAGCGTCCGCACGATCGCGTGCGCCCGCGCTCTGGCGGCCGTCACACGGCGCGCGGGGTCCGGCGCCGGGGCGGCGGGCGTGTGCGTTCGCGCGGTCTCCAGCGCGTGCGCCACCCGCAGCAGCGCGGCCGCCTCGATCGCCGCCGCCCCGGTGTCCACCGGCCCCTCGGCGTCCTCCGCGTCGGCCGGGGGCACCAGCGGCGCGTCCGCGTCCAGTACCTCCCCCAGCGCCGGATCGTCGTGCGGCACGGCCCCCAGCCGCACCGCGTCCGCGAACGCCGTCAGCAACCACGCGCGCCCACGCGACCAGAACCGCGTCGGCGCGGCGTCGCGCACCGCACCGTTCCCGTCCAGCCGCCACACGGGCACCACGGCAGACCCGTTCCAGCACAGCCGCAGGTGCCGGACCAGGTGTGCCGTTCCGATCGCCGCGACCGACGCCGAAACCCCCGGTGCCTCCCGCGTCAACTGCGCCACGCCAGGCGCACCGTCCACACGCACGAGGTCGCCCGCGCCCCCGAAGGCGCCACCCCACGGGACCGCCCCGGCCCCGGACGAGAACCGCCCGGCCAACGACCGCGCCGCCCGACCGGCCGCCTCCTCCAACGGGGCCGGACCCTCCGCGAGCGCGAACCGGGAGAGCGCGAGCGGGTACCAGAACACCAGTCCGCGCGTGGCCGTGTCCGCCTCCGCCCACACCGCCAGCCCCTCGCTCGCCCGCCGGGCGGCGTCCACCCGCGCCGAACCGGGACGCTCCAACACCCGCAGCCACAGCAGCCCGGCCCAGAGCCCGCCGGTCCACGAACCGCGCTGACTCGTGACCCACGCGTCGCCCGGACGCCGGAACAGCGGATACCGGCCGTCCAGCCTCGGGTGCAGGTCGTCGACGCCGTCGAGGAGCGTGTCGAGGATCCGCCGCGCCGCCGTCGGCGGCGCGGCGGCGTTCGCCCGCCCGGGCTCGCCCCCGCCGTTCTTTGGCGTTCGTCCGTCGGTCACCGCCACCACGCCTCCGGGGGCCGGGCCGCCGGGCCGCCGCCCGCGCGCATCCGGTCCTGGGCGGTCACGGCCGCCACGTCCTCAGCGTTCACGACCCCCCTCCCTCCGCAGCCACGGGGCCGCCGTCGCCGCCGCCGCGAGCAGCGCGACCGCGGGCCAGCCCCACGCGTACACGTAACCGAACCCCTCGGCGAGCGCGCCCAGCACCCCGGGGCCGAGCGCGAACCCCGCGAAGAACCCGGCCGACACCAGCGCCGTGGCCCGCCCCGCCCGGGGGCCGGGCACGGCGGTCATCACCGCGATCATCGACACCGCGTTCGCCGCCACCGCCAGCCCCCCGACGGCGACCGCCGCCGGGTACACCAGCGCCGGAACCCACGCCGCCGCCACCAGCAGCACGGGACCCAGGACGGCCCCGCCCGCCAGCGGCGCCAGCAGGCGGAACGGTCCCCGGCGGTCGGCCCTCGCCGCCCACAGCACCCGGCCCAGCACCCCGGCGACACCGAGCACCGCCACCACCAGACCCGCCGCCACCGGGGCCAACCCCAGCCCGTCGGCGGCGAACAGCCCCACGTGCGCGTTCATCGACGACACGCCCACGCCCAGGAAGAGCGAGAACACCGCCAGCCGCGCCACCGGACCGCGCAGCGGCTCGGCGCCCGCGCCCCGTGCGCCACCGCCCGGGGCGTCGGCGGCGAGCACGACCAGCGCCCACACCGCGAGCAGCAGTGCGACCGCGGCGGCCGCCGCGACCGCGACCCGCCACCCCGACCAGGCCGCGACCAGCGACAGGGGGACCCCCGCCACCAGCGCGCCCAGCTGCACCCCGGACTGCTTCCACCCGGTCACCCCGCCCCGCCGCCCGGCGGGCACCGACCGCAGGACCGCCTTGTTGGTCGCCGGGTTGGCGAACGCCTGGGGCAGCCCGCACAGAGCCAGCGCCAGGCACAGCGTGACCAGGTCCCGCGCCGCCGCCAGCAGCCCCAGCCCGACGGCCGCCAGCACCAGCAGCCCGACCGTGCACCGCCGCGGTCCCCAGCGGTCGGTGAGCCGCCCGGCCGCGGGGGACAGCACGGCGGCCATCGCGAACCCGGCTCCGACCGCGAGCCCCAACTCCGCCGGTCCCGTGCCCAGGTCGGGGCCGAGCCGCGGAGCCAACGCCGCCACCGTGAACAGCGGCAGCATCGACCAGGCCATGACCAGGGTCAGCAGCACGGTCGTGCCGCCCACCCGGTCGGGCGTCCTCGTCTCCTCCAGACGGTCAGGGGTCATCGGCGCTCCGATACGGTCAGGGGGTATTCACGGGCCCGCTCAGTGTCTCATCCCCCTCGCGGGACCCCTCCGCCGAGCCCGACCCGACCGGCACATCCGCCTCCTCCACCGACCGGCCGCGCCTTCGGCCACGCCACCCGAGGACGGCGTCCACCGCCAGGAACGCGGACAGCGACACGCCGACCAGCGGTACCGCCCAGCCGACCGCCGCCAGCACGACCACGACCGCCGCCTTCAGCGGCAGCGGCAGGGCGCGGAAGGCGCCACGCGGGTAGGGGCGGCCGACCCCCAGCGACCGCGCCCGGGTGGGCCGCCGCTGCCACCACATCCGGTAGCCCCAGCCGATGACGGCCAGCAGCCCCAGGGCCAGCGCGGTCAGCACGACCTGGTTGGCCACCCCGAACAGCAACCCCATGTGGGCGTCGATCCCCCACCGGGTGACCTTGGCCATCAGCGGGTGGTCGGCGAACCGCACCACGTCGGTGACCTCCGCCGTGTCCGGCGCGATCGCCGCGCTGTCCGCCCGCGTCGGCCAGAGCCGGTCGAGCTGGTCGACGACGTACGGGGAGGCGGGCGTCTGCGGGTAGCCGATCTCGATCGGGCCGTCCAGCCCCGCGTTCCGCGCGCTGTCCAGCACCGCGTCCACGCCCAGGTCCACGCCGGGCGAGGCGGGCGTGGCCGCCACGGACACCGAGGGGGTGGTCCAGGACAGCCGCTCCCGCAGGTCGGCGATGTTTCCGCCCGCGTACTGCGACCACGTCATCCCCGTCGCCGACAGGAAGAGCAGGCCGACCAGGATCCACAGGCCGGTGGCGCCGTGCAGCGAGACTGACCGCGCCCGCCCCGGGGACGTCCCCGAACCGGGTACCAGCGCACGGCGCGCCCCGCCCCGGGAACGCCGCACGCGGGCGACCCACAGCGTGAGGCCGCCCAGCCCGACCACCCACAGCCAGCTGGCCGCGAGTTCGCTGTACAGGCGCCCGGCGTCACCCAGGTGCAGGTTCCGGTGGAACACCTCGATCCACGTGCGCACGGGCAGCGCCCCGCTGGTGCCGTAGGACTCGGTCACCCCGAGCACGTCGCCGTCGTAGGGGTCGACGAACACCGCGGCCCGCTGCCCCGCCCCCAGACCGGGCACGGCGAACAGCACCCGTGTGGTGTCGCCCGCGCCGGTGGGCGGGCGTACCGCGTCGAGTTCGGCGTCCGGCAGTTCCTCCCGCGCCGCCCGTACCTGTTCGTGCAGCGGCAGGGCCTCCCCGGCGGGTTCGACGCGCAGCAGGTCGGCGTAGGCGGCGTCCTCGATCTGCGGCGTCCACACGTACAACAGGCCGGTGACCGCCGCGACCAGGACGAACGGGGCGACGAACACCCCGGCGTAGAAGTGCAGCCGCAGGAGCAGCGGCCGGAGTGCCGTCCACGTCCCGCCCCGCGCCCGTTCGGCCGCGTCCTCGGCAGGTGTGTCCTCGTCCTGTTCCATGGCGGCGTTCCCCTCGTCGCCGGCGCGTCGCGCCGATGCCGGTGCTGTCCTCCCCGTTCAGGTCGTTCGCGTGGTCCGTCCGGTTCCCGCGCCGAAGTGTCTGGCTCCGGGGGCGAGCGCGGCGGCGCCCGGACCGAGGAAGCACAGGGCCGCGCACACCGCCAGCACCGCCTGGGCGCCGAACGCCTGTGCCGCCGGGGCGATCAGCGCCAGTCCGACCGGCGCCAGACCGTACGAGAAGAGGAAGTCGAGCGAGGAGACCCGGGCGAGCTTGTCGGGATCGACCTCCCGCTGCGCGGCGGTGAACCACGGCACGTTGAACAGCTCGATCCCGATCCCCGCGAACACGTAGGCCGCGACCACCGTCCACGGACTCACGGGGAACAGGAGGCTCAGCGGCGCGAGTCCGTACAGCGCCAGGCCGGCCAGCGCGGCCCATCCCGGGGCGGCGGGCCGCCACCGCCCGATCAGCACCGCCCCGGCCAGGGCCCCGGCGGTGTAGGCGGTCATCGCGCCCGCCAGTACCGCCTCGGTGCCGAAGGTGTCGCGGCTGACCACCGGAAGGAGGACGTTGGTCGCGGAGTACCCGGCGGCGATGACGGAGGTCAGCGCGCCCAGTCCGGCGAGGAACCAGGTGTGCCGACGGGCCTCGCGCAGCCCGTCGGCGAAGTCGGCGACCGGCGACCACCGCCGCCCCGCCGTCCGTTCCGGGGTCGGCCGCACCCGTGTCCCCCCGGGCGGGGCCAGTGCCGCGACCGCCCACATCGCGGCCGTGAGCAGCAGCAGGGCGGTCGTTCCCAGGACAGCCGACAGTAGCGCCGTCAGCGCGGGGGCGACCAGGGTGGTCACCCGGACGGAGATGGTGAGCGCCGCGTTGGCCCGCTGGCGGCGGGGTTCGTCGACGACCTCGGCGGTCAGCGCCTGGAACGCGGGTCGGCACGCCCCCTGACCCGCTCCGACGAACGCCGCCGCGACCGTCGCGAGCACGATGGCCGAGGTCCCCGCGCCGATGGCGACCACCGGTGTGGCCACCGCCGCGGTGAGCCCCGCCCACAGCACCACCGACCTGCGGGAGAACCGGTCGGCGACCAGACCGCCGAGCGGGAGGGCGAGGAGGAAACCGGCGGTGCGGGCGGCCAGGGTCAGGCCGAGCCCCACGGCGGTGAGTGAACCGTCCAGGACGGCCAGGCCGAGGATGAACGGCATCGCCCACGTGGCCAGGCCGGAGGCGGTGTTTCCCGACCACAGCCGGAGGAAGGCCGGGTCCCGCAGTACGGATGCGCGTGGTGGGGAGGGGCTTGCGGTCTCGGTCTCCTGGGGAGGGGCCACGTTCGTTCGATGTCCTTTCCGCGTGTGGTCGGTGAGGCGGTGCCGGTGCGGACCCGTTCACGGGGCCGTGCCGGGCGCATGGCCGACACCGTGCGCTGTGCCGGTCCCGTGCCGGGCGCACATCCCGGGGCGGAGGCCGTTCCCGGAACCGGCGCCCCTGCGCGGAGCCGACGCCGTTCACCGTCCGCCCCCCGCGCCGGGGCCGACACCGTTCCCGGGGCGGTGCGCCTCCGTGACGGGTCGATCGACGGCGTCGCGCACGGGTTTCCCGGCACCCTCTGATGACAACGGTTATCGTTTTCACTAAGATAGCGCACGACCTCCGGCACACGGACGCCCCGTACCCCCTCCGCGTCCGCGTGCCACACCCGCCCCAGGAAGGACCCCCGTGGACCGCTCCCTCGCGGCCGAGCTGCCTCCGCCACTGCCCGCCGAGCAGATCCTCGCCGTCAACCCGCCCAGGAACGACCTGCGCACCACCCGCTCCTACACCTGGAACGGCTGGGACTTCGAGGTGCCGCCCGGGGTCTTCCTGCCCGGCGGGACCAGCCGGATGATCCACCAGCGCCTCCTGGACGACGACATCGACGTGCGCGGGCGCCGGTACGCCGCCATGGGCGTCGGCCTCGGCGTGGAGGCCGTCGTCGCCGGGGTCCGCGGGGCCGACGAGGTCCACGCGATCGACGTCCACGCCCCCAGCGTCGAGGCCGCCGCCCGCAACTTCGACCGCGTCCTCGACGGCGGCACCGCCACCCGGCTCGTGCCCTGGGTCAGCGACATGTTCGCCGGCCTGCCCGACGACGCCCGCTTCGACGTGGTCACCTTCAACCCACCCGCTGTCAGCCATCCCACCAGCACCGACCCCGACGTCGTGCGCAACGTCTGCGTCGGCGCGCCGATCACCGCGACGTTCTTCACCCAGCTCCGCGAGCGCTCCCTCCTGGCCTCCGGCGCCGAGGTCCACCTCATCGCCTCCAACACCGCCGACCTGCGCCGCATCGTCGTCCACGCCGAGGGATCCGGTTTCTCCGCCGAGGTCCACCACCGCCACGACTGGGGCGACGGCGTCGTGACCTACCTCTTCCGCTTCCGGGAGGCCGAGCGCCGATGACCCTCGACGACCTCTTCCGCGACGCCCTCGACCGGGTCGGCGACACCGCGGCCACCAGCGTCTTCTGGCTGCACCACGGCACCCGCCTGGCCGGGAGCGGCACCACCTACCTCAACCAGTACGTCGCCGTCCGTGTCGGCGGCTCCTTCGGGGCCTGCGCCTTCGAGGACGGGCAGATCCCGCCGGACCTGTGCCGCGAGGTCTCCGGCGCGCCCCTGGCCGACCTGCTGGCCGACGGCCCGACGCCCCTGCGGATCGCCGCCCTGGACGCCTACCTCGCCCACACCCGCCCGCACCGCGACGACCCCCGCGCCGAGCCGCTCACCCTGCCCGCGGGGACGCCGGAACAGCGCGCCGCCGCCCGCGACGCCGCCATCGCCGGGCTCGCCCCCGTCACCGAGGGGGCCAGGATCGCGCTCATCGGCGTCGTCAACCCCCTCGTGGCCGCGATCCGCGACCGCGGCGGCGAGTGCCTGCCCTGCGACCTCAACCTGCGCACCACCCGGTGGGGCGACCCGGTCACGGAGTCGATGGCCGAGGTGGTCGACGCCGCCGACGCCGTCGTGGCCACCGGCATGACCCTCGGCAACGGCACCTTCGACGAGCTCCTCGCGCGCTGCCGCGAGCGCGACATCCCGCTCCACGTCTACGCCCAGAGCGCGAGCGCCGTCGCCCGCGCCTTCCTCGGGCACGGGGTCGCCGGGGTCTGCGCCGAACCCTTCCCCTTCTCCCAGTTCAGCGCCGACCCCACCACGCTCTACCGCTACCGGGCCACCGGCGCGGCCTGACCGGACCGGCCCCCCCGAGCAGGGCGGGCGCGCGCCCCGTCCCTCCCGCGCGCCCGCCCGTCCCCGCTCACCGGGGTCGCCGCGCGCGACGGGCGGACTCCCGCCCTCCCGTCGCCCTCCACCACCCTCCATGGCCGACCACGGCGTGGTTCCGCCCTCGTGCGGATGACCTCCGCCCGGCATGGCCCCACCCTCACCAAGGAGAACGACCGTGGACGAGCACGTGTCCGAAGCGATCGGCCGCCCCGACCTCATCGACCTCGGCGACGGCCTCCTGTGCCTGCGGTTCGAGACCCTCAAGGTGGTCTCGGCCCTGGCCGCGGTCCACCGCCTCATCGAGACCGGGGCCGTCCGTCCCGGCGACACCGTGATCGACAGCTCCAGCGGTGTCTACGCCCACGCCCTCGCGCTGGCCTGTCACCGGTACGGGCTGCGCTGCCACATCATCGGCTCCACCACCGTCGACCGCACCCTGCGCGCGCAACTGGAGATCCTGGGCGTGCACCTGGAGCAGATGGAGTCCACCGACGACCTCCGGCTCGACCAGAACCGCCGTGTGCGCCGCGTCCGGGAGATCCTCGCCGCGAACCCCGGCTACCACTGGATGCGCCAGTACCACGACCCCGTCCACCACCTCGGGTACCGCGAGACCGCCGAGACGATCCGCCGGGAGACGGGCGGCGGCGACCTCACACTCGTGTGCGGCGTCGGGACCGGCGTCTCCAGCGGGGCGCTCGGCACCTACCTGCGCGAGACCGACCCGGACACCCGCCTCGTGGGCGTGCAGCCGTTCGGCAGCGTCACCTTCGCCAGCGACGGCGTGCCCGACCGGGACATCATCATCGCGGGCATCGGCAGCGCCATCCCCTTCGGCAACGTCGACCACACCCTCTACGACACCGTGCACTGGACCGGCTTCGAGGCGGCCCTGGCCGGGACGGTCGACCTGCTCCGGCGGCACGCCGTGTTCGCCGGGCTCTCCAGCGGCGCCGCCTACCTGGCCGCGCGGTGGGAGCGCGAGCGCGACCCCGGCCGGACGGTGCTGTTCGTCGCCGCCGACACCGGACACCGGTACACCGACTCGGTGTTCGCCCGGCACCGGGAGGCCGAGGCGGTCGAGGACCTCAAGCCGCTGGACATCGCCGACACCTCCGAACTCCAGCTCCCCTGGGCGCGTATGGAGTGGCGTCGGGCCGGGGCGCCGCGCCGGGCCCGGTTCGACCGCACCGCCTGACCGGGCTCCACCCCCACCGCGAACGGGCCCGTGCGGATCGCCTCCGCACGGGCCCGCGTGTGCTGGTCCGCTCCTACCTGTTCAGTCCGCGCAGGTACTCGGCGAAGCCCTCCAGGCCGTCGATGTTGCGCGGGCTGGAGATGCCCTCGTTGTAGTCGAGGACGTAGAAGGCGTCGTTCCGGACCGCGGGAAGGTCGGCGGTGGCCTCGTACTCCCGCAGGAACCCGATCTTGTCCTCGGCGGGCTGGTCCCCGTAGTCGAAGATGATGATCACCTCCGGCTGGGCCGCCACGACGGCCTCCCAACCCACCTGGGTCCACCGCTCGTCCAGGTCGCCGAAGACGTTCTCACCCCCCGCGAACTCGATGATGTCGTTCGCGGGCACCTGGCTCGCCGCCGTGAACGGCTGTTCGGTGCCCGAGTCGTAGAGGAACACCGGAACCGGGTCGCCCCCGGGCGCCTGTTCCCGGACCGCCTCGACCCGCTCCCGGTACCCGGTCACGAGCTCCTCGGCCCGCTCCTCGACGCCGAAGATCCGGCCCAGCCGCTCCAGGTCGGTGTACAGGCCCTCGAACGGGGTGTGGTGCTCGGGGAAGTTCGGGTAGTTGTAGCAGGACTCGGCGTGCACGAAGCTCTGGATGCCCAGCCCGTCGAGGATCTCGGGGGTGATCCCGCGCTCGTCGCTGAAGCCGGACTGCCACCCGGCGAGCACGAAGTCCGCCTCGGCGTCCACCACGAGCTCGCGGTTGAGCAGGTCGTCGCTGAGGAACTCCACCCGTTCGTACTCGGCGGCCCAGGGGGACTCCGAGACCGGCGGGTTGGCGGGCGGCAGGACGTAGCCGTGCACGTGGTCGGTCAGGCCGAGCGCGAACATCTTGTCCGCGCTGCCGCCCTCGTAGACCACCGCGCTCCGCGGCGTCGTGTACTCGACCTCCTCGCCGCAGCGGTTGACCGTGACGGTCCCGGCGGCGGCGTCCTCGGCGCCCTCGACCTGGGCCCCGCAGCCCGCGGTCAGCAGCGCGAGGACGCCGAGAGCGGCGGGGGCGCGCCTTGGTCGGCCGGATCGGTGGCTCATGTGGTGCCTTCCTCTGGTGTGTGGGGGGTGAGGGTGTAGAGGAGCTGGGGGTCTCCGGTCAGGGGGTGGGGGACGACCGTGGCGGCCACACCGAAGACCCGCTCGACCAGCTCGGGGACGAGGACCTCCCGGGGGGTTCCGGAGGCGACCAGGCGGCCCTCGGACAGCACGCCGATGCGGTCGCAGACCGCGGCGGCCAGATTGAGGTCGTGCAGGACGAGCAGGACGGTGATCCCCGCGCTCCGCACGAGCGACAGCAGCCCGATCTGGTGCCGCACGTCGAGGTGGTTGGTCGGCTCGTCCAGGACGAGGACCTGCGGTTCCTGCACCAGACAGCGCGCGAGGAGGACGCGCTGGCGCTCGCCGCCGGACAGGGAGAGCACACCCCGGTCGGCCAGGTGGGCGACGTCCATGCGCTGCATCGCCGCACGGCACAGCTCCCGCTCGCGTGCGTCCGGGGAACGGTTCCCCCTCACATGCGGGGTGCGACCGAGCGCGACGACCTCGGCGGCGGTGAAGTCCAGGTCGCTGCCGCCCTCCTGGGTGAGTGCGGCGACCGACCGGGCGCTCTCGCGCAGGCCCAGCCCGCCCAGGTCCCGCCCGTCCAGCCACACCGTGCCGCGCGAGGGGCGCAGCGCCCGGTAGACGCAGCGCAACGCGGTCGACTTGCCCGACCCGTTGGGGCCGACCAGCCCCACCACGTGTCCCTTGGGCACCTCCAGTGACAGTTCGCGCACCAGCTCCGCGCCGCCGACGCTGACCGAGAGCCCGTCCAGGCGCAGTTCCATCAGCGGCCTCCGAACAGGTAGCCCCTGCGGCGCAGCAGGAGGACGAACACGGGGACGCCGACCAGGGCGGTGATGAAGCCCAGCGGCAGTTCGCGCGGGGCGGCGACCACCCGGGCGACCAGGTCGACCCAGACCATGAACACCGCGCCGACCAGCGGCGCGACCGCCAGCACCCGGCGGTGGCCCGCGCCGACGACGATGCGCACGACGTGCGGGATGACCAGGCCGACGAACCCGATCGCGCCGCTCACCGCGACCATCGCACCGGTCATCAGCGCGGTGACCAGGAACAGGCCGCGGCGCAGGCGGTCGGTGTCCACACCCAGGCTGGCGGCGGTCTCGTCGCCGAGCGTCATGACGTCCAGGCGGCGGCTGGCCGAGGCCAGCAGGGCGGTCCCGGTGACCACGATCGCCGTGACCAGCGGCAGGGAGCCCCAGGTCGCCGCGCCGAAGCCGCCCATCGTCCAGAACAGGACGGTGCTGGTGGCCTCGTTGCCGGGGACGAGGTAGACGATCACCCCCATGACCGCCTGGAAGCCGAACGACAGCGCGACACCGGTCAGGACCAGGCGCAGCGGTGTGATGCCGCCCGCCGACAGCGACGCGAGGTAGACGAGCACCGTCCCGCCCAGCGCACCCAGGAAGGCGCCCGCCGAGACCGCGTAGACGCCCAGGGAGCCCAGGACGCCGAAGACGCCCACCGCGACGGCGCCGACCGAGGCGCCCGACGAGACGCCCAGGATGAACGGGTCGGCCAGCGGGTTGCGGACCAGCGCCTGGACGGCGACGCCGACGGCGCCCAGCCCCGCGCCCACGGCCGCCGCGAGGAGGACTCTGGGTGTGCGCAGTTGCCAGACGATCTGGTAGCGCGTGACCTCGTCGGCGCCGATCAGGTCGCCGGTGGTGCCCGCCCACAGGTAGCGGAGGGTGTCGAGGGGGGCGACCACCGCCGACCCCAGGCCGATGGCGAGCACGGCGGAGGCGGCCAGCAGGACGGACAGGGCGGCGACCGTCCGGGCGGTGCCCGAGAGGCGGCGGGGGGTTCTCGGGGCGCGGGGCTCGCGGACGGGCGCCGGCGGGGTGGTCGGGGGCGGGGATGCGGTCCGCGCCACGGGGCGCACCTTCCTTCTCGGGACGGGGGAACGGTCGGCGGCGGGGGACCGGCGCCGGGGTTCGCGGGGGCGTGACGGGTGGGAGGGCAGGGGCGAGGGCGGTCCTCTCCCCTGGGCGGGGGGCGAGGCGGGGTAGACAATGAAAATGATAATCATTCTGTCAACCCCCGGTCGCGGCCGGGGCCGGGACGCGGCGGCGGCCGTGCGCGGACCGTCGTCGCGCACGGCCGCCGCCGATCGCGGTGCTGCTACTCCAGGTCGATGACCTCGAAGGACAGCGCACCCTGGATCTTCACGACGTCCCCGGGCCGCGCTTTTCGGCCCGTGGGGTGGTGGCAGTCGGGCGACATGTAGAAGCGCAGGAGTCCGTCGGTGCGGTTCTTGGCCCGCTCCGCGGAGGGCAGGCCCGGGAACACCTGCGGGATGTCGTGGCAGCCCTCGGCGGGGTCGGCGGCCATGGTGACGGGGTTGTTCGCGAGGCCGTGCCTGAAGAGGACGACGCCCTCGGCGGCGTGGGCGGGTGCGGTGAACAACGGCAGCGCCACCACGGCGGTGGCGGCGGTGACGGCGAGACGCTTCAACACGTTCGGGTGCTCCAGTCATGCTCGACGGATGGGACATTGCCAAACGTGCCCATTCAATGACCGGGGGCGACAGGAGTGGGTGGGCAACGCCGGTCGGGTGCCGTGTCTTTGCCCGCCGGGGCACGGTCGCGGGCCCACCCTCTCGACCGGTGCCGCGACCACCGCCCGGCCACCGTGGTCCGGTGCCGAAGGGGAGCCGCGGGGTGCACTCCATGCCGTCGTCGCCCCTGGTCGGAGCGGGTTCCCGGAGTAGCCTGGAAGGGGACTCGACGGCCGCGCGCCCACCCGGGTCGGCGGCCCGACGGACGAGGGGGGTCCGCGATGAGTACGGTCCGCAGTGTCATGACGTCCCAGGTGGTCGCCGTCACGGAGGACGCCGGTTACCGGGAGGTCCTCGAAGCGCTGGTCGACCACCACGTGGGAGCTCTGCCCGTCACCGACGAGGAGGGGCGCGTGGTCGGGGTGGTGTCGGAGGAGGACCTGCTCCACAAGGAGGAGTTCAAGGGCGGTGACTACGTCCCGCCGCCGAGGGCCCGTCTGCGCGCGCACCTGGGCGTCGGCGGCGCGGCGCGGGACAAGGCCCAGGCCACGAGCGCGGCCGAACTCATGACGCGCCCGGCCGTGACGGTGGGGCCCGACGACAGCGTGGTCGAGGCGGCG
This sequence comes from Nocardiopsis sp. KDC1DS13DA1, assembly GCF_055632325.1. Taxonomy (NCBI): domain Bacteria; kingdom Bacillati; phylum Actinomycetota; class Actinomycetes; order Streptosporangiales; family Nocardiopsidaceae; genus Nocardiopsis; species Nocardiopsis sp. KDC1DS13DA1. The sequence continues at coordinate 190,267 of NZ_JBVMUY010000017.1, forward strand.
CGGCTGATGGAACGGCGCGGTGTCAAGCACCTTCCGGTGGTGGACGAGGGGACGCGCCTGGTCGGGATCGTGAGCCGGTCCGACCTGCTGCGGGTGTTCCTGCGCGGGGACGCCGACCTCGCCGACGAGGTGCGCGGTGAGATCACCGAGGTCATGAACCGGGCGCGCGACGAGGATCCGACCGCGACGGTGGCCAACGGAGTGGTCCACCTGACCGGCACCGTGCGGCTGCGCAGCGAGGCCCAGGAACTGGTCCGCCGCGCCCAGCGGGTCGAGGGGGTGGTCTCCGTCGAGTCCAGTCTCGACTGGCACGTCGACGACGTCGTTCCCGAACACGTCCGCTGGCGCTCCGTGACGCCGTGACCCCGGACCCGCCCGGCGCAAGGGGCGTCCGACCGCGGTGGGAACGGCCTCCTCACACCGGTCCGGCGCTGTCGGCGGGCGGGTTCCGGGGCGCCAGTCCGAACAACCGCGCGGCGTTGTCGTGGCAGACCGCGCGCAGCCACGCCCTCCCCAGGCCGGTGGCCTCCAGGGCGTCGAGCGCGTCGGCGTAGCGGTAGGGGATGTTCGGGAAGTCCGTACCGAGCAGGACCCTCCCGCCCAGGTCCGCCAGCCGGGGCAGTGCGGCGCGCGGGAACGGTGCCATGTCCTCGATGAACGGTGTGAACGCCATCGTGGTGTCCAGCATGACGTGCGTGTGGCGCTCGGCCAGGGAGAGGAAGTCCTCGTACTCGGGCGCGCCCAGGTGCGCGACGACCAGCCGCAGCCCCGGGTGGCGGTCCAGCACGGAGCCGATCGGGCCCGGGCCGGTGAAGGCCCCCGGAACCGGACCGGAACCGCAGTGGGTCACGACCGGTGTTCCGGCCTCGGCCAGCAGCCCCCACACCGGCTCCAGCACCGGGTCGTTCGGATCGAACCCGCCGACCTGGAGGTGGCACTTGAACACCCGCGCACCCTGGTCGAGGGCGCGCCGCACGTCGTCGGGGGCGCCCGGCTCGGCGAAGAAGGTGGCCGTGTGCAGGCATTCGGGGGTCCGCGCGGCGAACTCCGCCGACCAGTCGTTGAGCCAGCGCGCCATGCCGGGCCGGTGCGGGTACAGCATCGACGTGAACGCGCGGACGCCGAAGCCCCGCAGCGTCTCCACCCGCTCCTCCTCCTCGTGGCGGTAGGTGATGGGCCAGGGCCGTCCCACGAGCGGACCGGCCTGGTCGAAGTGGGCCCACACCTTCGTCAGGACCCGCTCGGGCATGAAGTGGGTGTGTACGTCCACCAGGGCGGCCAGTCCGAGCGACCGGCGGAACGCCGCGACCCTCTCCCGGTCGTCGGCGGCCCGCCGCTCCGGTTCCGTGCGCATACCGGCTCCCCCTCGTTCCTCTGCAGGGTGACGACGATGCCACACCGGCCCCGGCGCACCACACGGGTGGCACCGGGTCACGCGGCAGGACGCGGGAGTCACCCGCCGCTGTCGGAGTTCCCGGCGGAACCGGAGCCCTCCCGGGGTTGGATCCGCGCGTCCGCCGGGGAGGCTTGCTTCGTGCCACGGAGACCGCCCCCGATCCCGCGAAGGAGCCCCATGCCCGACCTCGTCCGCCCCGCGAACGACTCCGACCGCCCGACGATGGAACGGCTGTGGCTGATGTTCCATCACGACCTGTCGGAGTTCCACGGTGTGCTGCCCAACCCGGACGGGACCTTCCGCGACGACCGGCTCCGCGCGGCCCTCACCGACGCGGACTGGGCGCCCTACCTCCTGACGAGTGAGGGCCGCCCCGTCGGTCTCGCCCTGGTCCGCGGTGTGGGCGGTCCGGTGCGTGTCCTGAACAGTTTCTTCGTCGTGCGCGGGGCCCGGCGGAGGGGGATCGGCCTGCGGGCGGTCCGGGAGGTCGTGGCCGGGTACCCGGGGCCGTGGGAGGTGGCCTTCCAGGACGCCAACACCGCCGCGGTCCGGTTCTGGCGCCGCGCGGCCACGGAGACCGCCGGTGCCGGGTGGACCGAGCGGCGCGAGCCGGTGCCGGGGCGTCCGGACCTGCCGCCGGACGTGTGGATCTCGTTCCGCGTCCCCGCGCAGGGGGGCGCTCCGCCTGCCGCGGTGTAGGTCCGGCGGGCGTCCCCGCGAAGGCGGCGGCCACGGACCGGGACGGGGCCTCGCGCTAGGGTCGCGGGATGGACTGGATCGAGCGGGTCGCGGCGATCAGGCGCTGGAACCAGAACGGTTACCGCGCCCCCCACAAACCCCTCCTGCTGCTCTACGCGCTGGGACACCACCAACGCCACGGCGCCCGCCCCATCCCCTACAGCGGGGCCGAGCGGCATCTGGCCGACCTCCTCCGTGAGTTCGGACCTCCCCGCAGACCCACGCCGCACTATCCCTTCCACCACCTGGCCAGCGACGGCCTGTGGCGGGTCACGACGCCGGACGGGAGAGCGTGCGACGCCGACACCGCCCCCCGACTGCGGAGGGAGGACGCGCGCGGCAGCCTGAGCCCGGAGTTCTCCGCGGCCCTGTCGGCGGACCCCGCCCTGGCCGTCCGCATCGCGCGCCACCTCCTCGACGCGAACTTCGCACCCTCGCTGCACGCGGAGATCTGCACGCTCGCGGGCCTGAGCCTGGACGGCGGAGCCGACCGCCACGGTGACGTCCGCTTCGTCGCGGGACGCCGCGACCCCCGCTTCCGGGACCTGGTCCTGGACGCCTACGACCACCGGTGCGCCTTCTGCGGGTACGACGGGTGGATCGACGGCGGACCCGTGGCGTTGGAGGCCGCGCACGTGCGCTGGTGGGCGCTCGGCGGCCCCGACGACCTGACCAACGGCCTGTGCCTGTGCTCGATCCACCACCGGCTGTTCGACAGGGGCGTCCTCGGCCTCTCGCGCGACCACACCGTCGCCGTCTCCTCCCGGTTCGGGGGGCGTTCCCCGGCCTCGGAGCGGCTCGTGTCCTCCCTGCGGGGGCGGCCGCTGAACCGCCCCGGGGGCGCCGACCCGGCGGTCGAACCCGACCACGTCGACTGGCACGGCCGGGAGGTCTTCCGCGGCGACCTCCCGGCCCTCGCGGGGTAGCCGGAGCCGGCCACGGGGCGGCGTCCGTTCACCTCCGGTATGACCTGCGGCACCCGGCATCGCTAGGATGCGACCCGGACTGAGCCGGAAGAGCAGAGAGAAGAGCACAGTGGCTGCTGATGGAAGTACCAAGGCCGTCGTCGTGGCCCTGAGCGCCAACCTCGGGATCGCGGTGACCAAGTTCGTGGCGTTCCTCCTCACCGGATCCTCGTCCATGCTGGCGGAGTCCATCCACTCCGTCGCCGACTCCGGGAACCAGGGCCTGCTCCTCCTCGGCGGAAAGCGCGCCAAGCGCGACGCCACCGCGGCGCACCCCTTCGGCTACGGCCGCGAGCGCTACATCTACGCCTTCCTCGTCGCGATCGTGCTCTTCAGCGTCGGCGGCCTGTTCGCGCTCTACGAGGCCTGGCACAAGATCTCCGACCCGCACCCGATCGAGGACTGGCGCTGGGTCCCGGTCGCCGTCCTGGTGGTCGCCATCATCCTGGAGTCGAGCGCCATGCGCACGGCGATCAAGGAGTCCAACGCCGTGCGCGGCAAGGCGAGCTGGGTCGACTTCATCCGCCGCTCCAAGTCGCCCGAGCTGCCGGTCATCCTCCTGGAGGACGCCGGAGCCCTCATCGGCCTCGTGTTCGCGCTCATCGGCGTCGGCATGACCCTCATCACCGGCAACGGGATCTGGGACGGCCTGGGCACCGCCGCGATCGGCCTCCTGCTCGTCGCCATCGCCATTGTCCTGGCCGTCGAGATGAAGAGCCTCCTGGTCGGGGAGTCCGCGACCGAGGAGCACGTGCGCCAGATCGAGCGGGCCATCGCCGGAACCGAGGACATCGACTCCGTCATCCACATGCGCACCATGCACCTGGGCCCGGAGGAGCTGCTGGTGGCCGCCAAGGTGGAGGTCGACGGCGAGGACGACGCCGCACGGGTCGCCCGGGCCATCGACGCGGCCGAGGCGCGCGTCCGCGAGGCCGTCCCGATCGCCCGGCTCATCTACATCGAGCCCGACCTCAGGCGCACCCTCCACTCCGCCGGGACCGGCACCTCCACCGAGGAGGAGTAGGGCCTCCGCCGGAACGGTCGGGCACGGCGGAGGGCCGGAACGAACACCCTCCGCCCCCGTCCGTCCCCGAGGGACGCCCCCCGGCCCGGGTCAGTCCGCGTACACCTCGTGCGCCCACGCCTCCAGCCCCGCGGCGAAGCCCCTGGCCTCCTCCGGGGACAGGCCGGCGAACGCGCGAACGAGCGGGGCGGAGCGTCTGGCCATGAAGGCACGCATGGTCTCGCGCTGGTCCTCGGCCAGGGAGACCAGGACACGCCGACGGTTGTCGGGATCGCTGCGGCGGACCACCATGCCCAGGCTCGCGAGGTCGCTGACCAGTTCACTGACGGTGGAGGGGCCGACGCCCAGCCGTGCCGACAGGTCGCCCATCCTGATCTCCTCGACGATGGTGAGCTGCGCCAGGATGGTGCCGTGCCGCCCGGTCAGGTGGTGGCGTTCGAAGACGCGGCGGAGCGCCTCGGGCATCTCGCCCGGCGCCCGCCGGTAGTAGACCTCCAGCATCGGGATGAACCGGAGCGCGCCCTCGACCAGTTCCATGTCCGGAACCCGCGCGCCGTCCTCGGCCTCTTCCCCACCCATGGGAGTGATGCTATCCGTCGGCCGGGCGGCACAGGAGCGGGAGGGCGCTCATCCCGTTGGCCCTGAGACGGCTTCTGACGAAACCGTGGAAACTCGGCCGGAGGAGCTGGTTGAGCAGGAAGGGAACGGCCCGCCCCGGAAGCCTCGCGTAGTTGACGAACGCGAAACGGCCCTGCTCGACGGGCAGCAGCGGCGTGGAGTTGTCCACACCGACCTTGGTCGTGTACCAGCCGGTGAGGCTCTCCCAGACCAGCTCCGCCCTCGCGCCGTCATCGGCGAGGAAGTGGTTGAACAGGTAGACGCCGTCGGAGGGGTTCTCCGTGTCGCCGATCCGGGCCGGGTTGCGGGCGGGGATGACCATCTCCGCCCCGATCTCCCCGAAACCAGCCGAGGCGCGCACGTCGGCGATGGTGTCCGGGGAGGAGGTCTCCACGAGTACCAGCACGTCGCAGCGGGGAAGCCCGCGCAGGGGCGGCATGAGGACCGACTCGAACACCCGCGCGCGGACGACCTCGGGACGGTCGGTCAGCCCCCGCACCAGGGAGCGGCACTCCCGGATCGCGTCGTCACGCCGGGCGCTTTTGCGGACCACGGGTGCGCGGGGCGGGTCGACCGACAGCCCGGCGTAGACGTAACCGGAGGGGGAGGGGGGACGAAACGTCGCCTTCGGGTACTTCTCGGTTCTCGCGTCCACGGTGGAACACCTTTCCCGGACCTTTGTGCAACTCATTTCGGATACCCGAAGTGTACATCCGGCCCTGCGCGGCATCCAGGATGGATTCCCGCCCCCGGGACGCCCCCCGGCCCGCGGGACGCACGGTCCGGGAGACGCGCGCCGGGTGTACCCGACGGCCTGCCGGGGTAGACCGTGGAGGGCACCCCGCCTGCCCTCCCCCTCCTGGTCGAGTCGCGTCACAGTGGAGAGAAGGGGAGAGGGCCATGCTGGAGAGGATCGCGAACGCACCCGCGGGGGTCGACGCGCTCAAGGCCGTCGGCGACGTCACCAAGGACGACTACGAGACGGTGATCGAACCGATCATCGACGAGGCCCGACGCGAGGGCCGCCGCGTCCGCATGCTCTGCGAGTTCGGTCCGGAGTTCGATTCCTTCACCCCCGGGGCTGCCTGGGAGGACCTCAAGGTCGGGATGGGCTCCATGCGGCTCTTCGAGGGCTGCGCGGTCGTGACCGACACCGGATGGATCCGTCAGTCGACCCGCCTCGGGCGCTTCCTGGCCCCGTGCCCGGTGCGCGTCTTCGACGTCGACGACCGTGACGGAGCCCTCCGCTGGCTGGCCGCCCTGCCCGAGGGGCCGGGCCTGTCCCACCGCCTCGATCCCCGGTCCAGGGTCCTCGTGGCGGAGGTCGACGCGCCGCTGCGGGTCCAGGACTTCGACGCGCTGGCGCAGACCGCGGACACCTGGCTCGCCACGCACGACGAACTGGCCGGAATCGTCGTGCACACCCGGGACTTCCCGGGGTGGGAGAACATCACGAGCCTCCTCCGCCACGTGCGCTTCGTCCGCGACCACCACCGGCGGGTCCGCAGGGTGGCACTCGCGGCGGACAGCAGAGTCGCCGACCTGATGCCCCACCTGGCCAACCACTTCGTCCGGGCCGAACTGCGCCACTTCGACTACGACGACCTCGACGCCGCCGTGGCCTGGGCCGCGGGCCCGCCGCGGCCGGCCGACGACGGCTGAGGCGGGCCCGGCAAACCCGTGGCACCCGCGCGCCGTCAGCCGCGCAGGATCCCGTCGAGCGCCTCCACCGCCCGGTCGATGTCGTCGTGCGAGACGAAGTAGTGCGGCGAGGCGCGGACGACCGCCTCCAGCCCCCGCCGCTCCATGTCGAAACGGGTGGACTCGCGGGGGCTCACCGTGACGGCCACGCCCGCGTCCCACAGCGCCGCGGCCACCCGCTTCGGCTCCGCCCCGGCACAGGTGAACGTGACGATCCCGTTGTGCTCGGTCCCGATGTCGGCGACCTCGACCCCCTCCGTCCCCGCCAGCCCCCGCCGCAGCCGTGCGGCGCGGTCGGCGACGGCGTCGGCGACCGCCTCCAGACCCAGGTCCAGTGCGTAGCGGGCGGCGGCGACCAGCCCCAGGCGCTCGGCCACGCCGTACTCCCACAGCTGGTGGACGCGGGCGTCGCCGCGGAGCCGGTAGGTGGTGGCGCTGTCCCACTCCGCGCCGGAGTGGTCGACCAGGAGCGGGCGCAGGCGTTCGGCCGCGGAGCGGCGGACCGCGAGGAAACCGGTGCCCCGGGGACCGCGCAGCCACTTGCGCCCCGTGCCGGAGAGCATGTCGACCCCCAGCTCGTCCATCCGCACCGGCAGCTGGCCGACGGACTGGCAGGCGTCGAGCAGGACCAGGGCGCCCGCCTCGTGCGCGGCCTCGGCCGCCTCCCGGACGGGGTTGGTCAGCCCGGAGTTGGTCGGTACGTGGACGAGGGAGAGCAACCGGACGCGCTCGTCCAGCGTCTCGCGCAGGGCCTCGACCGACATCGCCCCCGAGGCGTCCGACGGGACGACCTCCACGCGCGCGCCGTGCCGTTCGGCCAGGCGCAGCAGCGCGACGGCGTTCGCGCCGTACTCGGCCTCGGTGACCAGGACGCGGTCCCCCGCGCCCAGGGGGACCGACCCGGCCAGGGTCAGCCACGACCGGGTGGCGCTGTCGGTGAAGGCGACCTCGTCGGGCGCGCAGCCGAGGAGCTCGGCGAACACGGCGTGGCCCGCCTCCACGTCCTCCGCCCGTTCGGCGTAGGCGCGGTAGCCGCCGATCTGCGCCTCGCGCCTCAGGTGGGCGATCACCTCGTCCAGGACCGGTGTCGGTGGCAGGGAGGATCCGGCGCTGTCGAGGAAGATCCGCCCCGCGCAGCCGGGGGTGTCGGCCCGGGCGGTCTCGATGTCGATCATGCGTGCCCCTTCCAGGGGGTTGCGGAGGGTGGTGGAGTGACGACGACGGGCATGCTACCGGGGGCGGGAACCGCAGCGGGAGCGCCACCACCCCGCTCCTCCGGCGCCCGTGACCAGGACCGCCAGGACGAGCGCGGTCCACCCCGGACCGACGGACTCCAGCAGGCGGACCAGCTCCGCCTGCACCCGGACGGCCGCGCCCACCACCGGGTCGTCGGCCGGGCCCCCGGAGAGCACACGCAGCTCGAACCACCCGTAGTAGGCCACGTACAGCCCCGCCAGGACGAGCAGCACGCCCCCGGCGCGCGTCACGTACGGCATGGCCCGGCGCAGGCGCGCCGCGACCGAGTCCCGGGCCAGCGCGACGGCCACGGTCAGGACGCCGACCACCGCTCCCATACCCAGCGCGTACGCCAGGAACACGGCCACCGCCCCGACCGGGCTGGCGGACCGCAGCGCCGCCGTGGTCAGGGCGAGGAACGGGCCGACCGTGCAGGACAGCGACGCGACCGCGTACGTGATCCCGTAGACCAGGGCCCAGCGGAGGGAGCGGACGGGCCGCCCGGGGGAGGGCCTGGGCAGCAGCAGGGTGATCTCCCGGCCCGCCGCGAGCCACGCGCCCAGCCCCACCAGAGCGGCGCCGATCAGCACCGTCACCCAGGGCAGGTGGCGTTCCACCGACAGCGCGAGCGGCGTGACGACCAGTGCGAAGCCCGCGAAGACGAGCGTGAAGCCGCCGGTCATGGCGGCCGTCGTGGCCAGGGCGCGGCCCAGCGGGCGCCACCGGGCCCCGGCCGCCGTCGCACCGCTACCGCCCTCCGAGGCGACCAGCAGCGTCAGGTAGCCGGGCAGCAGGGCGAAACCGCACGGGTTGAGTACCGCGAGCATGCCCGCCACCAGGGCGATCGCGATCGGAAGCTGACTCATGACCCCGGGGTGACCGCCTCGACGCGGGCGTCGAGGTCGTCCTCGGTGAGGGTGCCCTGAACCGTCTCGAAGGTGCCGTCGGCGTTGAGGAAGACGAAGGCGGGTTGGCTGGCGACGCCGAAGTCCGACCAGATCGAGCCGTCCCCGTCCACCAGGTGGGTCAGGTCCCCCGTGCCGGTGTCGGAGACGAAACCGCGCATGGCGTCGACCTCGCCGAGGCCGGCGACGCCGACGAACTCCACGTCGCCGGAGTGCCGCTCGGCCGCCTCGGCCACGCCCGCGGCCTCGCCCCGGCAGACCGTGCACCACGGCGCCCAGAACCACAGCACGGCGGGCTCGCCCGCGAGCGAGGCGCCGGAGAAGTCGTCGCCGTCCACCGTGCGGGTGTCGAACGCCAGCGCGTCGGGGACCTCCCCGGTGGCGGTGTCCGATCCGGTGGCGTCCGGTCCCCGTGTCGCGGGCGCCTCGGCGGAGCCGTCTCCGGACTCCTCCCCGGGGCCGGTGGCGGCGCAGGCGGTCAGCAGGGCGGCGGAGGCCGCCACCGCCGCCAGGATCGTCGGGAGACGGCGTTCGGAGGGGGGCGCGGTCGTCATGGTCACCTCGGAGGTCGGTCGCGGGGAGGGGCGCAACCCAGCGAACCAGAACGCCGCCGCGCGGTCCACGGGGGCTCCTCCCCTCCGGGGGCCGAACCTGCCGAAGGAACGCCGTGAACGGGGCGTTCGGCGTGTGACCGACGGCCCGCGCGGGGTACTCCACTAAGTGAGACAGGTCACATCCCGGGCTCGTGCCGCGAACCCGGATCACCTGGGAGGTGGCGGCCATGTCCACGATCGCTCACGCCCGCTCACACGCCATGACGCACGCCTGGAGGGGCGCGGTGGCCGGTGTGATCGGTGGTGTCGTCTTCGGGGTCCTGATGGCCATGACGGGCCTACTGCCGATGGTCGCCATGCTGGTCGGCAGTTCGAACGCGGTCGTGGGTGCGGTGGTGCACCTGGCGATCTCCGCCGTCTTCGGTGTGGTGTTCGGGGTCCTGGCTGGTGCGTACGCCGACCGCGTGTGGGTCACCCTCGGGGCCGGCCTGGCCTACGGCGTCGCGCTGTGGGTCGTCGGCGGACTCATCCTCATGCCCGCGATGCTCGGCATGGCGATGTTCCCGATGGGGCAGACGTCGATGATGAGCCTGCTGGGGCACGCCATCTACGGTCTGGTGACGGCGGCGTCCCTCTACGGACTGAGCAGGAGACACGTGTAGGCGGTGGTGCCCGGGGCCTTCGCTGCGCTGCGGGCCGGGTCCTGGCGCCCCGGTAGGCAGGGATTCCCGCTCCGCGGCGGCGCCCGCCGCCCGTTCCCCGCCACGCGGCCCACCCCGTCGCGCACCACCCTGCCGACGCCCGAACGGTGCCCCCTCGGCCGACCGCTCCGCACAACGGGCCCTCGGCCGATCCGGGTCCGCCGACGCCCCTCCGCGGCGTCGGCGCCGCCGTGCCCGGCCCGGGGAGGGTCGCCCCGGGCCGGAGCGAACCCTAGGCCACGGAGGCCCGCACCCCGGTGACCGCGGCCTCCGCCGCGGCGAGCCCGCTGGTGATCGACACCTCACCCAGCAACCCGGGCGCCGCCACCGCGTCCCCCGCGAGGTAGACGCCGTCGCCCCGGTCGATCGCGGGCCGGTCCCGCCACGTGCGGCCCGGCAGGTCGAGGGCGCCCGTCCGGCCCCGGCACACCTGGTCGCGCCGCCAGCCGGTCCGCTCCCGCCAACCGGGCAGCGCGCCGTCCAGCAGGCGCTCGATCCGGGCGGTGGCCTCCGCACGGGACTCGCCCGCGCGCACCGGGAGCTGCGCCTGGTACAGCGCCTCGCCCCCGGGCGCGATCCCCGGGTCGAGGAAGGAGTAGCACTCGACGAACCCCGACTCGTCGAGGTCGAACACGATCGTCGGATCCTTCTTCCGCGGCCGCACACCCAGGTCCACGAGCAGGGAGTGGCCGCTCTCCCACCGCAGCGTGTCGTCGCCGAGCAGCGACCGGGCCGCGGCGAGCGAGGTCGCCACGATCGTCGGCGCGCCCGGGAGTTCCGTCACCCGGACACCGGTCTCGATCCGCACCCCCGCCTCCCGCGCCCGCGACGCCATGCGCTCCACCAGGCTGCCCCAACCGCCGCGCGGATAGCGGACGGCCGGGGCCTGGAGCGCGGTCACCCGGGTGAAGCGTTCCCAGACGAACGCCGCCGACAGCCGTCCCGGGTCCGCCTCGTAGGTGGTCACCCCCAGGAAACCGCAGACCGCCCGGGTGGCGGCCCCGCCCAGGTTCTCCCGCCCCCACGAGGCGAAGTCCCGGTCGTGCGGTGCGCGCAGCCTCCGCCGCCGGATCGCCCCGAGCAGACCGGCTGACGGCAGGCGGCCCACCCGGCCCCCGCTCCGGAACCGCGTCCCGGCGAAGAAGGCGGCGGTCGGTACGCAGACCGGCGGGAGGAGCCCGCGGTCGGCCAGCCACGTGTACGGCGTCCCGTCGCTGTACAGGGCGTGCGGACCGTCGTTGACCACGTACGGCGGTTCGGTCGAGCGGGCTCTGCCGCCCAGCCGTCCGTGCGCTTCCCACAGGGTGACGTTCGCGCCCCTCTCGGCGCTGGCGATGGCCGCGGTCAGTCCGGCGAGGCCACCGCCCACAACGGTGATGTCCATGCCACTAGGACGGGTCGGGCGTCCGCAGACGTGACATCTTCTCCGGATTGGCCACGAGATAGACGTGTTGGACCAGGCCGTCGACCACGTCCAGCACGATCAGCGTCACGACGTGGCCGTCCACCGCGACGTAGGCGGCCGGGGCGCCGTTGACCTCGGTGACCCCCGTCTCCAGGTCCGCCGCGCCCGTGACCCCGGCGGAGTCGAGGAAGCGCCGGGTGTTGCGCTCCTGGGTGACCGCGTGCAGGAAGCCGGTGACCTTCCGGGCCCCCTGGAGCACCCGCAGGGGCGCCCTGACCCTTCCTCCGCCGTCGCCGACCAGTGTCGCGTCGTCGGCCAGCAGGGAGGTGAGGCCGTCGAGGTCGCCCTCCAGACACGCCTGGAGGAAGCGTTCGGTGATCCGGCGCCGGGAACCCCGGTCGGCGTCGAACCGCGGGCGCCGCTCGCGCACGTGGTCGCGGGCGCGCCGGGCGAGCTGCCGGGTGGTGTCCTCCTCGCGGCCGATGACCTCGCCGATGCGCGCGTAGGGGAACTGGAAGGCCTCGCGGAGCACGAAGACCGCGCGTTCGAGGGGGCTGAGGGTCTCCAGGACGACCAGGAGCGCGTACTCCACCGAGTCGGCGAGCTCGGCGTGGTCAGCCCCGTCGGGAAGGTCGCTGACCGGTTCGGGAAGCCACTCGCCGACATAGGACTCGCGTCGGGACCGTGCGGAGCGGAGCCGGTCGAGGGCGACCCGGGAGGCGACGGTGACCAGGTAGGAGCGCGGTTCGTCGACGGTGGCGGGATCGACGCCGCGCCAGCGCAGCCAGGTCTCCTGGACCACGTCCTCGGCGTCGGCTGCGCTGCCGAGGATGCGGTAGGCCACCCCGGTGAGGAGGGAGCGGTGCTTTTCGAAGACATCGGTGGTCATGTCGGGAAGACGTATCACGGTGCCCCGGACGTGACATCACGTGCGGTCCCCTCCGTGTGTCCGGTGCCCGTGACGGCCGGTCACCGCGCGATCCCCTTGCCCGGCGGTGTGTCACGCCCCTACCGTGGCCCGTCCATGGACCACGCTGGGGAGGGCCGGGTGTACCGACTGCGGGAGTGGCGCCCCGAGGACGCCGACCGCCTGGCGGCGGCGTTCGAGGACCGCGACCTGGCGCGGCAGACCACACTCGTGCCGCGTACCCGTGCTCTGGCGCTGGAGTGGATCGCCCGCTGCCTGGACCGCGCCGCCGACGGGCGGGCGCTGGCGTTCGCGGTCGTCGAGGGCGGCGGGCCGGTGCTCGGCCACGTCGAGGTGGCGGTGACCGACCCGCGCCACGACACCGGATGGGTGTCCTACTGGACGCACCCCGCCGAGCGGGGGCGGGGCGTCGCGTCCGCGGGGGCGGCCCTCGTCGCCGGGCACGCCTTCGGTGACCTGTCCCTGCACCGGCTGGAGCTGGAGCACCGGATCAACAACCCCGCCTCGTGCGCGGCGGCGCTGCGGGCCGGGTTCCGTCCCGAAGGGGTGCGGCGGGCCCGCCTGCGGTACGGAACGGAGCGGTTCGACGTCGGGGCGCACGCACGGCTGGCCACCGATCCGGCGGAGGGGGTCGCCCTGCCGCGGTGCGGTGGCCGGTGAGGCGGGAGGTGTAGGCGGGGCACGGTCCGAACCGTGCCCCGCGTTCGCCTCCCGGCGGGATCAGTTGTGGATGTTGTTGTTGGCGTTGCTGTCGATGACGTTGCAGCCGTCCAGGCTGACCAGGGAGAACTGGAGGACGTCGGCGCAGATCGGCACGGTGATGTTCTGGATGTCGGCGTTGTTGTCCGCGACGGCGGTGCCGCTCATGGCGCCGAGGGCGAGGCCGGTGGCGAGAACGAGGCCGGAGACGGTGGAGAAGCGCTTCATGGTGTTGGTCCTTGTCGGTTCGCGATGCGATCGTTGGTTCGGTGGAGGCCGGTCGGCCCCCGGGGTGCGTGCCCGTGGTTAGCGGTGGACGCTGATGTTGCCGTTGGAGTCCTTGTCGACGACGTTGCAGCCGTCGGCGGTCAGGCCCGCGACCTGGATGATGTCCAGGCAGACCGGGATGGTGACGTTCTGGACGTTGGCGTTGTTGTCCGCGGCGGCGGTGCCGGTCAGGGCGCCGAGGGCGAGGCCGGTGGCGAGGACGAGCCCGGAGGCCTTGGCGATACGCGTCATGGGGTCACCTTTCGGAAGGTCCAAAATTGGATGGCTGTAGCCGCCGGAAATAACTTAGCGTAGCCAGGCGCGTGCTCGGAGTACTTTCGGGGAAGAATTCAGAGGTTCCTCGGGCTTTCTCTGGCTCCGTGCACGACATGACGGACATGCCGTGTCAACACGGCGGCATCATGTGACCGAACTGAGAACACGGCACGCGCGGCCCTTCGGTGAGCCCTTCGGCGCCCGACACTGGTCGCGCACACGAAAAAGGGCCCGCGCGTCGCGCAGGCCCTTCGGATCGGTGCGGTGGCTACCAGCCCTGCTGCTGCCCGTAGCCCGGGTACTGCTGCCCGTACCCCGGCTGCTGGCCGTAGCCGGGCTGCTGGCCGTAGCCGGGCTGCTGTCCGTACCCGGGGTACTGCTGCTGGTCGTAGCCCGGGTACTGCTGCTGCCCGTATCCCGGCTGCTGGGCGTAGCCCGCGTACGGGTCGTGCACCTGCTGCGCCCCCGTGTGCGGGTACGCCTGCTGCTGGCCGGTGTGGTCCTGCGGCGGAGCGGGCTGCTGGGTCTCGGCCTGGTCGGCGGGGCCCGGCGCCGCCGACGCGTCCGGCCGGAAGATGAACAGGCGCGAGGCCGTCTCCTCCGACTCGCTCGGCGCCGTCATCTCCAGGCGCCAGCCCGCCTCCTCGATCCCCTCCAGGATGCGGGTCAGGCCGGGGCGCAGCTTGCTGCCCTGCTCGTCATAGGCGTTGACGTCGAGCTGGATGATGAACATCCGGCGCTTCTGCTGCGCGGCGACCTTCGCGTGCTCGACGACCGTGCTGTCCCTCACGACCTGTGTGACGCTCATGAATAACCGTACCCATCTGCTCTGATCGGAGCTGCTTCACCCGCTGGGGCCTCCCGGTCGTCCGCGTTCGGCATGGCGGGATTCCGCCGGGCTCCGGAACCATGATGCCCGCTGTGCGGGCATCTGACCACAGAACGCCCGAACCCTCCTGAGGGCTAGGACGCGGCGCCGCGGACCGCCTCCGCCACGGGGGTCCCGCCGTTCACCAGGTTGAGAGTCCTGCCGACCGTCCCCGGTTCCTCCAGCAGGGCGAGAATCACCGCGGCCACGTCGTCACGGGTCACCTCGGCGCGCCCGACGTCCGGGCCGAGCGCCACGAACCCCGATCCGGGAGCGTCGGTCAGCCGCCCCGGACGCAGGATCGTCCAGTCGAGCTCCAGGTGGCGTTCCCGGAGGTCGGCGTCGGCGGCGCGCTTGGCCTCGACGTAGGCGGCCCAGACCTCGTCGGTGCCCTCGGGGACGGGTTCGTCCACCCCGATGGCCGAGACCTGGACCAGGCGGCGCACACCGGCCAGCGAGGCCGCGTCAGCGGTCAGGACGGCGGCCGCGCGGTCCACGGTGTCCTTGCGGGGAGCCCCGCTGCCGGGACCGGCGCCGGCGGCGAAGACCACGCCGTCGGCGTTCATGATCTTCTCGGTCAGCTCGGTGACGGTGGCCTTCTCCAGGTCCACCACCACCGGCTCCGCCCCGGCGTCGCGGACGTCCCGGGCGTGGTCGGGGTTGCGGATGAGGGCGACGGGCTCGTCGCCGCGGTCGGCCAGCAGCCTGGCCAGACGCAGTGCGATCTTCCCGTGCCCTCCGGCGATGACGATACGCATGCCCGAAGCGTATTGCCTCGGGGTGCGGCGGTGGACGGGGCGGTCCGGGCCCGTCCACCGGGGCGGTGCGCGGACCCGGCCCCCGGATGCGCGGCCCGAGGGCCGCGCACCCGCCGGGCGCTACCGGACTACTCGACCGTCCAGGTGTCCCCGCTGGCCAGCAGAGACGCCAGGTCGCCGTCGCCCTGCGCGGCCCGCGCGTCGGCGATCTGCTCGTTCAGCAGCTCGTCGTAGGCGGGGCGCCGCACGTCGCGGAACACCCCGACGGGCACGTGCTCGAACGCGGGCTGGTCCAGCCGCGACAGCGCGAACGCGTACCCCGGGTCCTCGCGGTGCGCGTCGTGCCGGATCAGCCGGTCCTCGCCGACGGAGGCGACGTCCACGACATCCAACCCGCCGAACTCCCCGGCGACCACGCCCCGGTCCGCCCCCAGCCGCAGCGGCTCGCCGTGCTCCATACGCAGCAGCCGGGTGTCCCGCGCGGAGGGGTCCTTGAGCGGTTCGAACGCGTCGTCGTTGAAGATCGGGCAGTTCTGGTAGATCTCCACGAAGGACGCCCCCGGGTGGTCGGCCGCCGCCCGCAGCACCGACGTCAGGTGCCTGCGGTCGGAGTCGACCGTGCGCGCCACGAACCCTGCCTCGGCCCCCAGGGCCAACGACACCGGGTTGAACGGGTGGTCGAGCGACCCCACCGGCGAGGACTTGGTGACCTTGCCCGCCTCCGAGGTCGGGGAGTACTGGCCCTTGGTCAGCCCGTAGATCCGGTTGTTGAACAGCAGGATGTTGATGTTGACGTTGCGCCGCAGCGCGTGGATGAGGTGGTTGCCGCCGATCGACAGACCGTCCCCGTCACCGGTGACCACCCACACCGACAGGTCCGGTCGGCTGCTCGCCAGCCCGGTGGCGATGGCCGGGGCGCGTCCGTGGATCGAGTGCATCCCGTAGGTGCTCAGGTAGTAGGGGAAGCGCGAGGAACAGCCGATCCCCGACACGATCACGATGTTCTCGCGCGGGACGCCCAGCTCCGGGAGGAAGGACTGGAAGGCCGCGAGGATCGCGTAGTCGCCGCAGCCCGGGCACCAGCGCACCTCCTGGCCGGACTTGAAGTCCTTCGCCCGGTAGGCGGTGTCGGTCTTCGGGACCAGGCTCAGTCCGGCGAGCCCGCCACCGGCCCGGGGGGCCGTTCCGCTCCCGTGCGCGGCTCCGTCCACGGCGCCGCCGTTCTCACTCACCACGGTCGATGACCTCCTGAAGCACGCCCGCCAGCTCCTCGGCCCGGAACGGAAGACCGCGGACCTTGTTGTAACCGATGACGTCGACCAGGTACCTGCCGCGCAGCAGCAGGGCCAGCTGGCCGAGGTTGATCTCCGGAACCACCACCCGGTCGTAGCGGCGCAGCACGTCGCCGAGGTCGGCCGGGAAAGGGTTGAGGTGGCGCAGGTGGGCCTGGGCGATCCGCCCGCCCGCCCGCCGGACCCGGCGCACCGCCGCCGTGATCGACCCGTAGGTGCCGCCCCACCCCAGGACCAGGACGTCGGCGTCGCCGGTCGGGTCGGACACGTCCACCGGGGGGATGTCGCGCGCGATGGCGTCGATCTTGCCCTGCCTGGTGCGGACCATGAGGTCGTGGTTGGCGGGAGCGTAGGAGATGTCGCCCGTCTCGGCGTGCTTCTCGATGCCGCCGATCCGGTGCTCCAACCCCGCCGTGCCGGGCACCGCCCACGGGCGGGCCAGCGTCCCGCCGTCCCGCAGGTACGGGAGGAAGGCTCCGTCGGGACCGTTGGGCCCGGTGGCGAGGCCGGGATCGATCACGGGCAGCGCGTCGACCTCCGGAAGCCGCCAGGGCTCCGACCCGTTGGCCAGGTACCCGTCCGAGAGCATCACCACCGGCGTGCGGTAGGTGACCGCCAGGCGGACGGCCTCGACCGCGGTGTCGAAACAGTCCGCGGGCGAGGAGGGCGCCACCACCGGGAGCGGTGACTCGCCGTTGCGGCCGTACAGGGCCATGAGCAGGTCGGTCTGCTCGGTCTTGGTCGGCATGCCCGTGCTCGGTCCCGCGCGCTGCACGTCCACCACCACGAGCGGGAGTTCGGTCATGACGGCCAGACCCACCGTCTCCTGTTTGAGCACCATGCCCGGACCCGACGTGGTCGTCACACCGAGCGCGCCGCCGAACGCCGCTCCCAGCGCCGCGCCGACTCCGGCGATCTCGTCCTCCGCCTGGAACGTGCGCACGCCGAACCGCTTGTGCCGGGAGAGCTCGTGGAGGATGTCCGACGCGGGGGTGATCGGGTAGGAGCCCAGGAAGAGCGGGAGACCGGACCGCTGGGACCCTGCGATGAGCCCGTAGGCGGTGGCGAGGTTGCCGGTGATGTTCCGGTAGGTGCCCGAGGGCAGCCGCGCCGGTTTGATCTCGTAGGAGACCGCGAAGTCCTCGGTGGTCTCCCCGAAGTTCCACCCGGCCTGGAAGGCGGTCAGGTTGGCGGCCAGGATGTCGGGCTTGGCGGCGAACTTGGACTTGAGGAAGGACGTGGTGCCCTCGGTCGGCCGGTTGTACATCCAGGACAGGAGACCGAGCGCGAACATGTTCTTCGCCCGCTGGGCGTCCTTCTTCGAGATGTCGTTCCCCGCCAGCGCCTCCACGGTCATGGAGGTCAGCGGGACCGCGCTGACCTTGAACCCGTCGAGCGTGCCGTCGGTGAGGGGGTCGACGTCGTAGCCGACCTTGGCCAGGCTGCGCCGGGTGAACTCGTCGGTGTTGACGATCACCGTCGCGCCCCGTGGCAGGTCGCCGAGGTTGGCCTTGAGCGCGGCGGGGTTCATGGCCACCAACACGTCCGGGGCGTCCCCCGGGGTCATGATGTCGTGGTCCGCGAAGTGCAGTTGGAAGCTGGACACGCCGGGCAGGGTTCCGGCGGGGGCGCGGATCTCCGCGGGGAAGTTCGGCAGTGTCGACAGGTCGTTGCCGAACGACGCGGTCTCCTGGGTGAAACGATCACCGGTCAGCTGCATCCCGTCGCCGGAGTCACCGGCGAAGCGGATGATGACGCGGTCGAGCTGTTCGATCTGTTTGGCCACTGAGATCGACGACCTCCTTGGTGAGCCGCCTGTCGTGCCGGCGGCGGCGCTCGGTTGTCAGCCCCGGGCGAGCCGTGCCGCGCCTGGCGGAACGGTCGGTCCGTGGGCGTGGGGACAGCGGGTGCGGCCCTCGCGGGGACCGGGCGCGCCAACCCGGCCTCGCGTGTCGCGGCGTCGCCGCGGCGGTCGGGTCGTGAAGGGGCCAGCCATCGACGACACGGCCGCTCTCCCGTCGGACCGGGCCGGACCCGGACCGACGTCTGTGGTGCGCGTCCGACGGGCACACCCCCCGTTCGCGACGGGCGGGGGCCGCGGGACGCGACCTGGTGATAAGGGCCACGTTCGCACTATAGGTCGTCGCCCGCAGTCGGTTCGCGGTCGGGTGGCGATTGTCACAGCCGATGGACGGGGGTGCGCTCCGGGGATGTGACGGAGAGCCGGTCACATGGGGAACGCAAGACGCCGACCCGCACGTTTGTCACCATGTACGCATCCAAAGCGGGCGCGGATTCGGTTCGGAGGGGGTGACGGCGTGCACGTCAACGTGGTTCGTGCGGTCGGTCTGTTCGTCGGCGCCGGAGTCCTCCTCGTGGTCGTCGGCTGGCTGTTCGGGGCCGCCGCGGGAGCCCAGTTCTGCCTGGCGCTGGTCGTGTGCGCCGGGGTGCTGGTCTACCTGTTCGGGGAGACCCTCGCGCTGCGCGCGATGCGGGCCCACCCGGTGGGCGAGATCGAGCAGCCGGAGCTGTACCGGATCGTCCGCGAACTGGCCACCGCCGCCCGGCAGCCGATGCCCCGGCTGTACCTGTCGCAGGTGCGCTCGCCCAACGCCTTCGCCACGGGCGGGAGTCCGCGGCGCGCGGCCGTGTGCTGCACCACGGGCCTGCTGCGCACCCTCGACGAGCGCGAACTCCGCGCCGTGCTGGCCCACGAACTCGCGCACATCCGCGCCCACGACACGGTCATCAGCTCGGTGGTGGTCACCCTGACCGGTCTCATCGCCGCGCTGACGATGGTCACCTTCCTGCTGCCCCTGGGCGACTCGGAGGAGACCGACATGCCCAACCTCCTGGGCGGCCTGCTGCTGGCCCTGCTGGCACCCCTGGCCGCGCTGGTGATCCACTGCGGGGCGGGGCGCCGACGGGAGTTCCGCGCGGACGAGGAGGCGGCGCGGCTGACGGGGGACCCGGAGGCCCTGTCGAGCGCGCTGCGCAGACTGGAGGCGGGCGGTCGCGCCTACCCCCTGCCGAGGGAACGTCCCCTGCTGGCCTCGGCGCACCTGATGACCACCAACCCGTTCCCGGACGGGATCGGCAGGCTGTTCTCCGCTCACCCGCCGGTGGCCGAGCGCGTACGGCGACTGCGTGAGCTGCGCCGCGGCTGGGACCTGGGCTGAGACGCGTCGCGGGCCGTCCCTCCCCGCGGGGAGGAACGGCCCGCGGCCGGTTCCGGGGGGTTACCGGTAGTTGACGAACTGGAGGGCCAGGTCGAAGTCCTTGCCCTCGATGAGCTTCATGACGCCCTGGAGGTCGTCCTTCTTCTTGGAGCTGACGCGCAGCTCGTCACCCTGGATCTGCGCCTTGACGCCCTTGGGGCCCTCGTCGCGGATGAGCTTGGAGATCTTCTTGGCGTCCTCGGAGGAGATGCCCTCCTTGAGGCTGACGGGGAGCCGGTACTCCTTGCCGGAGGGCCTGGGCTCGTCGGCCGGGTCCAGGACCTTCAGGGAGATCTTGCGCTTGACCAGCTTCTCCTTGAAGACCTCCAGCGCCGCGTTGGCGCGCTCCTCGGAGCCGCTCTTGATCTCGATCCCGTCCTCGCCCTGCCAGGCGATGGTGGTTCCGGTGCCCTTGAAGTCGAACCGCTGGGCCAGCTCCTTGCCCGCCTGGTTCAGGGCGTTGTCGACCTCCTGACGGTCGAGTTTGGACACGACGTCGAAACTGGATTCGGCGGCCACGTACGCTCACACCCCGCTGTCTGTCATGGGTAGCGGACGCCCGTGGGGCGCCCGCGCGGTCTCGTCCGGCCCGTGCCTGCAGTCCGGCCGGGCGGGGTCACGAGCTTAGCCGTGCACCGGCCGGCACGCCCGAAACCCCTGGTGGGGGCCTCACGGACAAACGATTTCAGGTTTGGGCCGATCATCCGCTAGTCTCTTACATGCGTCGCGACGAACACGTCGCCGCAGCCCAGGCAGGTTGCCCGAGCGGCCAATGGGAGCGGACTGTAAATCCGTCGGCTTTGCCTTCGAAGGTTCGAATCCTTCACCTGCCACCCTGGGAGAGGCCCCGGTGGCCAGCGAACACGCTGGCCACCGGGGCCTCTCGCGTGTCCGGGGTACCGGGCCTCGAACCGAGTGGCCTGTGTCACCCTCCGTGAGGCCCGTCGGGCCCCTGCGGGCCTCGTCGTCACCCTCGGTGGATTCGGCCGGTCGCGGATGGATCGCGATAGCGTCACGGAGAAATTACGTCGAGTGACGATCGGGTTGGCGTGGACGTCCGCTCCCCGTTTTCCCCCGCGCCTCGCTGATCTGCGGTTTCGCTGACAGGGTCGGCGCTTCGAGGGCGTGTCGCCGGGGGGTGTGGGCGGATGTCGTGTGTTCCGCCTGCTTCGTCGTGATGGCGGAGGTCGGCGGTGGTTCGCGGCTCTGGTCGCGGTCATGGTTCCGCGCGCCCTTGGGGGTGTTTCGTGCACCGCACATAAAGAATGTCACCGACAATGCGGACAAATTGCTTCCCGAGTTTCGGCGTTGACAAAAAACAGGGGCCGGATGATGATTGCCCCAGTCCACCGCGACACAGGTGCAAGAAGCGCCTGCGTCTTTTTCTGTCAACACCTCGCATTGATTCTCGGGGGAAACATGATCAAGAAGATGGCCGCTGCTGGCCTGGTCGCCGGTGCCGCGATGGGCGCGATCCTCACGGGGGCTCCCGCTTTCGCCTCCCACGGTGGCGACCAGCAGTTCAACCAGAACCTGCAGGTGGTTCCGATCCAGTCCTGCAACCTGACCGGCAGCGTCGGCCTGGTTGCCGTCACCATTCCGATCCTGTCGCCGCAGACCACCGGCGACTGCACGAACGGGCCCGTCGGCACCAACATCAGCTAGTTTCCGGCAATTCGCCAGACCGAGACAGTTCACAATCTTTTCTGAAGGGTAATGCAAATGCTGCGTAAGCTCGGTGTTGCCGGCCTCATCGCTGGCGCCGCTTTCGGCGTGGTTCTCTCCGGTTCCCCGGCCTCCGCCGACTCGCACGGCGGTCACCAGCAGTACAACCAGAACCTCCAGGGCATCCCGGTCCAGCTGTGCAACACCAGCGCGGCCGTTGGCCTGGTGGCCGTCAACGTTCCGGTTCTGTCGCCGCAGACCACCGGCGACTGCACCAACGGCCCGGTCTCCACCAACATCCGCTAGGGGTTAACCATCATGCTGCGCAAGATCACCACCGCCGGCGCCGTCGCCGGAATCGCCCTGGGCGCCATCCTGGCCGCCACGCCCGCCTCCGCCTCGCACGGCGGCGACCAGCAGTACAACCAGAACCTGCAGGTCGTTCCGGTTCAGCTCTGCAACACCGAGCTGGCCGTGGGCCTCCTGGCCGGCGTCAACATCCCGATCCTGTCGCCGCAGACCACCGGCGACTGCGTCAACGGGCCGACGCACACCAACATCGACTAGGAGACCCGGCGATGCTGCGTAAGCTCACCGTGGCCGGTGCCATCGCGGGGATCGCGTTCGGGGCGGCTCTGGCGGCCTCCCCGGCCTCGGCCTCGCACGGCGGCGACCAGCAGTTCAACCAGAACCTGCAGGTCGTTCCGGTTCAGCTCTGCAACACCGAGCTGGCCGTGGGCCTGGTCGGTGCCAACGTGCCGATCCTGTCGCCGCAGACCACCGGCGACTGCACCAACGGCCCCGAGAGCACCAACATGAGCCACGAGGACGACGGGTACGGCTTCTAGCCCACCCAGCGTGGCGGGGCCGTCGGCCCCACAGTGACGGAACAGAGCGGTTCGGAGGCCCCCCGGCGTGTGCTGGGGGGCCTTCCCGCTGTTCAGGGGCATGATGGGGGCCACACGGAGGAGGTCGGAATGAAGCGTGCCCTTCTGGGCGGTGTCGCCCTTGTCCTGCTGACGGCCTGCGGACAGCAGATCGAGCCACCCCGGGAACCCGAGGGCGGGGGTACGTCCCCGGACGACGGCGGGACGCCGACCGCCGGCGACGCGGACGCCGGGACCTACGTGTTCAACCGCTACGGCGACCCCGAGGGCTACGACGACCAGCGGCCCACGGACTACGTCGCCACCGAGTTCACCACCTTCGGCCGGATGAACTGGGAGGAGTGGTCCGCGGACACCGCGCGGGGCCACGGTGAGCTCTCCGGCACCTGGTGCTTCGAACAGGGCTGCGTGGGCAATCCCTACGAGGTGGACGTCGAGCTCTCCGAGCCGACGGACGTCGGCGGCACCGTGTACTTCTCGACCTACACGGTCAGCGACCCCGCCGGTGACATGCCCGCCGACGCCCGCGAGGCGATGGAGTCCGCGGACGCCGGTCGACTGGACCTGCCTCCGCAGGAGTGACCGCGTCACCCGGAATCGGTCCAATCTTAGGAAAAAGTACATAATCCCTGCTCAGAGCTGGTGTCGGGGGTGGCCCAGTCGGGCCATCCGGGCCCGAACCGGGCGTGGCGCGTCCCGGAGGTCTCTACTCTGCTGAGTTGTGGGACTCAAGGAGCGTCCAGAGGACGGCGCGCACGAAGGACACGGCCCCGGCGACCCGTCGGCGGCACGACACGGCCGCGCGGCCCTGCTGCGTCTGGCCTCCTGGTTCGAGGAGGCCGACCCGGACCGGGCCGACGCGCTGGCCGCCGCCGCCTACGGCCTGCACGCCTCCCTCCACCTCGGCGGCCGTGTGGACGACACGGTCGCCGCCACGACCAGCTGGTGGCAGGCCGAGCCCGACCGCAGCCCGGTCACCGAACGCCCCGGCACGCGACCGCCCGAACCCGTCCGCGACCACCGCGCCCAGCGCGCACGGCTCCGCGACGCGGCCGAGTCCTCCGCCCACTGGCGCCGTGCGGGCGCCGCGCAGGTGCGGTCCCTGCTCACCGAGCCCACGGGCGCACGGGCCAGCCTGGACCTGTCCGGGGCCGGTATGGAGGTCCTCATGGAGCTCCTCACCGCCGCCCTCGGGGCCGGGGACGCCAGCCACCGGCCCACCTCCGCCGGGGACCTGGAGTTCTCCCTGCGGTTGCACGTGGTCTCCGCACCGGGAGCCGAGGTCACCATCCTGGGGGAGGGCGGAGAGCTGACCCTGGAGGGGCTGCGCCTCTGCGTGACCCCCTACGACCAGCACACCGTCGAACTCCCGGCGTTGCCGGACCCCCTGACCGAACCCGTCGCCGAGGAGTCCGCCGAGAGCCGCGGGGGCCCGGCCTCCCCGGAGCCATCCGAGTCCCAGGAGCTCTCCGAACCCCGGGACACCACGGTGGCCCAGGACCCCTCCGGGTCTCCGGAGGCACGCACCCCCCAGGTGACTCGGACGGACCAGGAGCCCGCCGAGAGCCAGGAGGACCCGGGCCCCCGGGAGACCTCCGGGTCCGGGGACGCCGCGGTGCCCCCGGACGCCCCCCGCGGGACCGCCCAGCCCCTGACCGCCACGGAACTCCTCACGTCCCTGCTGCCCGGGGACACCGCCGCGGCCCGGCCCGACCGCGACGCCGCGGACGCCGACACCGGGCCCCTCCCCGTCGTCACGCCGCAGACCCGCGACGGCGATCCGGCGGCACCGGCCGACACCCCCCGGCCCGACGACGCGGGGGCCGAACCGCCCCGGGGCGGGGCCCCGCACTCCCGAGCGGACGCCAACCCCGACAACGAGACCACCGGACCGATCGACCTGTCCGCGCACCGGCGCGACGCCCACTAGACGGGGGTGAAGAAGACGGACACCTACAGTGAGGACGCCGCCCTCATCGGCGAGCGCCAGGCGGCCGCCCGCGCGCTCATGGCGCGTCCGCTGATCACCGCGCGCACCCACCCGGCCGAGTTCGCGCTCGTGCGCACCCACGCCGAGTGGCTCGTCCAGCGCTTCCAACGCGTACTCGGCTACCGGCTGACCGTCGCCGACGACCACGCGCGCCTCGCCAAGCGCGGGCTCGTCACCGAGATCACCCGGCCCCACACCCGGCACACCGGCGCCCGCTTCACCCCGCGCGTCCACACCTATCTGGCACTGTCCCTGGCGGTCCTGCCGGAGGAGCCGGAGCCCCTCCCGGTCCGGACGCTCGCCGCCCGGGTCCGCGCCGCGGGCCGGGAGGCCGGCGTCGACGCCGACCCCGCACGCGGACTCGGGGAGCGCCGCGCGTTCTGCGCCGCCCTGACCCGGCTGGTCGGCCTCGGCGCCCTCACCGAGGTGTCCGGAACCGTCGCCGACCACCGCGCCGACGCCACCGCCGACCCGCTGCTGCGCCCGGAACACCAGGTGCTCAGCTCCGTCGTCGCGCATCCGCCGCACGCGGGCGACACCCCCGACAGCTTCCTCGCGGAGGCGGCCGACACCGCCCCCTCCGGGGACCACGCGGGGGAGGTCGCCCTGCGCCGCCTGCTCGCGGAGACCGCCGTCGTCTACCGCGAGGAGCTCCCCGACCGCCAGCGCGACCGGCTCGCCGCCCACCAGTGGCGCGCGGCCGCCGCCCTGGGCAACCTCCTCGGCCTCGACACCGAGGTCCGCGCCGAGGGCGTCGCGCTCGTCTCCCCCGACGAGGCCGCGCCGCACACCGCCCTCCCCTCCGACGACCCCGTCGGCCAGACCGCACTCGCCCTGGTCCGACACCTCTCCGGCCGCCTGCACCCCGGCCGACCCGCCACCTCCGTCCCCGTCCCCGAACCCGAACTGGACGCCGTGCTCGACGTCCTGTGCGCCGAGGGGACCCCCGAACGGGCCGAGTGGTCCCGGACGGCCGGACCGGAGATCCCCGATCCGGACCGGCTCCGCGCACGGGTGCTGACCCTGCTGGCCGACCTCGGCCTGCTCCGTGGCGGCCCCGGCCGCCGGCGGCTCACCGCCGCGGCCGCCCGCTACGGAGGCGACGCGGACGAGCGCGTCCCCCGGATCCAGGACAATGACGACAACAGCCGGACACACCCCGACGAAACGAGTGGCGCCGACCCCGGCGCGCCCGGGGCCTCCGCCGACCCCCACGGTGATCTGAGCCGCGTGGCGTCCGTGCTGCAAGCGGTGGCGAACGAGAAGGTGAGCGCGACCAGTGGTGACCCAGGAGACGAGCGAGACCCCCGGAACGGTTCCGACTGACCCGGCCAGTGCGCCCCGCTACCGTCTCGAACGGGCGGGTATCCGCAACGTCTGGCAGTACGACGACCAGGTCCTCGACTTCGCCGAGGGGCGCCTCCTGCTGCGCGGACGCAACGGCGCGGGCAAGTCCAAGGCCCTGGAGATGCTGCTGCCCTTCCTCCTGGACGGGGACGTCCGCCGCCTGGACACCACCGGAACCAACCGCACCAGCCTGCGCTGGCTGATGGCCGACGGCCCCAGGGCGGGCCGCGGACCCGACCCCGAGGAGACCGGTCCCGACCTGCTGGGCGGCGCCGAACTGCCCGAACCCGCCGACGAGGACGGCGCGCCGGACGACACCGGAGCCGGCCCCGCCACACGCCTGGGCTACCTGTGGGTCGAGTTCACCACCGCCCGGGGCGACCGCGGCCTGGACGCCGCCGGACGCGGTGCCGCCGACCGGGAACGGGACGACTCCGCCGCGGCCCCGGACGGCCCGCCCCGCCACCTCACGCTCGGCGCCGCCGTCCTGGCCGTCGGCGACGCCGACCCGCGCTGCGTGTTCTTCGTCACCGACCGCCGTGTCGGGTACGACCTGGAGCTGGTCACCGACGGCCGTCCCAAGCCCGTCGACCGCCTCCGCTCCGAGCTCGGCGCCGACCACTGCTTCACCAGCCCGGTCGCCTACCGGGCCCGCGTCATGAGCACCCTCTTCGGCATCGACGACTCCGTCCGCTACCGCAACCTCGTCCACCTGCTCTACCGCCTGCGCAGGCCCACCATCGGCGACCGCCTCGAAGCCGGGGAGCTCGTCAGCGTCCTGTCCGAGGCGCTGCCGCCGATGGACGAGACCGTCCTGGACGAGGTCGCCCGCAACATCGCCGACCTCGAACAGGCCCGCACCGAGAAGGACGCGCTCACCCGCGCCGACGCCGGGGTCGCCGACTTCCTCACCGACTACCGCGGCTACCTGGTCCACGCCCTGCGCGCCCGCGCCACCGCGGTCCGCGAGCGCCTCGACTCCTGCGCCGCGCGCACCGCCGAGGCCGACCGCCTGCGCGCCGAACTCGACGAGCTCGTCACCGCGGAGAGCCGCATCTCCGAGGAACGCGACCAGGCCCGCCGCACCCGCGACACCGCCAACGCCGACGACGGCACCCTCTCCACCGCAGCCCAGAGCGGCGGAGCGACCGCCACCGACAACGAACGCCGCGCCTACGACGCCGCCGTCGGCGCCTACATCCGTGCCGCCGAGGCCGCCTGGGTCGCCGCGGAACACGCCGAACGCACCGAGGACCACGCCGTCGAGCGGCTCGGCGAGGACACCGGTGCCATCGAACGCACCCTCGACGTCCTCCGGCAGACCCACACCGAGGCCACCCGCGCGGCCGTCGCCGCCGGGATCGACCCCGCCGCCCTCGGCCGCGTCCCCGACACCGACGCCCGCGTCCACGCCCCCCGGGAGAGCACCACCCGCGTCGACCTCCAGGGACTGGAACAGGCCGTCGAACGTCCGCCCGTCGACGGCATCGACCTCGACGCCCTGCGCGAGCA
This sequence comes from Nocardiopsis sp. KDC1DS13DA1, assembly GCF_055632325.1. Lineage (NCBI taxonomy): Bacteria > Bacillati > Actinomycetota > Actinomycetes > Streptosporangiales > Nocardiopsidaceae > Nocardiopsis > Nocardiopsis sp. KDC1DS13DA1. Next base: position 217,217 of record NZ_JBVMUY010000017.1, read on the forward strand.
CCTCGGCCGGCTCCACGACCGGTTCACCTCGGCCGCCGCCCTCGCCGACGCCCGCACCGACGCCGCGACCCGCCTCACCGGCCTCACCACGGACGAGGCCGCATCCGACCGCCGCCTGGTCGCCCTCACCAGCGAGGCGGAGAGCGCCGAGGCCCACCTCGAACACGCGCACAGCCGCGAACGCGACGCCATCGCCCGCCTGCGCGGGGAGAGCGCCGACTACGCCGAGGGGGTCCGCGCCTGGACCGCCCGTCTGCGCGACTCCAGCCACGCCCACGCCCTGGGCGAGGCCATCCACGAACTGGAGGGCAGTGTCGAACTGCCCATCAGCGAGGACCTGCGTGTCCTGGCCGCCGACGTGCCCGTGGGCGTCTCCCGGCTGGCCCACGCCGCCGTCGACCCGCTCCTGGAGGAGCTCCGCGCCCGCCGCGACGTCGCCGTGGGGGAGGAGGGCCGGCTCTCCGACGAACTCCACGAGCTCGCCGACCGCCGTGCCCACAACACCGACCACGCCCCCGAACGCCCGGCCTGGGCCACCCATCCCCGACCCGACGGGGAGGGCGTCCCCTTCCACCTGGCCGTCGACTTCGCCGAGGACCTCACCCACGACCAGCGGGCCGGGCTCGAGGCCGCCCTGGAGGCCAGCGGGCTGCTCACCGCGTGGATCCGCGCGGACGGCGTCCTCCACGACCCCGCCACGCGCGACATCGTGCTCACCCCGGCGCGCCCCGCCAAGGGCCGCACCCTCCTCGACGCCCTCGTGCCCGTGGCCGCACCCGACACCGGGGTCAGCCACGACACGCTCCGTACGCTGCTCTCCTCCGTCGCACTGCGCTCCGGGGCCCAGGACGCGGCCGAGGACTCCGAACCCAAGCACCGCCGCGACGCCGCGGTCGCCACCGTCAGCTCCATGTCCCTCGGCGGCGGCTGGCGCCTCGGGGTCACCTCCGGGGCACACCACAAGTCCGATCCCGAGTTCATCGGCGAGGCCGCCCGCAAACGCGCCCGCGACCGCCAGGTGGCCAACACCGACCGCCGCAGGGCCATCGCCGAGGCGCTGCTCTCCGAGGCCGGGGAGCGCCGCTGGGCCGTGGAGAGCTCCTACGCCGAACTCCTGGAGGTCTCCCGCGACCTTCCCGACCCCGCCCCGCTGGTCCGCGCCTGGGCGACCCTCGACGTCGCCCGAGCCGACGTGGCCGCCGCCCGCCGCGCCCACGACACCGCCCAGACCGCCGCAGACGAGGCCCGGGCCGAACTCCTGGACATCCGCGCCCGCCTCCGCGAGGCCGCCCGGCCGTCGGAGCACCGTCCGCTCCCGACCGTGCGCGCCGAACTCGACAGCACCCTGCGCGCCCTCGACCACCTGCGTGTCCTGGTCGCCACGGCACTGCGCGACCTCGACGTCCTGGCCTGGGCCCTGGCCGACCACGAGCGCCACGTCGCGGCCTGGGGGCGCGCCCGCTCCGACCGGGTCCTGGCCGAGGACGCCCGGGCCGCCGCCATCGACGACATGATCACGGTCCGCCGCCAGATCGAACTGGGCGACCGGGCCCGCGGCGTGCCCGGGGAACAGCTCGAAGCGGCCCGCGAACAGGTCCGGGTCCGCGCCGAGGAGGCCGCCGCCCGGCTGCCCGAGCTCGAACGCGCGGCCCAGCGCGCCCGCGACGACCGGGTCAGCGCCGAGGCCCGCCTCGCCGCCGCCACCCGCGAACGGGCCGAACAGGTCCGACTGGCCCTCGTCGCCGGGGACGCGCTCGTCTTTGCCGTCACGACCGGTTCGGGGACCTCCGGCGACGCACCCGACGCGGTCCTGCTCGGTGCCGCCGGTCTCGCCGACTGCGCGGCCGCCGACGCGCCCCTGGCCCGCTACCTCGCCGCCCGCGCCGAGGGCGCCCCGTCCTCCGACGACGGCGACGCCGGGGGGCCGGCACCCGCCGGGGAGGCCCCCGCGTCGCCGCCCGGCCCCGACGCCCGCCTCGCCCTGCTGGAGGATGTCGTCACCCGGTTGGAGGAGGGTCTCGCCGACCAGGGTGAGGCCGCCGACGTCGACGACAGCGCGATCCTCGGCAGCCGCGAGGAACTGCGCCGTCTGCTCTCCTCGGTCGGCTGGTCCCAGACCCGTACCGAGCTCAGTGAACCGCGCGGGCTCAAGCGGCTCACCGTCCACGACGAGGACGGCACCCACGACGTCACCGGCTACGCGGAACGCGTCAAGGCCGCCGCCGCGCGCGCCGAGGAGACCGTCGCCATCGCGGAGGAGGAGGCCTTCGAACGGCACCTGCTCGGCGAACTCGCCGGCCACCTCTCCCGCCAGATCGACGAGGCGCGCCGCCTCATCGCCACCATGAACGGCGTCCTCAAGGACGTCACCACCTCCGCCGGACTCGGTGTCCGCCTGGACTGGGACCTGGCCCCCGACGCCGGGGCCGACGTCGAGGCCGTCGTCCCGCTCCTGGCCACTCCGGCCGAGAGGCGCACCCGGGTCCAGACCACGCGCCTGCGCGACGCCCTGCGCCGCTGCATCGAGGCGATCCGCCGACTCGACCCCACCGCGACCGGCGGCGCCCAGCTCCGCGCGGCCCTGGACTACCGCTCCTGGTTCGCCTTCACCGTCTACGTCACCGACGGCAGCGGGGCCGAGCGCAGGCTCGGCCACCGGACCGCTCTCAGCCAGGGCGAGCAGCGGGTGGTGGCCTACCTGGTGCTGTTCGCCGCCGCGGCCGCCCAGTTCGACGCCCTCGGTGCCCACGCCCCGTGGGCGCCCAGGCTCATCCTGCTCGACGACGCGTTCGCCAAGGTCGACGAACCCACGCACGGACGACTGCTGGGACTGCTCGTGGAACTCGACCTCGACTTCGTGCTGACCTCCGAACGTGTGTGGGGTTGCTTCGCCAGCGTGCCGAGCCTCAACATCTACGAGTGCCTGCGCGACCCCGACGTGCCCGGCATCGCCACACTGCACTTCACCTGGGACGGGAGCAGGCGCAGGCTGGTCGGCGTGTGAGCGGGGTGTGAGACGGCCGGTTCCGGGCACGGCGGACGGCGGGTGGCCGGGGGGAGGCGGAAGAGGAGACGAGGGGGAAGTAAGCGTGCTTGTTTCCCCTCTGTCCTAATCTGCTTGTGCAGGATCGACAACGGAGCGGGGTGGCGCAGGTGACTCGGGGACCCGAGGCGTTCGACGACGGAGGACAGCACGACCGCCATGCCCCGCCGCCCGCGGACGACCCCGTCACCGAGGGGATCCTGGACGAGCTGGCACGGTCGGGGCTGCCCGCCGAGGTCCGTTCCTGGGTCACCGCCGCCCTGTGGGGCGACGAGGCGCTGACGGCCCTGCTGAACGGCGAGCACATGCCGGACGCCGCCCAGGGCGCCGCACCCGTACCCGAGGCGGCTCCGGCGGGCCCGGCCCGCCGCGCCTACCTCACCGGTATACGGGTGCAGGGCTTCCGCGGCATCGGCCGCCCCGCGGAGCTCACCTTCCCGCCCGGCCCCGGACTCACGGTCATCGTGGGCCGCAACGGCTCGGGCAAGTCCAGTTTCGCCGAGGCCGCCGAGGCCGCGCTGACCGGCCGCAACCCCCGCTGGGACGCCATGCCCACCGGGTGGCGCGACGGCTGGCGCAACCTCCACTACGACGAGCGCACCGAGGCCACCGTCGACCTGCACATCGCGGGTGACGACGGTCCCACCCGCGTCAACCGGCGCTGGACCGGGGAGAGCGTGCGCTCCGCGCGCGGCGAGGTGGTCCACCCCAACGGCGAGACCTCCCCCCTGCGCACCCTCGCCTGGGGCGAGCACCTCGTCCGCTACCGCCCGTTCCTGTCCTACGACGAACTCGGCCGCACCGTCACCGGTCGGGCCGCCGAACTCTACGACACCCTCACCGCCCTCCTGGGCCTCACCGGTCTCGCCGAGGCCGAGCGCAGGCTGGCCCGGGTGTGCGACGGTCTGGCCAAGCGCCGCGACCGGCCCTCCCGCGAGCTCAGGTTCCTCCTGGAGGCGCTCCAGAACGCGGACGACCCCAGGGCCGCCCGCGCGGCCCAGCTCCTGACGGCGCCGCACCTGGAGCTGGACGCGCTGCGCTCGATCGCCACCGACGACGGGCCGAGCGACCCGGCCCTCCACACCGTCCTGCGCCGACTGCGCCGGCTCTCCGTGCCCGAACGGGTCGTGATCAGCGACGTCGTCAACGAGCTCCGCGGCGCGGCCATGGAGCTGGCGATGGCCGCGGGCAGCAAGGGCGACCACGCCCACGGCGTCGTGCGCCTGCTCGAACAGGCCCTGGAACACCACCAGCGCCACCCCTCGGAGACCACGTGCCCCACCTGCTCCACGCAGGGGGCCCTGGGCGCCGACTGGGTCCGGCGGGCCAACGCCCAGCTCCGCGCGCTGCGCTCCCAGGCGGCGACCGCCTCCGCGGCCTACGAACGCGCCGACGCCGCACGCGACCAGGCGCGCTTCCTGCTCGCCCCGGCGCCCTCGTGGCTGCCTCCGGAGAGCGAGCTGGGACAGGTGTGGGCCCTGTGGGAGTCCGGGGCCGACATCGCCGACCTGGGGGAGCTGGCCGAGCACATCGAGACGGTCGGGCGCAAACTCCGCGCCGCCGCCGTCACGGCCCGCCGCGACGCCAGTGAGCGCCTGGAGGACCCCTCCGGAGGGTGGGCCCCCCTGGCGGAACAGCTCTCCGGCTGGCTCGACGACGCGCAGGAGGCCATCACGGCCCGGGAGGCGCTGGCCCCCGCCGAGGCCGCCCTGAACTGGCTCTCCGAACAGGCCCGGGGACTGCGGTCGCAGCAGCTGGGTCCGGTCGCGACCCAGGCCGAGCAGGTCTGGTTCCGGCTGCGCCAGGAACGCCACATCGACCTCCAGGGGATGCGCCTCATCGGCCGCGGCGCCCGGCGCAGGGTCGAGGTGGAGGTGTCCGTGGACGGGGTCGAGGACCAGACCAGCGCCCCCGGCCTGCTCAGCCAGGGCGAGTTCCAGGCACTGGCACTGTCCATCTGCCTGCCGCGCGCCCTCGTGGAGGGCAACCCCTTCGGCTTCCTCGTGCTCGACGACCCGGTCCAGGCGATGGACACCGAGACCGTCGAGGGGCTGGCCACCGTCCTGTCGGAGGTGGGCCGCCACCGGCAGCTCATCGTGTTCACACACGACACGCGCCTGTCCGACGCCCTGCGCAGACTCGGACTGCCCTCCACCATCCGCACGATCAACCGCGACGCCATGTCCAACGTGTGGGTGGCCGAGGGGGCCGGGTGAGGCCCGGGAGCCCCCTCGCGGGGGGCGTCCTGGATCACATCGGCGGTTTCCGCGGGTTCCGCGTAAGGGGTCCGATGGCCCGGGAAACCGCCTTCGAACTGGGGTTTTCCCTTCCGGGGGAGTGGGGTGGAGGCACCCCCGGGGGTCCGTGCCGGGGGCGGGCGGGATTTGATTTGGCAGACCACCCCCGAAGACCTGTATAGTCATGACCAGCGCAAGGGGGCAACGCCCCCGGGGCGGACGAGAGAAAGCCCCACGGCGCGCCCCTTTAGCTCAGTCGGCAGAGCGTCTCCATGGTAAGGAGAAGGTCTACGGTTCGATTCCGTAAAGGGGCTCCACCACTTGAAGCGGTCCGGTCCACTCAGGTGGGTGGCCGGTGGAGTGACTGCCGGCCTGGTACCGGGAGCGGTCAGCGATGACCGTCCCCACCGATCGGGGCGGAGTAGCTCAGTCGGTAGAGCAAGCGGCTCATAATCGCTGTGTCGTCGGTTCAAGTCCGGCCTCCGCTACCAACCCGCTGACCCCTGAGGCCCTACTCAGGGGTCGAAGCGGGCCCTTTGCAGTGTTCACTGCAAAACCTAGTACCGTCTCCAGCGAGAAAGGCACTCCGAAGTGGCTGCCACCGACGTGAGGCCGAAGATCACCCTGGCCTGCCAGGAGTGCAATCACCGGAACTACATCACGCGCAAGAACCGTCGGAACACCCCCGACCGTCTCGCGATCAAGAAGTTCTGCCCGAACTGCCGCAAGCACAACGAGCACCGCGAGACCCGCTGAGTCCCGCCGCGTGCCGTCGCCCGCCCGCAGGTGCGTGTGAGCGGTGGCTCCGTTCGACTTAGACTTCCGGCCCGGCGAGCGATCCGCTCGCCGGGCTGTTCGTGTGTCCGGGGCCCTTCCCGGGCAGGAGGACCAGGAGAGGGAGACCGTGGCGATCAACGCCGAGTACGTCGGCCGGGAGTACCCGGCTCCGGAGCCCTACGAGGTGACCCGCGGCAAGATCCGTGAGTTCGCCGAGGCGATCAACGACCCCAACCCGGTCTACGTCGACCCCGCGGCGGCCAAGGCCGCCGGGTACCCCGACGTGATCGCACCGCCCACCTTCCCCGTCATCCTGGGCATGGCCGGTTCCGCGCACGCCGTCGCCGACCCCGACCTGGGGGTGGACTTCTCCCGCGTCGTCCACGGCGACCAGAGCTTCCACTACAGCCGTCCCCTGCGCGCGGGCGACGTCCTGACCGCCGTCACCCGGATCACCGACGTCAAGACCCTCGGCGGCAACGGGATGCTCACGCTGGAGACCGTGGCCACGGCGGCCGAGGGCGAACACGTCGTCACGGCGGGCATGATGCTCGTCGTGCGCGGCGAGTGAACGCCACCCTTCCGACGACCAGGAACGTGAGGAACGCGACCGTGAGCCTGCGCCACGCCGACGTCGAGGTCGGCACCGAACTCCCCGAGCAGACCTTCCGGGTCCGCCGCCTGGACCTGGTCCGCTACGCGGGCGCCTCGGGGGACTTCAACCCCATCCACTGGAACGAGCGCTTCGCCAAGTCCGTCGGCCTGCCCGACGTGATCGCGCACGGCATGTTCACGATGGCGGAGGCGGGCCGGGTGCTCACCGACTGGACCGGGGACCCCGGCTGCGTCGTGGACTACTCCGTGCGCTTCTCCGCGCCCGTCGTGGTCCCCGACGACGACGAGGGCGCCGAGATCACGGTCGGCGGCAAGGTGAGGGCCAAGAACGACGACGGTACCGTGAACGTGCTCCTGACGGCGCGTTCCGGCGGCGCCAAGGTCCTGGCCAAGTCCACCGCCGTCGTCCGCCTGGCCTGAACGCCGGGCCCCGCTCCGGCCTTCGGCCACCGCGTCGCGGCAGCAGTGAAGCAGTGAGGTAGAACCCGTGTCCACACTCTCCGGAGCCCTGCTCTCCGACCACACCACGCTCGGGCTGGGCGGCCCGGCCAAGACCTTCCTCGTCGCCCGTACCACCGACGCGCTGGTGGAGGCGGTCACCGCCGCGGACCGGGACGGCGAGCCGCTCCTGGTCCTGGGCGGCGGCAGCAACCTGGTCGTCGCCGACGACGGCTTCGCGGGCACCGTCGTGCACGTCGACTCGCGCGGGGTCTCCCTCGCCGAGGCCGGGCGCGACCCGGAGACCGGCGAGGACGTCGTGCTGCTGCGCGCGGAGGCGGGCGTCGAATGGGACCCGCTGGTGGAGCGTACGGTCACCGAGGGGCTCAGCGGTGTCGAGTTCCTGTCCGGGATCCCCGGCCGGGTGGGGTCCACCCCCATCCAGAACGTGGGCGCCTACGGGCAGGACGTCAGCCAGACCGTGCGTGAGGTGCTCGTCCACGACCGGCGCACGGGCGAGCGGCGCACCATGACCAACACCGAGTGCGGCTTCACCTACCGCGACAGCGTGTTCAAGGGCCAGGACCGCTTCGTCGTGTGCGAGGTGGTCTTCGAGCTGCGCAGGTCCGAGCTGAGCCGACCCGTCCGCTACGCCGAGGTGGCCCGGACCCTGGGGGCCGAGGCGGGCGCCCGGGTGCCCCTGGCCAAGGCACGGGAGACCGTTCTGGCCCTGCGCGCGGGCAAGGGCATGGTCCTGGACCCCGACGACCCCGACACGCGCAGCGCGGGGTCCTTCTTCACCAACCCCGTGGTGACCGCCGAGGAGTTCGCGGCCGTGCGCGACCGCGCCGCCGGGCGGCTCGGCCCCGACGTCGAGGTCCCCGGGCACCCGGACGGCGACGGCAACGTCAAACTCTCCGCCGCCTGGCTGATCGACCGGGCCGGGTTCACGAAGGGGTACGGCCGCGGCCCCGCCCGGATCTCGGGCAAGCACACGCTGGCGCTGACCAACCCGGGCGGCGCGACCACGCGCGACCTGCTGGACCTGGCCCGCGAGGTGCGGGCCGGGGTCCAGGCCGTGTTCGGCGTGCGCCTGGTCAACGAACCCGTCATGGTCGGTGTCGATCTCTAGCTGCTGTCCGGCGTGGGCCTCCGCTGCGCCTCGGCCCGCCCACGACATGTTTGACGCCGCGCCCAATTCTTGAGTTGGGCGCGGCGAACTTGTTTTTCAGGATGCCCTGATAAACAAATTCGCCGGGCGAATGAATTGCTATTTCCCTTTGTTTTGCTAAAGTCGTGGGTGTCGAAGGGGAGTAGTCCCCAATGCGCACGATCGACACACTGGCCGCCCGGCGGTCCGGTCGTGCGAGCCCGCCAGAGCAGGGGCCCGGCAATCGCGGCCCAGTGGTCGAACAGGGCGGACGAGACCTTTGACCCGGTAGGAAACGACCGGGTTGAAGGGGTGTCCGCTGCTTCCTTCTGCCCGAAAACCTCGGATGGAGGAGAGCGCGTGACGGCATTTCTCACGGGTCTGGCGGTGAGTACCGTCGCCATTCTCGTCGCGGAGATGGGTGACAAGACCCAACTGGTGGCGATGTCCCTGGCGACCCGCTACCGTGCCCTCACGGTCATCCTCGGCATCACCGCGGCCACCGCCGTCGTCCACGCCGGCAGCGTCCTGCTGGCCGAGGTCCTGGGAGCCAGCATCCCCACCGACTGGCTGACCTTCACGGCCGGAATCGCCTTCCTCGTCTTCGGCTTCTGGACCCTGCGCGGGGACGAGATGACCGCCAGGGACGAGGAGCGCGCCGCGTCCCGGCGGATCCGTTCCGGCCTGCTCACCGTCTTCGTGGTGTTCCTCACTGCCGAGCTCGGGGACAAGACCATGCTCGCCACCATCACGGTCGGCACCCAGTACCACTGGCTGGCGGTCTGGATCGGCTCGACGATCGGCATGGTCGCGGCGGACGCCGTCGCCATCGTGCTCGGCGCGGTCCTCGGAAGGAAGCTCCCCGAACGGGCGGTCAGGGTGGGTGCCGCGGTCCTGTTCTTCGTCGCGGGCGCGGCCATGCTCGGCCAGGGCGCCTGGCTGCTCCTGGGCTGAACCGCCTCCGCGCGGGCAGGCCCCGGCTCAGGCCGGATCGCCCTCCGGCGCCGTCGCCAGCCACGCGTCGATCCCCGCCAGGAGGTCCTTGCGCACGGCGTCCGGAGCCCCCGACCCCCGCACCGACATCCGTGCCAGTTCGGCGAGCTCCGCGTCCCCGAAGCGGAACACCTCACGCGCGATCCGGTACTGCTCGACCAGGCGCGGACCGAACAGCAGCGGGTCGTCGGTGCCCAGCGCGATCTGCACCCCCGACTCGAAGAGCCTGCGCAGCGGCAGGTGCTCCAACCGCTCGAACACCCCCAGCCCGACGTTCGAGGTGGGGCAGATCTCCAGCGTCACGCCCTGGGTGGCGATCCGCTCCACCAGGTGCGGGTCCTCCACCGCGCGCACGCCGTGGCCGACCCGGTCGGCGTTGAGGTCGTCCAGGCACTCCCGGACACTCCGCGGTCCCAGGAGTTCGCCGCCGTGCGGCGCCGACAGCAGCCCCGCGCGCCGCGCGATCCGGAAGGCGGCCTCGAACTCGCGCGCCCGTCCCCGCCGCTCGTCGTTGTTCAGGCCGAAGGACACCACGCCCCGACCCGCGTACTGCCGGGCCAGCCGGGCCAGCGCCCGGGCGTCCATCGGGTGGCGTGTGCGGTTGGCGGCCACCATCAGGCCGATCGGGACCCCCGTGTCCCGCTCGGCGGCGCGCGCGGCGTCCAGGATGAGCTCCAGGGTGGCGGTCAGGCCGTCGAAGAGGGCGGCGTACCCGCTCGGGTCCACCTGGATCTCCAACCACCCCGACCCCGCGGCCCGCTCGTCCTCGGCCGCCTCGCGCAGCAGCCGGTAGACGTCCTCGGGCCTGCGCAGGACGGAGCGGGCGATGTCGTAGAGGCGCTGGAAACGGAACCAGCCGCGTTCGTCCGTGGCGCGCAGTCGGGGCGGCCACTCCTCGACCAGGGCCTGGGGGAGGTGGATCCCGTGTTCCCCGGCGAGCTCCACGAGGGTCGTGTGCCGCATCGATCCGGTGAAGTGCAGGTGCAGGTGTGCCTTGGGCAGCCGGTCCAACCGGCGGGCGCTGGTCGGTGTCTCCATGACGCAATGCTGCCGCAAACCGCGCACACGTGGTAGCGGGACCGGGATTCCGGTCGGGAAACGGCGCCTGAACGGCGGGGGCGCCCCCGCCGTTCAGGCGCCGCCGGGGCGGGGCCGGACGAGTCGGGCCGCCAGCGGGGAACGGGCCTCAGGCGAGGACGGGGATGCGGGATCCCCGCCTCCCCTGACGCCCTGACACGGTCCGGAGCGAACCCGAAGGACCAAGCAGGGCACAGCCCCTACCTGGCCTCGGCCAGCAGCTTCTGGACACGGCTCACACCCTCGACGAGGTCCTCGTCGCTGAGCGCGTAGGACAGCCGGAGGTAGCCGGGGGTGCCGAAGGCCTCACCGGGTACGACCGCGACCTCGGCCTCCTCCAGGATGAGCTCGGCCAGCTCGGCGGAGGTGCCCGGCCGCCGGCCGCGGATCTCCTTGCCGAGGACGCCCTTGACGGACGGGTAGGCGTAGAAGGCGCCCTGCGGCTCCGGGCAGACCACGCCGTCGATCTCGTTGAGCATCCGGACGATGGTCCTGCGGCGGCGGTCGAAGGACGCGCGCATCGTCTCGACGGCGGACAGGTCGCCGGAGACGGCGGCGACCGCGGCGGCCTGCGAGACGTTGGCGACGTTGGAGGTGGCGTGCGACTGGAGGTTGGTCGCGGCCTTGACCACGTCCTCGGGGCCGATGAGCCACCCCACGCGCCAGCCGGTCATGGCGTAGGTCTTGGCCACGCCGTTGACGATGACGGTGCGGTCGGCCAGCTCGGGCACCTCGACGGGGATCGAGGTGAACTCGGCGTCGCCGTAGACGAGGTGCTGGTAGATCTCGTCGGTCAGCACCCACAGGTCGTGTTCGAGCGCCCACCGGCCGATCGCGCGGACCTGCTCGCGCGGGTGGACGGCGCCCGTCGGGTTGGACGGGGAGACGAACACCAGGACCTTGGTGCGCTCGGTGCGCGCGGCCTCCAGCTGCTCGACGTCGGCCAGGTACCCGGTGCTCTCGTCGGTGGTGACGAAGACCGGGACGCCGCCCGCGAGCTTGATGGACTCGGGGTAGGTGGTCCAGTACGGGGCCACGACGACGACCTCGTCCCCCGGGTCCAGGAGGGCGGCGAAGGCCTCGTAGATGGCCTGCTTGCCGCCGTTGGTCACCAGGACCTGGGAGGGCTCGACCCGGTACCCGGAGTCCCGGGCGGTCTTCTCGACGATGGCCCTCTTCAGCTCGGGAAGCCCACCGGCCGGGGTGTAGTGGTGGAAGCGCGGCTCGCGGGCCGCCGCGACGGCGGCCTCGACGATGTAGTCGGGGGTCGGGAAGTCCGGCTCCCCGGCCCCGAAGCCGATGACGGGGCGCCCCTCAGTCCTCATGGCCTTGGCCCTCGCGTCGACGGCGAGCGTGGCCGACTCGGAGATAGCGCTGATACGTGCAGAGACTCGCGGTCGCTCAGTCATGTCTCCATGGTGTCACGTGACCTCGGCCGAGGCGGTGGAAGAGGGTACAGGACGGTCACGGCGTCGGTGCGCCGGGGGTGCCCGGAGGGGCGCGGTTTGGTCTCCGGTGCGCCCAGGGCGTACACTCGTTCGCGCCGACCGGCCACGGACGGGGCGGCCCCGCGTACGAGTGGGGTGCGGACCCGGTCCGGACCGGCTATGGTGGGGAACGCAGTTTCCGCTCAAGGGCAGTGGCTCAATTGGCAGAGCACCGGTCTCCAAAACCGGCGGTTGGGGGTTCGAGTCCCTCCTGCCCTGCACGAACGCGCGGTGTGGCGGCCTTCGGGCCGCCGCGCCCCGCGAGGCGTACGGAACTACGGGGATGACCAGCAGCCCGCGACCCTAAGGACCCCAGGTGACCCAGACTGACGCCGACGCCAAGCCCGACAAGGAGCCCAAGCGTCGTACCGGTCCTGTGACCTTCACCAAGCAGGTCGTCGGAGAGCTCCGCAAGGTCCGCTGGCCCACGCGTCGCGAGCTGGTCACGTACACCATCGTCGTCCTGGTGTTCGTCGTTCTCGTCCTGAGCTACGTCTCACTCCTCGACTTCGTCTTCGCCGAGCTCGTCACCTGGCTCTACGCCGGATTCAGCCCCGAGGGCGAGTTCCAGGCCCTGCCCCTGTGGACCAGCATCGCCACCGGCGGCGTCGCCGTCATCCTCGGCGCCATGGGCCTCCTGCGCAGCAGGGGCGACTGAGCCGCGGTACCCGCCCGGCTCGGGCACCACGATCGTGACGCGCCCGCCGTCCCCGCCCACCCGTGCCTGGTCCCATCCCGCGCGCGGAGACCGTAAGCTGGCAGGACTGGGCCCGACGTCGACCGCCGTGGTGCGCGTCGGCCCGCAGTAGCGCATCCGACGAGAGAAAGAGCAGCCGTGTCCGAGTCCCCACTGACCCCTGACGACTTCCCCGAAGAGGAGCCGGGTCAGTCGTCGGAGGAAGAGACCGGCCTGGCGGGCGAGCTGTCCGAGGACGCGGCCGAGCAGGCCGACACCGACAGCCCGGAGCTCACCGGTGACGCCGACGAGGCCGACGAGGCCGACGAGGCCGACGAGGAGGCCGAGCAGGAGCCCGAGCTCCCCAAGCTCGACCCCGTCGAGGAGTTCCGGAACGAGCTGGTCCTGCTTCCCGGCGACTGGTACGTCGTGCACACCTACGCCGGGTACGAGAAGCGGGTCAAGGCCAACGTCGAGAGCCGCACCCAGTCGCTCAACATGGAGGACTACATCTTCCAGGTCGAGGTGCCCGAGCACGAGGTGACCGAGGTCAAGAGCGGCAAGCGCCAGCAGGTGACCGAGAAGGTCCTCCCCGGCTACGTTCTCGTCCGCATGGACCTGACCGACGAGTCCTGGTCGGCCATCCGCAACACCCCGGGCGTGACCGGCTTCGTCGGCCTGTCCAACAAGCCCGCGCCGCTCAGCCTCACCGAGGTCGCCAAGCTCCTGGCGCCCGAGCCCGAGGAGGAGCCGGAGGAGGAGCGCAAGGCCAAGGCCGCCGCCGGTATCGGCGAGGCGCGCTCGGACGTGGCCTACGAGGTCGGCGAGTCCGTCACCGTCATGGAGGGCCCCTTCGCGACGCTGCCCGCCACGGTCAGCGAGATCAACCCGGACACCCAGAAGCTCAAGGTGCTCGTGTCGATCTTCGGCCGTGAGACCCCGGTCGAGCTGTCCTTCAACCAGGTCGCCAAGATCTGAACCGTCCGGGCAGTGGCCCGGCCGACGTAGACTTGGTGGGTCCGTCTCTGGGCGGACCCACTCTTGTGCTCCGCCCACGGCAGGGCGGGGACCAGCACACACCGCACATCAGGCAAAGGACCCGACATGCCTCCGAAGAAGAAACTGGCCGCACTCGTCAAGGTGCAGCTCCCCGCCGGTCAGGCCACCCCGGCGCCGCCCGTCGGTACCGCCCTCGGTCCGCACGGCGTCAACATCATGGACTTCTGCAAGCAGTACAACGCTGCTACGGAGGCCCAGCGCGGCAACGTCATCCCCGTAGAGATCTCCATCTACGAGGACCGCTCCTTCAGCTTCATCACCAAGACGCCCCCGGCGCCGAAGCTGATCCTCAAGGCCGCCGGCCTGGACAAGGCCGCCACCGACCCGGGTCGCAGCACGGCTGGTTCGATCACCGCCGAGCAGGTCCGCGAGATCGCGCAGACCAAGCTGCCCGACCTCAACACCGACGACGTCGAGGCCGCCGCCAAGATCGTCGCCGGCACCGCCCGCTCGATGGGCATCGAGGTCAAGTAGCCCCCGCACCGGGGTTCCGGGCCGCAGCCCGGGCCGCGTGGGGTGCTCGCCGTCAAGATCCGACCGTGGCAGGGCCAGGCGCTGGCCCAACGACCACACGTTCCACAGGAGAACAGCGTGAAGCGCAGCAAGAACCACCGCAAAGCCAGCGAGCTGGTGAACCGTGACAAGCTCCACAGCCCCGCCGAGGCCGTGAAGCTCGCCAAGGAGACCTCCAGCGTGAAGTTCGACGCGACCGTCGAGGTCGCCCTGCGTCTGGGCGTCGACCCGCGCAAGGCCGACCAGATGGTCCGCGGCACCGTGAACCTGCCCAACGGCACCGGTAAGACCGCCCGGGTCCTGGTCTTCGCGACCGGTGAGCGTGCGGAGCAGGCTCGCGCCGCTGGCGCCGACTACGTCGGTGACGACGACCTCGTCCAGGAGGTCCAGAACGGCTTCCTCGACTTCGACGCCGTCGTCGCCACCCCGGACCTCATGGGCAAGGTCGGCCGCCTCGGCCGCGTGCTCGGTCCGCGTGGTCTCATGCCCAACCCCAAGACGGGCACGGTCACCCCGGACGTGGCCAAGGCCGTGACCGACATCAAGGGCGGCAAGATCGAGTTCCGCGTCGACCGCCACGGCAACCTGCACTTCATCATCGGCAAGGCCTCCTTCGACGAGGCCAAGCTGCTGGAGAACTACCAGGCCGCCATCGACGAGGTGAACCGCCTCAAGCCGTCCGCCGCCAAGGGCCGCTACATCAAGAAGGCCGTGGTCAGCACGTCCATGGGCCCGAGCATCCCGCTCGACGCCTAGGTCGCGCCCGGCCTGCCAGACACGTCGAACGGCCCCCGGTTCCCGTCAGGGATCCGGGGGCCGTCGCCGTGTGGAGGACCGCAGACGAGGACCTGTGTCCTGGAACGGTCACCCGAGGGGGTGCCGTTCGGCCGCCGCCGGGGACGGAGCATCCCTGCCCGGAGGGCGTCCGGACACGGTCCGCAGTGCGGCGGAGGGCCCGAGATCACCGACTACATGTCGGTGATCTGGTCCTCGGAGGGCATCTCGAAGGAGGTCTCGCCCAGCGCGGAGAAGACCATCGAGAGGTCGGTGACGTCGTCGCTGAAGTCGATGCGCATCGGGAAGCCGTCCCCGGAGATCCAGATGGACGTCTCCATGGCGCCTTCGACGGAGCCGCCGATCAGATCGTTCAGGGCGCCCGCCTGCTCCTCCGGGAGGGCGTCGATCTGCTCGGGCGTGAACGTGCCGTCGACGCGGGTGGTCTCGACCCCGCTGATCTCCTCGGTCCCGGCCTCCTCGACGGTCTCGATCCCGGCGATCGCGCCCGCGACGTCCGAGAGCTGCGAGGCGTCGAACATGTCCTCGGCGGCCGGCATCGAGTCCATGCCGCTGGCGCCGCGGACCCAGGCCGTGTCGGCCTGGAGGTTGCCGTTGTGGTTGGACACCAGGGCCTCGCCCTCGGCGGGGACGATGACGATCGAGGTGCCGAGCTCCTCAGCGGTCATGCCCGAGCTCTCTCCGCTGAGCTCCTCCAGGCCCAGCATCATCTCACCGATCTCCGGCATGACGATGGTGACCTGGGCCGCCTGCGGGTCGCTCATGATCTCGTAGGTGAAGTCCATGCTCGTCTCGCCGACCTCGGGGTCGGTCATGCCGACCGTCATGTCGAGCGTGTAGTTGTCGACCGACTCGGTGTTCGAGGCGAGGTCGGAGAGGAGGCTCATGACGCCCCCGCCCCCGCTCTCCTCCGCGGCCGCGTCGGTGGTCTCCTCCGGTTCGGCGGACTGGTCGCCACCGCAGGCGGCGAGGGACAGGGTCAGGGCACCGACGGCGAAGAAAGCCGGCACACGGGTCTTCATGGGGGTGAATACCTTTTTCATGAGGGAGATGGTGTGCGAGGAAGGGAGCGGGCCTTCAGCGGGTCATGTTGCCACGTGTGTATGACATCTCGGGCACGAGGCAACTCTTGTTACTGAGACGTTGTCCCATTTCGCGGGGTTGCGTGACGCGCCTCACGTCGGGCGGCGGTCGGTCGCCCCGAATCCGTTCTCCGCACCCCTTCCGGTCCTGTAGCATGGGTACTTGCCGAAGACCGCTGGTCGTCACCCGAACGGGTGACCTAAGGACCCATTCGCGATGGGCGCCCGCGCAGGTGTCACCAGAGCTTTCCCGTTCCGGGTGCGTCTCCACGCCCCGCGGACGCGGTCGTGCCCCGTGCGCCTCGCGCTCGGGGCTTTTTCTCGTGCTGACGCCGATCGCGTGAGTCCTTGGGAACCAACCAGCGTTCACTGTTGGAAGGAGTCCCATGGCGAGGCCGGACAAGGCCGCCGCGGTCGCCGAACTCACGGAGGAGCTTCGTGAGTCGAACGGCGCCGTGCTGGCGGAATACCGGGGACTCACTGTGGCCGGGCTCAACGAGCTCCGCCGCAGCCTCGGCCAGAACGCGCGTTTCCGCGTCGTGAAGAACACGCTGACCAAGATCGCCGTGAGCGAGGCCGGAGTCGACGAGAAGGTCAAGGACCTGCTCGACGGCCCCACCGCCGTCGCCTTCATCCGCGGCGACGTGGTCGAGGTGGCCAAGAGCCTGCGTGACTTCGCGAAGGCGAACGAGCCCCTGGTGATCAAGGGCGGCGTCATCGACGGCAAGTCGATGAGCGCCGACGAGGTCACCAAGCTGGCCGACCTGGAGTCCCGCGAGGTGCTTCTCTCGAAGATGGCCGGTGCGCTCAAGGCCAAGCAGGGCCAGGCCGCCGCCGTCTTCCAGGCGCTCCCGACCAAGGCCGTGCGTCTCGCACAGGCCCTGGCGGACAAGCGCTCCGAGGAAGCGGCCTAGACAACCTGATTTCCGGCGGGTGCCGACGTCGCCCGCCGCATGGCTCGCACGTGGCGCCGACGGGCGCGCGTGTCCGTAGAGAAAGAGAGATCGCATCATGGCGAAGCTCAGCAACGAGGACCTGCTGGCCGCGTTCGAGGAGATGACCCTCCTCGAGCTGTCCGAGTTCGTGAAGCTGTTCGAGGACAAGTTCGACGTCGAGGCCGCTGCCCCGGCCGCCGTCGTCGCCGCTCCGGGCGCCCCCGGCGCTCCGGCCGAGGCCGTCGAGGAGAAGGACGAGTTCGACGTCGTCCTCGAGTCCGCCGGTGACAAGAAGATCCAGGTCATCAAGGAGGTCCGCGGCCTCACGAGCCTGGGTCTCAAGGAGGCCAAGGACCTGGTCGACAACGCCCCGAAGCCGCTGCTCGAGGGCGTCAACAAGGAGGCCGCTGACAAGGCCAAGGCCGCCCTTGAGGGCGCCGGCGCCACCGTCACCCTCAAGTAGTCCCACGCGGGCCGTACGGGCCCGCTGGTACCCGCGGCGCGGCCGTTCCTCCTCCGGGAGGGGCGGCCGCGCCGTCGTCTGTCCGGGATGCGTCCCGTAGGGGACGAAGGTCCTGTTCGCGGACTCCGGCGCCGTGTCCCATCCCGTCCGGGGTGTCAGGTGTGCGAAGCTGTACCGGTCGTCGGCTGCGGGGCCGGGATCCGCGTGTGCGAACTGTCCCGCTGACGCGATAATCTCCCGTCCCGGGATTCTTGACGGGCCCGGGGGAGAGTGTTTACCCGACCCGGGTGGGGGAACCCTTCCGGGTGTCCGACGGCTCGCAACCCCCCTGGGCCGGGGCGGGCGCGCTGGACCACCCAGCGGTCCCGGTGGGTCCCCGCGGACGGAATCCGGGATCGGGTTCCGCTCCTGGGACGGTGTCCGGGCTTGACGGATCGCCCGCCACGGGTGATCCTGCCGGTGTCGTGAGTGGCGCCGTGGACCGTGAGTGGACAGCGGTGTGGTGTTCGGCTACACTGCTCTTTTGCGCTGCCCTTTGGTGATCCCTGTGTCGGTGTACGGCTTCCGCCATCCCGTTTTCGTCTGGAACACGGTAGCCCGTTCCCGCTCGATGTGACCGTCTCAACCGTGTTGCGGCGGTCCTCCCGTGACGGATCGTCTGGCGTGCGCGCTTCAACCGCCACAAGCCTTCGGAAGGACCCCTGTTGGCAGCCTCGCGCAACGCCTCCGCTAACGCCCTTGGTCCGCACCGCGTTTCGTTCGCCCGTATTCAGGAACCCCTCGAGGTCCCGAACCTGCTCGCCCTGCAGACCGAGTCGTTCGACTGGCTGCTGGGCAACGAGAAGTGGAAGACCCGGGTCGAGACGGCCCGAAACGCTGGCCGCAAGGACGTTCCGGAGCAGTCCGGTCTCGAAGAGATCTTCGAGGAGATCAGTCCGATCGAGGACTTCTCGGGCACGATGTCGCTGTCGTTCCGCGACCATCGGTTCGAGCCGCCCAAGTACTCCGAAGAGGAGTGCAAGGACAAGGACATGACCTTCTCCGCCCCGATGTTCGTCACGGCGGAGTTCATCAACAACGACACCGGTGAGATCAAGAGCCAGACGGTGTTCATGGGCGACTTCCCGCTCATGACCGCCAAGGGCACCTTCATCATCAACGGCACCGAGCGCGTCGTCGTGTCCCAGCTGGTCCGCTCCCCGGGCGTGTACTTCGACCGGTCGGTCGACAAGAGCTCGGACAAGGACCTCTTCGGCTGCAAGGTCATCCCGTCCCGCGGCGCCTGGCTGGAGTTCGAGGTCGACAAGCGCGACTTCGTCGGTGTGCGTATCGACCGCAAGCGCAAGCAGGGCGTCACCGTCCTGCTCAAGGCGCTGGGCTGGACCACCGACCAGATCCTCGAGCGCTTCGGCCAGTACGAGTCCATCCGCAACACGCTGGAGAAGGACCCGACGGCGGGCACCGACGACGCGCTGCTGGACATCTACCGCAAGCTGCGTCCGGGGGAGCCGCCCACGAAGGAGTCGGCCCAGGCGCTGTTGGAGAACCTCTACTTCAACCCCAAGCGCTACGACCTCGCCAAGGTCGGCCGCTACAAGATCAACAAGAAGCTCGGTCTGGAGACCGACTACACCCAGGGCACCCTCACCGAAGAGGACATCGTCTCCACCATCGACTACCTCGTGCGCCTGCACGCGGGTGAGGTCGAGCGGGAGACGGCCATCGGCGTCCGTCCGGTCGAGACCGACGACATCGACCACTTCGGCAACCGGCGCCTGCGCACGGTCGGCGAGCTCATCCAGAACCAGGTCCGCCTGGGCCTGGCCCGCATGGAGCGCGTCGTCCGCGAGCGGATGACCACGCAGGACGTCGAGGCGATCACGCCGCAGACCCTGATCAACATCCGCCCCGTCGTGGCCTCCATCAAGGAGTTCTTCGGCACCTCGCAGCTGTCCCAGTTCATGGACCAGACCAACCCGCTGGCGGGTCTGACCCACAAGCGCCGCCTCTCCGCGCTGGGTCCGGGCGGTCTGTCCCGTGAGCGCGCGGGCTTCGAGGTCCGTGACGTCCACGCCTCCCACTACGGCCGTATGTGCCCGATCGAGACCCCCGAGGGTCCCAACATCGGTCTGATCGGCTCCCTGGCCGCCTACGGCCGGGTCAACTCCTTCGGGTTCGTCGAGACCCCGTACCGCCGCGTGGCCGACGGCCGCATCACCGACGAGGTCGACTACCTCACCGCGGACGAGGAGGACCGGTACGTCATCGGCCAGGCCAATACGCCGATGAACCCCGACGGCACCTTCGCCGAGTCCCACGTCCTGGTGCGCCGCAAGGGCGAGGAGTTCGAGCAGGTCCGCTCGGACGAGGTCGACTACATGGACGTGTCGCCGCGCCAGATGGTGTCGGTCGCCACCGCCATGATCCCGTTCCTGGAGCACGACGACGCCAACCGCGCGCTCATGGGCTCCAACATGCAGCGCCAGGCCGTGCCGCTGCTGCGGGCCGAGGCCCCCTACGTCGGCACCGGCATGGAGTACCGCGCCGCCACCGACGCCGGTGAGGTCATCCTCGCGGAGAAGGCCGGCGTGGTCGAGGACGTCACCGCCGACTACGTCACGGTGATGGCTGACGACGGTACCCGCAAGACCTACCGCCTGGGCAAGTTCCAGCGCTCCAACCAGGGCACCTGCTTCAACCAGCGGCCGATCGTGCACGAGGGGCAGCGGGTCGAGGAGACCCAGGTCCTGGCGGACGGTCCGTCCACCGACCAGGGTGAGATGTCGCTGGGCAAGAACCTGCTCGTGGCGTACATGTCCTGGGAGGGCCACAACTACGAGGACGCGATCATCCTCTCCCAGCGTCTGGTGCAGGACGACGTCCTCTCCTCGATCCACATCGAGGAGCACGAGGTCGACGCCCGTGACACCAAGCTGGGCCCGGAGGAGATCACTCGCGAGATCCCCAACGTCAGCGAGGAGGTCCTGGCCGACCTCGACGACCGGGGCATCATCCGCATCGGTGCCGAGGTCGTCGACGGCGACATCCTCGTCGGCAAGGTGACCCCCAAGGGTGAGACCGAGCTGACCCCGGAGGAGCGCCTGCTGCGCGCCATCTTCGGTGAGAAGGCCCGCGAGGTCCGCGACACCTCCCTGAAGGTCCCGCACGGCGAGACCGGCAAGGTCATCGGCGTCCGCGTGTTCAGCCGCGAGGACGGCGACGAGCTCGCCCCGGGCGTCAACGAGATGGTCCGCGTCTACGTCGCCCAGAAGCGCAAGATCACCGACGGCGACAAGCTCGCCGGCCGGCACGGCAACAAGGGCGTCATCGCCAAGATCCTGCCCCAGGAGGACATGCCCTTCCTGGAGGACGGCACGCCGGTCGACATCATCCTCAACCCGCTGGGCGTCCCCGGCCGCATGAACGTCGGCCAGGTCCTGGAGGTGCACCTGGGCTGGTTGGCCAAGAACGGCTGGTCGGTCGAGGGGCTCGACGAACCGTGGAAGCAGTCGCTCGACTCCATCGGGGCCTCCGAGTCCGAGCCCGACTCCAAC
Source organism: Nocardiopsis sp. KDC1DS13DA1 (assembly GCF_055632325.1). Taxonomy (NCBI): domain Bacteria; kingdom Bacillati; phylum Actinomycetota; class Actinomycetes; order Streptosporangiales; family Nocardiopsidaceae; genus Nocardiopsis; species Nocardiopsis sp. KDC1DS13DA1. The sequence goes on from NZ_JBVMUY010000017.1 coordinate 238,111, forward strand.
GTGGCGACCCCGGTCTTCGACGGCCTGCACGGTGACGAGCTCAGCGGTCTGATCCAGTCGGTCCGTCCCAACAAGGACGGCAACCGCCTGATCAACAAGGACGGCAAGGCGCGGCTGTTCGACGGCCGCACCGGTGAGCCGTTCGCCGAGCCGATCTCCGTCGGCTACAAGTACATCCTGAAGCTCCACCACCTCGTGGACGACAAGATCCACGCGCGCTCCACCGGCCCGTACTCGATGATCACCCAGCAGCCGCTGGGCGGTAAGGCGCAGTTCGGCGGTCAGCGCTTCGGTGAGATGGAGGTCTGGGCGCTGGAGGCCTACGGCGCCGCCTACGCGCTCCAGGAGCTGCTCACCATCAAGTCCGACGACGTGGTGGGCCGGGTCAAGGTCTACGAGGCCATCGTCAAGGGCGAGAACATCCCCGAGCCGGGCATCCCTGAGTCCTTCAAGGTGCTCATCAAGGAGATGCAGTCGCTCTGTCTGAACGTGGAGGTGCTGTCCAGTGACGGTATGTCCATCGAGATGCGGGACAGCGACGAGGACGTCTTCCGCGCGGCGGAAGAACTGGGAATCGACCTGGGTCGGCGCGAGCCGAGCAGTGTCGAAGAGGTCTAACTTCCGCATTCTTCGAGAGCAGGGGACGAATTAAGTGCTCGACGTCAACTTCTTCGACGAGCTGCGCATTGGCCTGGCCACGGCCGACGACATCCGCCAGTGGTCGCACGGCGAGGTCAAGAAGCCCGAAACCATCAACTACCGGACCCTCAAGCCGGAGAAGGACGGACTCTTCTGCGAGAAGATCTTCGGTCCGACCCGGGACTGGGAGTGCTACTGCGGCAAGTACAAGCGCGTCCGCTTCAAGGGCATCATCTGTGAGCGCTGCGGCGTCGAGGTGACCCGCGCCAAGGTGCGCCGTGAGCGGATGGGCCACATCGAGCTGGCCGCGCCCGTCACGCACATCTGGTACTTCAAGGGTGTGCCCTCCCGCCTGGGCTACCTGCTGGACCTGGCGCCGAAGGATCTCGAGAAGATCATCTACTTCGCCGCCTACATGGTCACGTGGGTGGACACCGAGGCCCGTGAGCGCGACCTCCAGTCCCTGGAGGCGCGGATCTCGGTCGAGAAGCAGCACCTGGAGCAGCGCCGCGACTCCACGATCGAGGAGCGCCACCGCAAGCTCGAGGCCGACCTGGCCGAGCTTGAGGAGCAGGGTGCCAAGGGCGACGCCCGCCGCAAGGTGCGCGAGGGCGCCGAGCGCGAGATGCGCCAGCTGCGCGACCGCGCCCAGCGCGAGATCGACCGCCTCGACGAGGTCTGGAACCGCTTCAAGAACCTCAAGGTCCAGGACCTCGAGGGCGACGAGATGCTCTACCGCGAGATGCGGGACCGCTTCGGGAAGTACTTCCGCGGCGGCATGGGCGCCCAGGCCATCCAGGACCGGCTCTCCAACTTCGAGCTGGACCAGGAGGCGGAGAAGCTCCGCGAGACCATCCGCACCGGCAAGGGCCAGAAGAAGGCCCGCGCCCTCAAGCGGCTCAAGGTCGTCTCGGCGTTCCTCAACACCACCAACAGCCCCATGGGCATGGTGCTCGACTGCATTCCGGTCATCCCGCCGGACCTGCGTCCGATGGTGCAGCTGGACGGTGGCCGCTTCGCGACCTCCGACCTCAACGACCTGTACCGCCGGGTGATCAACCGGAACAACCGCCTCAAGCGACTGCTCGACCTCGGCGCGCCCGAGATCATCGTCAACAACGAGAAGCGGATGCTCCAGGAGGCCGTCGACGCCCTGTTCGACAACGGCCGCCGCGGCCGTCCGGTCACCGGGCCGGGCAACCGCCCGCTCAAGTCGCTGTCCGACATGCTCAAGGGCAAGCAGGGCCGCTTCCGGCAGAACCTGCTCGGTAAGCGCGTCGACTACTCCGGCCGCTCGGTCATCGTCGTCGGCCCGCAGCTGAAGCTGCACCAGTGCGGTCTGCCCAAGCAGATGGCCCTGGAACTGTTCAAGCCGTTCGTGATGAAGCGCCTGGTCGACCTGAACCACGCGCAGAACATCAAGAGCGCCAAGCGCATGGTGGAGCGGTCCCGCCCCGTCGTGTGGGACGTCCTCGAAGAGGTCATCACCGAGCACCCGGTGCTGCTCAACCGCGCTCCGACGCTGCACCGCCTGGGCATCCAGGCCTTCGAGCCGCAGCTGGTCGAGGGCAAGGCCATCCAGATCCACCCGCTCGTGTGCACGGCGTTCAACGCCGACTTCGACGGTGACCAGATGGCCGTGCACCTGCCGCTGTCCGCCGAGGCCCAGGCCGAGGCGCGGCTGCTGATGCTGGCCACGAACAACATCCTCAAGCCGTCCGACGGCAAGCCCGTGACCATGCCCACCCAGGACATGATCATCGGTCTGTACTACCTGACGACGGAGCGGGCCGGTGCCAGCGGCGAGGGGCGGGCGTTCCGCTCCCCGGCCGAGGCGATCATGGCCTACGACATCGGGGACCTCGACCTCCAGGCGAAGATCCGCCTGCGGATCGCCGACGGCGCTCCCGCGCCCAAGGACTGGACCCCGCCGGAGGGCTGGCAGCAGGGCGACGTCTACGTCCTGGAGACGACGCTGGGCCGGTACCTCTTCAACGAGGCCACCCCGGTCGACTACCCGTACGTCAACTTCCAGGTGGGCAAGAAGCAGGTCTCGGCCCTGGTCAACGACCTGGCCGAGAACTACCCCAAGGTCCAGGTCGCCACGACCCTGGACGCCCTGAAGGACGCCGGTTACCGCTGGGCCACCCGGTCCGGCCTGACCATCGGTATCGAGGACGTCGTCGCGCCGCCGGCCAAGACGGAGATCCTCGAGGGCTACGAGCGCAAGGCCGACAAGATCCAGCGCGAGTACGACCGAGGTCTGATCACCGACGACGAGCGCCGTCAGGAGCTCACCGAGGTGTGGACCCAGGCCACCGCCGAGGTCGCCCGGAACATGGAGGACAACTTCCCCGCCGACAACCCGGTGTGGATGATGGTCCAGTCCGGTGCCCGCGGTAACCCGATGCAGGTGCGTCAGATCGCCGGTATCCGCGGTCTGGTCTCCAACACCAAGGGCGAGACGATCCCGCGCCCGATCAAGTCCTCCTACCGCGAGGGCCTGTCCGTCCTGGAGTACTTCATCTCCACGCACGGTCAGCGCAAGGGTCTGGCCGACACCGCGCTGCGTACCGCCGACTCGGGTTACCTGACCCGTCGTCTGGTGGACGTCGCGCAGGACGTCATCGTCCGCGAGGTCGACTGCGGCACCGACCGCTCGCTCTGGCACGAGATCGGTGAGAAGAACGCCGCCGGCGTCGTCGTGCGCAAGCACAACGTCGAGAACACCGGTTTCGGCCGTACCCTCGCCGAGGACACCGTGGGCGCGGACGGCAACCTCGTCCTGCCCGCGCTCGCCGACACCTCCGAGCAGAACATCGACAAGCTGGTCGCCGCGGGTCTGACCCGCGTGCGCATCCGCTCGTCGCTGACCTGTGAGGCGAAGATCGGCGTGTGCTCCACCTGCTACGGCCGCTCCATGGCGACCGGCAAGCCGGTGGACGTCGGTGAGGCGATCGGTATCATCGCGGCCCAGTCCATCGGTGAGCCCGGCACCCAGCTGACCATGCGGACCTTCCACATGGGTGGTTCGGCCGGTCAGGACATCACCCACGGTCTGCCCCGTGTCCAGGAGCTCTTCGAGGCCCGCATCCCCAAGGGTGTGGCCCCGATCTCCGAGGTGGAGGGCCGGATCCGGATCGACGACACGGAGAAGAGCCGTAAGATCGTCGTCATCCCGGACGACGGCTCGGACGAGATCGCCTACCCGGTGCCGATGCGCGCCCAGCTCCTGGTCAGCGACGACGACCACGTCTCGGTCGGCCAGCAGCTGATCCAGGGTGCGATCAACCCGCACGAGGTCCTCCGCATCCAGGGCCCGCGCGCGGTGCAGCAGCACCTCGTGTCGGAGGTCCAGGAGGTCTACAAGTCGCAGGGTGTGTCCATCCACGACAAGCACATCGAGATCATCGTCCGCCAGATGCTCAAGCGGGTGAACATCCTCGAGTCGGGTGACACCGAGCTGCTGCCGGGTGAGATGGTCGAGCGGCCGAAGTTCGAGCGGATCAACCGCCGGGTCGTCTCCGAGGGCGGACAGCCCGCGGCCGGACGTCCGGTGCTGCTCGGCATCACCAAGGCCTCGCTGGCCACGGAGTCCTGGCTGTCGGCGGCCTCCTTCCAGGAGACCACCCGGGTGCTCACCGAGAACGCGATCCACGGCAAGAGCGACCCGCTCCTCGGCCTCAAGGAGAACGTCATCATCGGTAAGCTCATCCCGGCCGGTACCGGTATTCCGCAGTACCGCAACATCCGGGTGGAGCCGACCGAGGAGGCCAAGGCCTCGATGTACTCGGTCTCCGGGTACGAGGAGCCCAGCGAGTACACCTTCGGACAGGGTTCGGGCGAGGCCGTCCCGCTGGAGGAGTACGACTTCGGGCCCTACAACCGGTAAGAGCGGTTGACTGAACGGACGGCGGCGGTCCACCACCTACCCACGGGGGTGGTGCCGCCGCCGTTTCACGTCGTGGGTCCGCACATCGCGGTGTGGACGGGGAGAGGGCGCTTCGGCGCTGTCGGGAGAGCAGGCGCACAGTGACTGAAAACGGGGGCGGACGGGACTCGGACGCGCGAGAGTCGGACTCGTGGTTCAAGCCGAGTGAGAACCGCTACCGCACGCAGTCGGAGTACCAGGACCCGATGGAGGAGGAGGGGACCGGTGACACGGTCTTCCCGGACAGCGGGGGCTACGCGGGGCTGAGTTCGTCACGGCCCCCCATGGTCGAGCCGTACCCGGAGGCGCTGGGCGGGCCGCCCCAGCCGCCCCCTCCGACCGCCGGCGCCCTGTCCTACCCCGGCGCGGGCGCCTCGGCGTACGAGCCGCTGACCCGGATCCCGGGCGATCCGGAGCAGGAGGAGCCCAACTTCCCGGGGATCGCCGCGAGCGCGCAGGTTCCGCTTCCGCCGGAGACGGACGCCGTCCCGGGTGAGGCGTCCACGGACACCTGGTCGGCCGAGCCGGTGACCGGTACCGCCTGGTCGCCCGAGCCCGATGACGCCCCGGCCGACGAGCCCTGGTCACCGCGTGCCGGGGCTTCCTCGGCTTCCGCCGCTGATCCCGCCGTGCCGTCGTTCGACGAGCCGTGGGGTACCGGCGGCTCGGGTGGCCGGGAGGAGGAGCCGTGGGCGGCCGAGTCCGCGCCTTCCCCGGCCGGTGAGCCGTGGGGCGCCGGTGATCCGGGTGACCGGGACGACGCGGCGTGGTCGCCGGGTGCCGCCGTGTCGGCGGATCCGCTGTCCCCCGAGCCCGTCTCGCCGTCGTACGACGAGCCGTGGGACACCGGTGACCGGAATGACGTGTCCTGGGCCGCCGGCGACCCGGGTGACCGGGGTGATGCGCCGTGGTCGTCGGGCGCCGGGGCTTCCTCGGCTTCCGCCGCCTTTGATCCTGCGGCTCCCGAGGCCGATGCTCCGTGGGGTACCGGCGGCTCGGGTGGCCGGGAGGAGGAGCCGTGGGCGGCCGAGTCCGCGCCTTCCCCGGCCGGTGAGCCGTGGGGCGCCGGTGATCCGGGTGATCGGGACGACGCGGCGTGGTCGCCGGGTGCCGCCGTGTCGGCGGATCCGCTGTCCCCCGAGCCCGTCTCGCCGTCGTACGACGAGCCTCCGGCCGGCCGCGACGAGCGGCCGTGGTCTCCCGACCCCGTGTCCCCCTCGGCGGACGCGGCGTGGTCGCCGGGCGCCGCCGCGCCGGCGGATCCCCTCGCCCCCGCTGACAGCGAGCCCTGGTCGTCTGGTGACCCGGGCCGAGGCAGTGGCGAGCCGTGGTCCACCGACACCGCCACCCCCGCGGCGGGTGGGACCTGGACCCCCGACTCCTCCCTCGACCGTGTCAACGAGTCGTGGTCCTCCGACACCCCTCCGGCGGACGAGCCCTGGGTCCCCGGGGCCCCGGTCGGCGACGGGCTCGGGGCCGGTTCCCCGATGTCCCCGCCGGACGGCCCGGACCCCCTGGCACCCCGCGCGGACTCCTGGGCCGACGACGAACTCGGCTCCGACTCCTGGGGCGCGGACGCCCGTTCCGGCGCGCCGGACGCCACCCGGCAGTGGGACGAGCGCACCGACGACCTCGAGACCTGGGCACCGGCCCGGGACGGGGACGGGACCTGGAACGGTGCGGGGACCCCCGAACCGTGGACCGGCCGTTCCGCGGACGGTTACGACGACGAGCTCTCGCCCGCCCCGGCACCGGCCGAACAGGCACCGCAGGGCGGCGGCACCGGCAACACGTGGGTGTTCGACCGCGACGACTCCCGCCTGCCCGACTCCGTGCGCGAGGCCGAGCGGCGCCGCCGTGAGAACGGCCCCGCCGAACCGGAGTTCCGGGACTGGGGCGCGGACCCCGAGGCGCCGGACAGCGGTGTCCCCTCCTCCTCCGTTCCCGGCTCCGACGACCCGCTCGGAGCGATCGCCGACATGCAGACCCGGGCGCGCTCCTGGGACGAGGAGGATGTCCGCGGGGAGGAACGGCAGCCGGACGGTGCCACGCAGATGTTCGACGCCCTCCCGTTCGACGACCCCGGGTCGGGCGCCGACCGCTACGGGACGCCGGAGTACGGGGACGGCTACGACGACTCCGGTTACGCGGACGACGCGTACGCCGAGCAGACGTACGACTCCCGCTACCACGACACCGGGTACGACGAGGACCCGGCGGAGGGCTACGACGACGATCCCCGCGGGGCCGCTCCGGGGATGCCCTCGGACCTGGGGCCCGTTCCGGGGGAGGCGGCCGGACCGCAGGGTGCGGAGGCGGAGTCCGAGTACGACGACGGGTTCACCCCCGCCGACTACGGGATGCCGGTGGAGCAGTCGAGGCAGCGGCGGCGGCGCGACCCGATCGCCGGCGACTTCCCCGGTTTCGACGACCGCCCGCCCGGCGGCGAGGTGGGTGACGCCTACCCCGGCTACGACAGCATCGAGTTCCTCGCCGACACCGACCGGGGGGCCCTGCTCACCCTGTGGCTGGGGCTGGCCTCGCTGCTGCCCGGCATCGGCCTGGCCACCGCCGCCGTGGCGCTGTTCGTCACCGGGCCGAAGGCCAAGCGGGCGATCCGCCGATCCAACGGTGAGCTCGACGGGCTGGGCCTGATCGCCGTCGGGACGGCGTTCGCGGTGATCGGGATCCTGGTCACGGTGATCTCCGTCGCTCTTCTCTTCGTCCTCTAGCACATCGGCCGCCCTTCCGGACCCCGTTTCGGGAGGGCGGCCGTCCGTGTGTGGGCGACGGCATCCCCATCCAGCATGGAAACCCGGGACGAAACGAGCCGTGAAGCGCGTAGACTAGAGGGGACCCACGGCTACGCGAGGATAGAAACTCGCCATGTCGCACACCGTTTTGACCGTGTACACGGCGGGCGGTAGCCTGTGTGATTGTGCCCGTGAGTCGACGGGTCACACGTGTGTGTGCGGCGCCTTTCGCCCGACCGGGAGCGGCTTGGACCCTCCCGAGGTTCGGTACTGGCGTGCCGCTCATGTGAACCCCCTTCCATCAACGGCCTCCGGCCGGGTGTGTTTGGCTTCGCCCTGCGCGAGAACAAGCGCGACACGCCCGACATCGGGGGTCGGGGAGGTTCGGGAAATTCAGCAGGTCAATAGCGATATCGGCTACGAGAACCGGCGTAGGTCACGAGGAAGACGGAGACGCGGTGCCCACCATCCAGCAGCTGGTCCGTAAGGGCCGACAGGACAAGGTCGCAAAGAACAAGACCCCGGCGCTGAAGGGGAGTCCGCAGCGTCGTGGTGTGTGCACGCGTGTCTACACCACTACGCCGAAGAAGCCCAACTCCGCTCTGCGCAAGGTCGCTCGCGTGAAGCTGAGCAGCGGCATCGAGGTGACTGCCTACATTCCCGGCATCGGTCACAACCTCCAGGAGCACAGCATCGTGCTCGTCCGTGGTGGTCGTGTGAAGGACCTGCCGGGCGTCCGCTACCGAATTGTCCGCGGCTCGCTCGACACCCAGGGTGTCCGGGGCCGCAAGCAGGCGCGTAGCCACTACGGCGCCAAGAAGGAGAAGTAAGCATGCCGCGCAAGGGCCCGGCGCCGAAGCGCCAGCTCATCACCGACCCGGTCTACGGCTCGCCGCTCGTCACGCAGCTGATCAACAAGGTGCTGCTCGACGGCAAGCGCTCCATCGCCCAGCGCGTCGTCTACGACGCCCTGGAGGGTGCTCGCGAGAAGACCGGCCAGGACCCGCTCGTCGTTCTCAAGCGCGCCCTGGACAACGTCAAGCCCGCGCTCGAGGTCCGCAGCCGCCGTGTCGGTGGCGCGACCTACCAGGTGCCGGTCGAGGTTCGCGCCTCCCGGTCCACCACGCTGGCCCTGCGCTGGCTGGTCTCCTACTCGCGTCAGCGCCGCGAGAAGACCATGACCGAGCGTCTGATGAACGAGCTGGTCGACGCCAGCAACGGTCTCGGCGCGGCCGTCAAGAAGCGTGAGGACACGCACAAGATGGCCGAGTCGAACAAGGCCTTCGCTCACTACCGCTGGTAAAGCGGCTGGATCGGAACAGACCGAGGGACGACGAGCCTCATGGCTAAGACTTTGCTTGACCTGGCCAAGGTGCGAAACATCGGCATCATGGCCCACATCGACGCGGGTAAAACCACGACGACCGAGCGCATCCTGTACTACACCGGTGTCACCCACAAGGTGGGTGAGGTCCACGACGGCGCCGCCACGATGGACTGGATGAAGGAGGAGCAGGAGCGGGGTATCACCATTACCTCGGCTGCTACCACCACCCACTGGGCCGACCACACCATCAACATCATCGACACGCCCGGCCACGTCGACTTCACGGTCGAGGTCGAGCGGTCGCTGCGTGTCCTCGACGGTGCGGTCGCCGTGTTCGACGCCAAGGAGGGCGTGGAGCCCCAGTCCGAGCAGGTCTGGCGTCAGGCTGACCGCTACGGCGTTCCGCGTATCTGCTTCGTCAACAAGATGGACAAGATCGGCGCCGAGTTCCAGCGCTGCGTGGACATGTTCCGCGAGCGCCTGGGCGCCAACGCGATGCCGATCCAGCTCAACATCGGTGCCGAGAGCGACTTCAAGGGCGTCATCGACCTCGTCCGGATGAAGGCCTACGTCTGGAACGAAGAGGCCGCGCTGGGCGAGATGTACGACACGATCGACATCCCGGACACCCACGCGGACGCCGCCCGCGAGGCGCGCGACCAGTTCATCGAGACGCTGGCCGAGGCCGACGACGAGATCATGGAGCTGTACCTGGAGGGCCAGGAGCCCACCGTGGAGCAGCTCGTTCCCGCGATCCGTCGCGCCACCATCGCCGGTACCGCGGTGCCGGTGCTGTGCGGCACCGCGTTCAAGAACAAGGGCGTCCAGCCCCTGCTCGACGCGGTCACGGACTACCTCCCCTCGCCCCTGGACGTCGAGGCCATCGAGGGCCACGACCCCAAGGACGAGAGCGAGGAGACCAAGCTCGCCCGCAAGCCGAGCGTCGACGAGCCCATGTCCGCCCTGGTCTTCAAGATCATGAGCGACCCGCACCTGGGCAAGCTGACCTACGTGCGCGTCTACTCCGGCGTCCTGGAGCAGGGCACCCAGGTGCTCAACAGCCTCAAGGGCCGCAAGGAGCGCATCGGCAAGATCTACCGCATGCACTCCAACAAGCGTGAGGAGATCTCCCAGGCCGGTGCCGGCGACATCGTCGCCGTCATGGGTCTGAAGGACACCACGACCGGTGAGACGCTGTGCGAGCAGTCGGCTCCGATCGTCCTGGAGTCCATGTCGTTCCCGGCTCCGGTCATCGAGGTGGCCATCGAGCCCAAGACCAAGAGCGACCAGGAGAAGCTGGGCATCGCGATCCAGCGTCTGGCCGACGAGGACCCCTCCTTCCAGGTGGCCTCGGACGAGCAGACCGGTCAGACCGTGATCTCCGGCATGGGTGAGCTGCACCTCGAGGTGCTCGTCAACCGCATGCGCGACGAGTTCAAGGTCGAGGCGAACATCGGCAAGCCGCAGGTGGCGTACCGCGAGACCATTCGCAAGAAGGTCGAGGGGCACGTCTACACGCACAAGAAGCAGACCGGTGGTTCGGGCCAGTTCGCCAAGGTCAAGATCAACCTCGAGCCCCTCGAGACCGAGAGCGGCGACGCGTCCGGCTACGAGTTCGTCAACTCGGTCACCGGTGGCCGCATCCCGCGGGAGTACATCCCGTCGGTCGACGCGGGCTGCCAGGAGGCCGCCGAGCTGGGTGTGCTCGCGCACTACCCGCTGGTCGGCATCAAGGTGACGCTGACGGACGGCCAGTACCACGAGGTCGACTCCTCCGAGATGGCCTTCAAGACCGCCGGCTCGATGGCCTTCAAGGAGGCCGTCAGGCTCGCGAAGCCCACGCTCCTGGAGCCGGTCATGGCCGTCGAGGTCACCACTCCGGAGGACTACATGGGTGACGTCATCGGTGACCTGAACTCCCGCCGTGGACAGATCCAGTCCATGGACGAGCGTTCCGGCGTCCGCGTCGTCAAGGCCCAGGTTCCTCTCTCCGAGATGTTCGGCTACGTGGGTGACCTTCGTAGCCGCACGCAGGGTCGAGCCAACTACTCGATGGTGTTCGACTCCTACGCGGAGGTTCCGTCCGCTGTCGCCCAAGAAATTGTGGCGAAGGTTCGCGGCGAGTAATCGCCCGCGGACACGTAACCAGCTCGCTCCCGCGGCCGCGGGAGCGGGCACCAGATAGCTCTGTACGTCTAGGAGACATCCAGTGGCGAAGGAAAAGTTCGAGCGGACTAAGCCGCACGTCAACATCGGCACCATCGGTCACATTGACCACGGCAAGACCACGCTGACCGCGGCCATCACCAAGGTGCTGCACGACGCGTACCCGGAGCTGAACCCGTTCACCCCGTTCGAGGACATCGACAACGCTCCTGAGGAGCGCGAGCGCGGTATCACCATCTCCGTCGCCCACGTCGAGTACCAGACCGAGGCGCGTCACTACGCCCACGTCGACTGCCCGGGCCACGCCGACTACGTGAAGAACATGATCACGGGTGCGGCCCAGATGGACGGCGCGATCCTGGTCGTGGCCGCCACCGACGGCCCGATGCCGCAGACCAAGGAGCACGTGCTCCTGGCCCGCCAGGTCGGCGTCCCCGCCATCGTCGTCGCCCTGAACAAGGCCGACATGGTGGACGACGAGGAGATCTTCGAGCTCGTCGAGCTCGAGGTCCGCGAGCTGCTCAGCGAGTACGAGTTCCCCGGTGACGACGTTCCGGTCACCAAGGTCTCCGCGCTCAAGGCCCTCGAGGGCGACGCCACCTGGGCGCAGTCCGTCCTGGAGCTCATGGGCACCGTGGACAGCTTCATCCCCGAGCCCGAGCGTGACACCGACAAGCCGTTCCTCATGCCCATCGAGGACGTCTTCTCGATCACCGGTCGCGGCACCGTCGTCACCGGTCGTATCGAGCGCGGCATCATCAACGTCAACGAGACCGTTGACATCGTGGGCATCAAGGAAGAGAAGCAGACCACCACGGTCACCGGTGTCGAGATGTTCCGCAAGCTGCTCGACCAGGGCCAGGCGGGCGACAACGTCGGCCTGCTCCTGCGCGGCATCAAGCGTGAGGACGTCGAGCGCGGCCAGGTCGTCATCAAGCCGGGCACGACCACCCCGCACACGGAGTTCGAGGCCCAGGTCGTCATCCTGTCCAAGGACGAGGGTGGCCGCCACACGCCGTTCTTCAACAACTACCGCCCGCAGTTCTACTTCCGCACGACCGACGTCACCGGCGTCGTGACGCTGCCGGAGGGCACCGAGATGGTCATGCCCGGTGACAACACCGAGATGACCGTCCAGCTGATCCAGCCGGTCGCCATGGAGGACGGTCTGAAGTTCGCCATCCGCGAGGGTGGTCGGACCGTGGGCGCCGGTCGCGTCACGAAGATCATCAAGTAGTACCCAGGTTGGGGTGGCGAACCGCCACCCCGACGCGGTGGTCGGGCCGTGTTCGCACGGCCCGACCACCGCACCACCAAAGACGTCATCGGGCTCTGTGACGGTGACGCACCGCAGGGGCAAGCCCTGTTGCGGTTTCTCAAGGGAATAGGGGCTCACGGTACACGGCGGTCTCCGCCGGGGCCTGGGCGTCTGTGACCGGGACAGACACCGTTACGGACACTGAAGCGAAGGACGAACAGGCCACATGGCGGGACAGAAGATCCGCATTCGGCTAAAGGCCTATGACCACGAGGTCATCGACAGCTCGGCGAAGAAGATCGTCGAGACTGTGACGCGAACTGGTGCACAGGTCGCGGGCCCGGTGCCGCTGCCGACGGAGAAGAACGTTTACTGCGTCATCAAGTCGCCGCACAAGTACAAGGACTCGCGCGAGCACTTCGAGATGCGCACGCACAAGCGGCTGATCGACATCATCGACCCCACGCCGAAGACCGTCGACTCGCTCATGCGGCTCGACCTGCCGGCGGGCGTTGACATCGAGATCAAGCTTTAAGGACGCACAGACATGGCCACCAAGCAGATCAAGGGAGTTCTGGGCGAGAAGCTCGGCATGACCCAGGTCTTCGACGACGCGGGCAAGATCGTGCCCGTGACGGTTCTGAAGGCCGGTCCGTGCGTCGTGAGCCGCATCCGGACTCCGGACACCGATGGCTACTCCGCTATCCAGCTCGGCTACGGGCAGATCAACCCGCGCAAGGTGAACAAGCCGCTCGGCGACTACCTGCGCGCGCACGACCTGACCCCGCGCCGGCACTACGTCGAGGTCCGCACCGAGGACGCCTCCGAGTACCAGCTCGGCCAGGAGGTCTCCGCGGACAGCTTCGAGAGCGGCCAGAGGGTCGACGTCACGGGTAAGAGCAAGGGCAAGGGCTTCGCCGGTGTGATGAAGCGCCACGGTTTCCGTGGTCTCTCCGCCACGCACGGCACGCAGCGCAAGCACCGCTCTCCCGGTTCCATCGGCGGCTGCGCCACGCCCGGCCGCGTTTTCAAGGGCATGAGGATGGCTGGGCGCATGGGCAACGTGCGCAAGACCGTCCAGAACCTGACCGTCCACTCCGTGGATGCGGAGAAGGGCCTCATCCTGGTCAAGGGTGCTGTTCCCGGTCCCAACGGCGGTCTGGTGCTCGTCCGCACCGCTGTGAAGGGGGACAAGTAAGCCATGGCCCAGATCGAGGTCAAGAACCCCGAGGGTGGCGCCAAGGGCAGCGTGGAGCTGCCGGACAGCGTCTTCGCCCAGCAGGTCAGCATCCCGCTGATCCACCAGGTCGTGAACGGCCAGCTGGCCGCCGGCCGCCAGGGCACCCACGCCACCAAGACCCGCGGCGACGTCCGCGGCGGTGGCAAGAAGCCCTACCGGCAGAAGGGCACCGGCCGGGCCCGTCAGGGCTCCATCCGGGCGCCGCAGTACGCCGGCGGTGGCACGGTCCACGGCCCCCAGCCGCGGGACTACTCCCAGCGCACCCCGAAGAAGATGAAGGCCGCCGCCCTGCGCGGAGCCCTCTCCGACCGGGCGCGTCACGGGCGTATCCACGTCCTCAGCTCGTTCGTGGCCGAGGACGCCGACACCAAGCTCACGCAGACGGCCCTCAAGGCGCTGCGTCAGGTGACCGAGTCCGACAAGGTCCTGGTCGTTCTGGCCCGCGAGGACGAGCACAACCGGCGCGCCCTGCGCAACCTCGAGGAAGTCCACATCCTCGACGCGGACCAGGTGAACACCTACGACGTCCTCTACTCGGACGACGTGGTCTTCACCGAGGCGGGCTACGCCGAGTTCCTGGCCCACGCGGCCGGTGCCAAGGCCGCGCAGTCCGAGGAGGACGACCAGTGAGGATCGCCGACCACCGGGACATCATCGTCGAGCCGGTGATCTCCGAGAAGAGCTACGGGCTCATGGACGAGAACAAGTACACGTTCATCGTTCGCCCGGACGCCAACAAGACCCAGATCAAGATCGCGGTCGAGAAGATCTTCGACGTGAAGGTCACGAGCGTGAACACGATCAACCGCAAGGGCAAGCGCAAGCGCACCCGCTTCGGTTACGGGAAGCGTCCCGACACCAAGCGCGCGATCGTCAGTGTCGCCGAGGGCGACCGGATCGACATCTTCGGTGTCTGACCTTCCGGGTCTGACCGCTACACATCAAGTAACACGTAAAGGAATGCGCGAAGAAGATGGGCATTCGTAAGTACAAGCCGACGACACCGGGTCGTCGCGGTTCCAGCGTGAGCGACTTCGTCGAGATCACGCGCTCGGAGCCGGAGAAGTCCCTGGTCCGTCCGCTGCACTCCAAGGGCGGGCGCAACGGCCACGGCCGCATCACCGCTCGCCACCAGGGCGGCGGTCACAAGCGGGCCTACCGTGTGATCGACTTCCGTCGCCACGACAAGGACGGCGTGCCGGCCAAGGTCGCGCACATCGAGTACGACCCGAACCGCACGGCCCGCATCGCCCTGCTGCACTACGTGGACGGTGAGAAGCGCTACATCCTGGCGCCCGCCGGCCTCAAGCAGGGCGACCGCGTCGAGAACGGTCCGCAGTCGGACATCAAGCCGGGCAACTGCCTCCCGCTGCGCAACATCCCCACGGGTACGTTCGTGCACGCGGTGGAGCTCAAGCCCGGTGGCGGTGCCAAGCTCGGCCGCTCCGCGGGATCCCAGATCCAGCTCCTCGCCAAGGAGGGACGCTACGCCACGCTGCGTATGCCCTCCGGTGAGATGCGCATGGTGGAGATCACCTGCCGCGCGACCGTCGGACAGGTCGGCAACGCCGAGCAGTCCAACATCAACTGGGGCAAGGCCGGCCGTTCGCGGTGGAAGGGCAAGCGCCCGACCGTCCGCGGTGTGGTCATGAACCCGGTCGACCACCCGCACGGCGGTGGTGAGGGCAAGACCTCCGGTGGTCGGCACCCGGTCAGCCCCTGGGGTAAGAAGGAAGGCCGGACCCGGGCCAAGAACAAGGCCAGCGACAAGCTCATCGTGCGGCGTCGGCGTAGCGGTAAGAAGAAGCGGTAAGGAGCACGTCTGATGCCACGTAGCCTTAAGAAGGGTCCCTTCGTCGACGACCACCTGATCAAGAAGGTGGAAGCGCAGAACGAGAAGGGGACCAAGAACGTCATCAAGACGTGGTCCCGGCGGTCCATGATCATCCCGGAGATGATCGGTCACACGATCGCCGTCCACGACGGCCGCAAGCACGTCCCCGTGTTCGTGTCCGAGTCGATGGTCGGCCACAAGCTCGGCGAGTTCGCTCCCACGCGTACTTTCCGCAGCCACGTCAAGGAAGACCGCCGTAGCCGCCGTTAGCGGTTGCAGCAGGAGTAAGAACCATTTCTCCACGGTGAGTGGAGATGAATTTCCGTGAGCGAGGGAAAAGCGATGGGAACGAGGGCTCAGGCACGGTTCGTCCGTGTTACGCCCCGGAAGGCCCGCCGGGTGGTGGACCTTATTCGCGGGTTGCCCGCTGACGAGGCACAGGCGGTGCTCCGGTTCGCGCCCCAGTCGGCGAGCGAGCCTGTTGGCAAGGTACTGGCCAGTGCCATCGCCAACGCTGAGCACAATGACAAGCTGGACCGTGAGACGCTGGTGGTCGAGCGCGCGTGGGTGGACGAGGGTCCGACCCTGAAGCGCATTCGCCCGCGGGGTTTCGGCCGCGCTTTCCGGGTGACCAAGCGCACGAGCCACATCACCGTGGTCGTCGCTGAGAACTCGGGCGCCTCGTCCAAGACGAAGGAAAGGACCCGATAGTGGGGCAGAAGGTTAACCCGCACGGGTTCCGCCTCGGTGTCACCACCGACTTCAAGAGCCGCTGGTACGCGGACAAGGCCTACAAGGACTACGTCAAGGAAGACGTGGCGATCCGCCGGATGCTGACCGGCGACATGGAGCGCGCCGGCATCTCCAAGGTCGAGATCGAGCGCACCCGTGACCGCGTCCGCGTCGACGTCTACACCGCCCGGCCGGGCATCGTCATCGGCCGCCGCGGCGTGGAGGCCGACAAGATCCGCACGAAGCTGGAGAAGCTGACCGGCAAGCAGGTCCAGCTGAACGTCTTCGAGGTCAAGAACCCCGAGACCGACGCCCAGCTCGTCGCCCAGGGCGTCGCCGAGCAGCTGAGCAGTCGCGTGGCCTTCCGCCGCGCGATGCGCAAGGCCATGCAGAGCGCCGTCAAGAGCGGTGCCAAGGGCATCCGTATCCAGTGCGGTGGCCGTCTGGGCGGGGCCGAGATGTCCCGCTCGGAGTTCTACCGTGAGGGTCGGGTCCCGCTGCACACGCTGCGCGCCGACATCGACTACGGCTTCTTCGAGGCCCGCACGACCTTCGGCCGCATCGGCGTGAAGGTCTGGATCTACAAGGGCGACGCGCCCGCGACCCGCGCCGAGCGCGAGGCGGCCCAGGCCGCCCAGCGTTCCGCCGGCGGTGGCGGTGGCGGTCAGCGCCGTGAGCGTCCGCAGCGCCGCCGTCGTGGCGGCGGTGGCGGCGGCCAGCAGGGCGCCGAGTCCAAGGCCCCGGCTGAGTCCGCGAAGACCGAGGGGAGCTGACCAGTGCTTATTCCTCGTAAGGTCAAGTACCGTAAGCAGCACCACCCGGACCTTCGTGGCAAGGCCAAGGGCGGCACCTCGGTGACCTTCGGTGAGTACGGCATCCAGGCGCTGGACGCGGCCTACGTGACGAACCGCCAGATCGAGGCGGCTCGTATCGCCATGACGCGGCACATCAAGCGTGGCGGCAAGGTGTGGATCAACATCTTCCCGGACCGCCCGCTGACGAAGAAGCCCGCCGAGGTCCGCATGGGTTCCGGTAAGGGTTCGCCCGAGTGGTGGGTCGCCCCGGTCAAGCCCGGGCGCGTGATGTTCGAGCTGTCGGGCGTGCCCGAGGCGGTGGCCAAGGAAGCCATGCGTCGTGCGATGCACAAGCTCCCGATGAAGTGCAAGTTTGTTAAGCGGGAGGGGGAGTGATGGCGAAGTCCGTGACTGCCCACGAGCTGCGCGACCAGTCCGTCGAGGACCTGGTCGAGAAGCTCAAGGAAGCGAAGACCGAGCTCTTCAACCTCCGCTTCCAGGCCGCCACCGGCCAGCTCGACAACCACAGCCGTCTGCGTACCGTGAAGCGCGAGATCGCGCGGATCTACACGGTCCTGCGGGAGCACGAGCTGGGCATCGTCCCGCTGTCTGGTGAGTCGGCTGAGGAGACGAAGGAAGCAGCCGAATGAGTGAGAACCAGACCGCGACCCGCAACTACCGCAAGGTGCGCGAGGGCTACGTCGTCAGCGACAAGATGGACAAGACCGTCGTTGTCGAGGTCGAGGACCGCGTCAAGCACGCCCTGTAC
Organism: Nocardiopsis sp. KDC1DS13DA1; assembly: GCF_055632325.1. Lineage (NCBI taxonomy): Bacteria > Bacillati > Actinomycetota > Actinomycetes > Streptosporangiales > Nocardiopsidaceae > Nocardiopsis > Nocardiopsis sp. KDC1DS13DA1. Next base: position 255,554 of record NZ_JBVMUY010000017.1, read on the forward strand.
GGCAAGGTCATCCGTCGGACGACCAAGTACAAGGCCCATGACGAGGCGAACTCCTGTGGCGTCGGTGACCGGGTCCGTTTGATGGAGACCCGGCCGCTCTCCGCGACGAAGCGTTGGCGCGTCGTGGAGATCCTGGAGAAGGCTAAGTAACCCCGGCCTGTCGGCGGCCGACACTCGGTGTCGGCCGCCGGCGCGAGGGGTGAGACCACCTAGCCGTGCGGCAGTGGACCGCACGCATCACATCAGGAGCAGACGTGATTCAGCAGGAGTCGCGACTCAAGGTCGCCGACAACACGGGTGCCAAGGAGATCCTCACCATCCGTGTTCTCGGTGGCTCGGGTCGGCGCTACGCCGGGATCGGCGACACGATCGTCGCCACGGTGAAGGACGCCCTGCCTGGCGCTGGAGTCAAGAAGGGCGACGTCGTCAAGGCCGTTGTCGTGCGCACCGTCAAGGAGCGCCGCCGGCCCGACGGCTCCTACATCCGCTTCGATGAGAACGCTGCCGTGCTCATCAAGGACGGTGGGGACCCGCGAGGCACCCGTATCTTCGGCCCGGTCGGCCGTGAGCTGCGGGACAAGAAGTACATGCGCATCATTTCGCTGGCGCCGGAGGTGCTGTAGGCGATGAAGATCAAATCTGGCGACGAGGTCATCGTCATCGCCGGCAAGGACAAGGGTGCCACCGGGAAGGTCGTCAAGGCCCTCCCGAGTGAGGACCGTGTCGTCGTCGAGGGCGTCAACCTGGTCAAGAAGCACAGGAAGGCCAACCCGGCGGGCGGCCAGCAGGGCGAGGTCGTCACCAAGGAGGCCCCGATCCACGTGAGCAACGTTGCGCTCGCGGAGGACGGCAAGGCCATCCGGGCGGGCTACCGCTTCGAGGAAGACGGAACCAAGGTTCGGGTCTCCCGCCGCACTGGTAAGGACATCTGATGACGGTCACCAACGACATCACGGTCCCTCCGATGCCGCGGCTGAAGGAGAAGTACCGTAACGAGATCGCTTCCGCCCTCAGGGAGGAGTTCGAGCTCGCCAACGTCATGCAGATCCCCGGTCTGACCAAGATCGTGGTCAACATGGGTGTCGGCGAGGCGGCGCGGGACGCGAAGCTGATCCAGGGCGCGGTCGCCGACCTGTCGGCGATCACCGGCCAGAAGCCGCGGATCAACCGCGCGAAGAACTCCATCGCGCAGTTCAAGCTGCGCGAGGGGCAGCCGATCGGCGCCAGCGTCACGCTGCGCGGCGACCGGATGTGGGAGTTCCTCGACCGGTTGCTCTCGCTGGCTCTGCCCCGGATCCGGGACTTCCGCGGTCTGTCCCCGAAGCAGTTCGACGGGAACGGGAACTACACCTTCGGTCTGACCGAGCAGGTCATGTTCCACGAGGTGGACCCGGACAAGGTCGACCGGCAGCGTGGCATGGACATCACGGTCGTCACCACGGCGGCCAACGACGACCAGGGCCGCAGCCTGCTCAAGCGGCTCGGTTTCCCGTTCAAGGAAGCCTGAGGGGTAACGCAAGATGGCTAAGAAGTCCCTGATCGCGAAGGCGGCCCGCAAGCCGAAGTTCGCCGTTCGCGCGTATACTCGATGCTCGCGGTGCGGCCGCCCCCGCGCCGTCTACCGGAAGTTCGGCCTCTGCCGCATCTGCTTCCGCGAGATGGCCCACCGGGGCGAGCTGCCCGGTATCGCCAAGTCGAGCTGGTAGTTCCCGGTGGGGCCGGCCCCGCACCGCCCTCCCCCAGGGGAGAGCACCGCGGGGCCGCCCCCCGGAGCCACCTCTCGCTGGCTCAACAGTAGTGACCGTTCCCACACCTGGGAAGCGGTCCGGTACCAAACAACCATCAGGGCACGGCAGTCCCCTTCGGGATCGCGGTGCCCACGACCACGCCGTAGGTCCGTTTGTGCACCTCCACGGGTACGTCCCGTGCGGGGACAGGCCCTGGGAAGGCCCGCACTCGGAAACCGCGGTGAGGAAGGGCCAGTCGGCCATGACGATGACCGACCCGATCGCAGACATGCTGACGCGTCTGCGTAACGCGAATTCGGCGTACCACGACACCGTGACGATGCCGTATTCCAAGATCAAGGCGCACATCGCCGAGATCCTCCAGCAGGAGGGCTTCATCCAGGGGTGGCGGACCGAGGAGGCCACCGTCGGCAAGAGCCTCGTCCTGGACCTGAAGTACGGCCCCACCCGTGAGCGCTCCATCGCGGGCATCCGCCGGGTCTCCAAGCCCGGCCTGCGTGTGTACGCGAAGAAGGAGAACCTGCCCCGGGTGCTGGGCGGCCTCGGTGTGGCGATTATTTCGACGTCCGGCGGCCTGATGACCGACAAGCAGGCCAAGAAGCGTGGCGTTGGCGGCGAAGTCCTCGCCTACGTCTGGTAACAGGGAGAGATTGAAGCATGTCGCGTATCGGTCGACTGCCGATCTCGGCCCCCAAGGGCGTCGAAGTCACGATTGACGGGCAAGACGTCACTGTCAAGGGGCCGAAGGGCGAACTCAAGCACACCGTCGCCGAGCCGATCACCGTCTCCAGGGACGAGGACGGCGTCATCACGGTGGTGCGTCCCGACGACAAGCCGGAGAACCGGTCGCTGCACGGTCTGACCCGTGCGCTGATCGCCAACCTCATCGAGGGTGTCTCCAAGGGCTACTCCAAGACGCTGGAGATCCACGGTGTGGGTTACCGCGTCCAGGCTCGCGGCTCCAACCTGGAGTTCTCGCTGGGCTACAGCCACCCCGTCGTGGTGGAGCCGCCGGAGGGCATCAGCTTCCGTGTCGAGAAGCCGACGCTCCTCCACGTCGAGGGCATCGACAAGCAGCTGGTGGGCCAGGTCGCCGCGAACATCCGCGGTCTGCGCAGGCCTGACCCGTACAAGGCCAAGGGCGTGCGGTACCAGGGTGAGCACATCCGCCGCAAGGCCGGAAAGGCTGGTAAGTAGGCATGGGCATCACCGTGAGCCGCAAGCGGACCGCCAAGCGCGCCACCTCCCGTGCGCGCCGCCAGTTCCGTGTCCGCAAGAAGGTGCAGGGCACCGCCGAGCGTCCGCGTCTGGCCGTGTTCCGCTCCTCCAAGCACATCGTCGCGCAGATCATCGACGACACGAAGGGCCACACGCTGGCCGCCGCGTCGTCCGTCGAGGCCGACGTTCGCGGGCTTGAGGGCACCAAGTCCGACAGGTCCGTCAAGGTGGGCCAGCTCCTCGCGCAGCGCGCGAAGGACGCCGGCGTCACCCAGGTCGTCTTCGACCGTGGCGGGAACCAGTACGCCGGCCGTATCGCCAAGCTCGCCGAGGCGGCGCGCGAGGGCGGACTGGAGTTCTAGCCGATGACCTCTGTACTTGGCAACATCAACCACGAGAAGAGGAACCACTGATGGCTGCAGCACCGCGGCGCGGCGCCGGTGGCGAGCGGCGTGATCGCCGTGACGATCGCCGCGGCGGCGCCGCAGACAAGGGTGTCTCCTACATCGAGAAGGTCGTGACCATCAACCGGGTCGCGAAGGTCGTCAAGGGCGGCCGTCGCTTCTCCTTCACCGCCCTGGTCGTCGTCGGTGACGGCAACGGCATGGTCGGTGTCGGTTACGGCAAGGCCAAGGAGGTCCCGGCCGCGATCGCCAAGGGTGTCGAGGAGGCGAAGAAGAACTTCTTCCGCGTTCCCCGCGTCCAGGGCACGATCGTGCACCAGGTCCAGGGTGAGGACGCCGCGGGCGTTGTCCTGCTCCGTCCGGCCGCCCCGGGTACCGGTGTTATCGCCGGTGGTCCCGTGCGCGCCGTCCTGGAGTGCGCCGGCATCCACGACATCCTGAGCAAGTCGCTCGGGTCGTCCAACCCGCTGAACATCGTGCACGCCACCGTGGCTGCTCTCAAGGGGCTCAACCAGCCCGAGGAGATCGCCGCCCGCCGTGGCCTGCCGATCGAGGACGTCGCCCCGGCCGCGCTCCTGCGTGCCCGCGCTGAGGCGAAGGCAGGAGCCTGACCATGGCCAAGCTCAAGATCACGCAGACCCGTTCCAAGATCGGCGGCAAGGAGAAGCAGCACGCTGCCCTCCAGTCGCTGGGCCTGGGCCGGATCGGCAAGTCCACCGTCCGTGAGGACCGCCCCGAGGTTCGCGGGCAGATCACGATCGTCTCGCACCTCGTCTCTGTCGAGGAGGTTGCCGAATGAGCGACTACAACCCCGACGAGCTGCTCAAGCTGCACCACCTGCGGCCGGCCCCGGGTGCCAACAAGGCCAAGACCCGCAAGGGCCGCGGCGAGGCGTCCAAGGGCAAGACCGCCGGTCGCGGCACCAAGGGCACGAAGGCTCGTAACACGGTGCGCCCCGGCTTCGAGGGCGGCCAGATGCCGCTGATCAAGCGGGTGCCCAAGCTGAAGGGCTTCAGCAACGCCCGGTTCAAGACGACCTACCAGGTCGTCAACCTGGACCGCCTGACCGAGCTCTACCCCGAGGGTGGCGCGGTCACGGTCGAGGACCTGGTCGCCAAGGGCGCGGTTCGCAAGAACCAGCCCGTCAAGGTGCTGGGGACCGGTGAGATCACCGTCGCCGTGCAGGTGAGCGTGAACGCGCTCTCCGCCACGGCGAAGGAGAAGATCACCGCCGCCGGTGGCTCCGTCACCGAGCTGTAGGGGTCTTCCCCGCGATGCGTTTGTAGGGGCGCCCGCCCGGCAGGTCCGTGACAGACCCGCCGGCGGGCGCCCTCGCGCGTTGTGAGTGGCGATCGTTATGACGGTCGGTCCGCCGCGCGGGGGTGATGACTGTTACAGTGCCATCTGTTTGCACCCCCCGCTTGACGTAATGTGAATACTTCCGAGCACAGGGCGACGCGCCCCGTGCTGACGATCTACGACGATTCAGGATCGGCCGCGATGTCTGGAACCCGTTCCGCCGCCGAAATCGCGCAGGAGGAGACGTGCTAGGTGCGTTCGTCCGTGCATTCCGCACGCCCGATCTGCGCAACAAGTTGCTGTTCACACTGTCCATCCTGACGCTGTTCCGTCTGGGATCGGTCATCCCCGCGCCGGGGATCAACTCGGCCGCGATCCGGGACCAGATGGAGGCGTTGCAGGGTAGTGACGCCACAGGTGTGTACGACCTCGTCAACCTGTTCAGCGGCGGTGCACTGTTGCGTCTGGCGGTGTTCGCGCTCGGGGTCATGCCCTACATCACCGCGAGCATCATCATCAACCTGCTGACGGTGGTGATCCCCCGCCTGGAGGCCCTCAAGAAGGAGGGACAGGCCGGGCAGGCCAAGATCACCCAGTACACCCGCTACCTCACCCTGATGCTCGCGGTCCTGCAGTCGAGCAGCATCGTGGCCATGGCGCGTACGGACCTGCTCTTCCAGGGCGTCATCCCGGTGCAGGCCTACATGCCCAACCAGGACATCATCACCCTGGTCACCATGGTCTTCGTGATGACCGCCGGCACCATGCTGGTCATGTGGTTCGGTGAGCTCATCACCGAGCGCGGCGTCGGCAACGGTATGTCGCTGCTGATCTTCACCACCGTCATCGCGGTGCTCCCGTCGTCGATCATCGGCATGTACGAGGAGCGCTCGGTCTGGGCCTTCATCATCATCTGCATCGCGGCCCTGGCACTGGTGACCGCGGTGATCTTCATGGAGCAGGCGCAGCGCCGCATCCCGGTGCAGTACGCCAAGCGGATGGTGGGCCGCCGGATGTACGGAGGCAGCTCCACCTACATCCCGCTGAAGGTCAACCAGGCGGGCATCATCCCCGTGATCTTCGCCTCCTCGATGCTGTTCCTGCCGCAGATGATCATCAACCTGGTGGGTCCGGAATCGGACAACGTCGTCATCACGACGCTCCAGACCTACTTCCTCACCGGTACGCATCCCGTGTACATGGCCACCTTCTTCCTCATGATCGTCGGCTTCGCGTTCTTCTACGTGGCGATTACCTTCAACCCCGTTGAGGTCGCCGACAACATGAAGAAGTACGGTGGGTTCATCCCGGGTATCCGACCGGGGCGTCCGACCGCCGAGTACCTCGACCACGTGTTGAAGCGGCTGACGACTCCCGGCTCCCTGTACCTGGGCGTGATCGCTCTCCTGCCGATGGTGGCTCTGGGCGCCACCGGCGCCTCGATGAACTTCGCCTTCGGCGGTACGAGCATCCTGATCATGGTCGGTGTCGGGCTGGACACGGTGAAGCAGATCGAGAGTCACCTCCAGCAGAGGAACTACGAAGGTTTTCTGCGATAAATGCGTGCAGTATTGGTGGGACCTCCTGGGGCCGGTAAGGGCACCCAGGCCCAGATCCTCGCGGCCGAGCTGTCGGTCCCCAAGGTGTCCACGGGCGACATCTTCCGGGCGAACGTCAGCGGCGGCACCGAGCTGGGCAAGAAGGCCAAGGAGTACATGGACCGCGGCGACCTCGTCCCGGACGAGGTCACGAACGCCATGGTCAAGGACCGCCTGGCTCAGGACGACGCGAAGCCGGGCTTCCTGCTCGACGGTTTCCCCCGCAACGTCCCCCAGGCCGAGAAGCTCCGGGAGATGCTCGGGGAGCTCAGGACGCGGCTCGACGTCGTGCTGGAGCTGAGGGTCGACGAGGACGAGGTCGTCAAACGGCTCTCGGGCCGCCGTTCCTGCCCCGAGTGCGGCCGGGTGTACCACGTGGAGTACGACGCGCCCAAGACGGCGGGTCGCTGCGACACCGAGGGTGCCGAGCTCTACCAGCGCGAGGACGACCGCGAGGAGACGATCCGTCACCGCCTCAAGGTCTACCGTGACCAGACCGCTCCGCTCGTGGAGTTCTACGAGGCGGAGGGGCTGCTGGCCACCATCGCCGCGGTGGGTGCGGTGGAGGACGTGACGGCCCGGGCCAAGGCCGCCATCGCGGAGAAGGTCGGGAAGGCCGGCTCCTGATGTTTCGTAGGGCGGAACCGGACGTGCAGATCAAGACGCCGGAGCAGATCGCCAAGATGAGGGCGGCGGGCCAGGTCGTGGCCCGCGCTCTGGACACCCTCCGGGCCGCGGTGCGGCCCGGAGTGTCCACCCTGGAGCTGGACGCGATCGCGGAGAAGGTGATCCGCGACGCGGGCGCCGTCCCCTCGTTCAAGGGCTACCACGGCTTCCCCGGCTCCATCTGCGCCTCGGTCAACGAGGAGGTCGTCCACGGCATCCCCAGCGCCGAGCGGGTGCTGGCCGAGGGCGACATCATCTCGATCGACTGCGGGGCCATCCTGGACGGCTGGCACGGCGACTCCGCGATCACCGTCGCGGTCGGCGAGGGCCGTCCGGAGGACCTCCGGATGATGGAGGTGTGCGAGGAGTCCATGTGGAGGGGGATCGCCGAGTTGCGCCCGGGCAGGCGCCTGGGCGACGTCGGCCATGCGATCGCCGCCCACATCTCCAAGCACGGCGGCTACGGCAACGTCCGTGAGTACGGCGGCCACGGAATCGGCACCGAGATGCACATGGACCCGCACGTGCTCAACTACGGCAGGCGCGGCAAGGGCCAGCGCCTGGTCGAGGGGATGTGCCTGGCCATCGAGCCGATGACCACGCTCGGCAGGCAGGACGTGGTCACGCTCGACGACGACTGGACCGTCGTGACCAAGGACGGTCGGCGTGCGGCGCACTTCGAGCACTCGGTGGCCATCACCGCGGAGGGCCCGATGGTGCTCACCGCACGCGAGTCCAACCGCGATAAAATCGCGGAGATGGGGTTGGTTCAGCCGACCTGGTAGCGGCCTTCCGCGCCGTGCGCGGCGCGGTGCCCTCCGGGGGAGAAGCGAGGTGTGCGCGGTGTCCGAACCGGTTCCGTCGATGCGGACGTCCGACGAGGAGCGCGACCGTGTGGCCCAGCTCCTCCAGGAGCAGTTCGCCCAGGGGCGGCTGGACCAGGAGGAGTTCACCGACCGCCTGGGACAGGCCTACAAGGCGCGCACCGTCGGTGAGCTGGCGGAGGTCACCCGGGATCTGCCCGAGCGCGACCTGTCGGACCTGACCGGCGCCTCCCGGGGCGCCGAGTTCGCCGTGGCACCGCCGATCAACATGCGGGACCCGGCACTGCTCGTGCCGTGGATCCTCTACGGCGGCGTCAACGTCCTGTGCTTCGTCATCTGGCTCATCCTCTTCCTCACCGGGCAGAACACCTACCCGTGGTTCCTGTGGGTTCTGGGCCCGTGGGGGATCGTGATGGCTGTGGTGACCGTGGGGGTGCTGGCCGCCGGGCGGGGACACGGCGGTGACGGCTCCGCCTGATGGTGCCCGCCTGGGCCTCCGGTTCGCTTCGGCCCGGGTTCGGGCGCCCCGAAAGGCAGGGATGCTTCCTCCTCGGCGTCGCCTGTCGCTCGTTCCTCGCTCGGCGGCTCGCCTCGTCGTGCAGCACCCCGCCGGCGCCCGAACGGTGCCTGCCTGGGCCTCCGGTTCGTTTCGGCCCGGGTTCGGGACGGCCGTTTCGCCCCGGGGATGTGACGGTGTAGGGTGCTCTGCCCGTCGGTTAGGAGCACTTGTCCAGAGGGGATACACTGACACTGCCCATACGCGGGCTGTTGGGTCAGTCTGCCTTCTTCGTGCCCCGTCTTCCCGACGACGTACGCTCTCGCAGTTGGCCCGAACTTCCAGTGTGCTTCGGCGTCGACGACGGTTGGCTTCCTGCACCGTCGTCGGGGCCCTCGTGTCATGCGAGGGCACAACGGAACCCGTCGGGTTGTCCTGATCAACCAATCGATGAGCGAGGCGTGGAGGACATGGCAAAGAAGGACGGCGCCATCGAGATCGAGGGTTCCGTTGTCGAGTCCCTACCCAACGCTATGTTCAAGGTAGAGCTCGACAACGGGCACCAGGTCCTTGCCCACATCAGCGGCAAGATGCGGATGAACTACATCCGTATTCTCCCCGACGACCGCGTCGTCGTGGAGCTGAGCCCGTACGACCTCACGCGCGGGCGTATCGTTTACCGCTACAAGTAGCCCGTCGCGGGCCGTACGGCCCGGAGCGGGTGACATCGAGTTCGGAGTCACCATGAAGGTCAAGCCGAGCGTGAAGAAGATCTGCGCGAAGTGCCGCGTGATCCGCCGCAACCGCCGGATCATGGTCATTTGCTCGGACCCGCGGCACAAGCAGCGTCAGGGCTAACACCCTCGCTCGCCGCGGCTTCCGCGTCGCGACCGCCCGGCCGGGAACGCGTTTCCCGCTGGGCCAGCAAGAACGAACACCTGTTCCGATTCCCGAGAGTGCTCGGGAACCACCCCCGGTCGGAGGCCGGGGCCTCGTCGGTTGGGCGACGGGAGGGTGGAACGGGTCAGACCTCCGCAACACATTGGATGGAGTCTCGCCCACATGGCACGTATCGCCGGCGTTGACCTCCCCCGCGACAAGCGGGTCGAGATCGCTCTCACGTACGTCTTCGGGGTCGGCCGCACCCGCGCGCTCGAAACGCTGAAGAACACCGGTGTCGACGGGAACACGCGCGTCTACAACCTGTCCGAAGAGGACCTGGTCAAGCTGCGCGAGTGGATCGACGCCAACTACCAGGTCGAGGGTGACCTGCGTCGTGAGGTCCAGGCCGACATCCGTCGCAAGATGGAGATCGGTAGCTACCAGGGCATCCGGCACCGTCGTGGCCTCCCGGTCCGCGGTCAGCGCACGCAGACGAACGCCCGTACCCGCAAGGGCAAGAAGAAGACCGTGGCCGGTAAGAAGAAGGCCGGTAAGAAGTAGTCCGCTCGGACTGTCGACCGCGTCCGAGACATACACGGACCGATGATCTCTGGGAGTTTCGCTCATGCCGCCTAAGGGCCGTCAGCAGGGTGCCGCGCGTAAGGTGCGCCGCAAGGAAAAGAAGAACATTGTCCACGGTCACGCTCACATCAAGAGCACGTTCAACAACACGATCGTGAGCATCACCGACCCCACCGGTGCCGTGATCTCGTGGGCCAGCTCCGGACAGGTGGGCTTCAAGGGTTCGCGTAAGTCGACCCCGTACGCCGCGCAGATGGCCGCCGAGGCCGCCGCGCGCCGTGCCCAGGAGCACGGCGTCCGCAAGGTGGACGTCTTCGTCAAGGGCCCGGGCTCCGGCCGGGAGACCGCCATCCGTTCGCTCACCGCGACCGGTCTCGAGGTCGGCTCCATCCAGGACGTCACCCCGGTTCCGCACAACGGCTGCCGTCCGCCCAAGCGCCGCCGGGTCTGATCCCGGCCGCCGCCGCGACTCCTACCGCGCGGACGGCGTACGCGGTGTTTGGCCCGCACGGCCCCGTCGGGGCCGCGCGGGCTGGGTAGGAATCCGAGTAGTGGGCACCGCCGACCCGTGCGGTGTCCGTCCGATGGCCGTCAAATAGCGGTCGGCCATGTGGAAGGGAAGACACGGACCATGTTGATCGCACAGCGTCCCACGCTGACCGAGGAAGCCATCTCGGACCTGCGCTCGAAGTTCGTCATCGAGCCGCTGGAGCCGGGCTTCGGCTACACCATCGGCAACTCGCTTCGGCGCACCCTGCTGTCCTCCATCCCCGGCGCGGCTGTCACCAGCATCCGCATCGAGGGCGTCGAGCACGAGTTCACCACCGTGCCCGGTGTCAAGGAGGACGTCACCGAGATGATCCTCAACCTCAAGGGCCTGGTCGTCAGCTCCGAGCACGACGAGCCGGTGCTGATGTACCTGCGCAAGCAGGGGCCCGGTGTGGTGACCGCCGCGGACATCGCTCCGCCGGCCGGTGTCGAGGTGCACAACCCCGACCTGCACATCGCCACGCTGAACGGCAAGGGCAAGCTGGAGATGGAGCTGACGGTCGAGCGCGGCCGCGGTTACGTCTCGGCGACGCAGAACAAGCAGGCGGGCCAGGAGATCGGGCGCATCCCGATCGACTCCATCTACTCGCCCGTCCTGCGTGTGACCTACAAGGTCGAGGCCACCCGTGTCGAGCAGCGCACCGACTTCGACCGCCTGATCGTCGACATCGAGACCAAGCCGGCCATCCGTCCCCGGGACGCGGTCGCCAGCGCGGGCAAGACCCTGGTCGAGCTGTTCGGCCTGGCGCGTGAGCTCAACGTCGACGCCGAGGGCATCGACATGGGCCCGTCGCCGACGGACGCCGCCCTCGCGGCGGACCTGGCGCTGCCGATCGAGGACCTCAACCTCACGGTCCGGTCGTACAACTGCCTCAAGCGTGAGGGCATCCACAGCGTCGGCGAGCTGGTTGCCCGCTCCGAGCAGGACCTGTTGGACATCCGTAACTTCGGTGCCAAGTCCATCGACGAGGTCAAGCAGAAGCTCGTCGACATGGGCCTGTCCCTGAAGGACTCCCCGCCCGGATTCGACCCCGGCGCCGCGGCTGACTCCTACGGCTCCGATGACGACGAGGGCCAGTCCTTCGTCGAGACGGAGCAGTACTAACCGACCTTCGTCGCCCACATGGTCCCCGGCCGAGTGCGGCCGCGGACCGCATCACTAGGAGAACGACACCATGCCCACGCCTACCAAGGGCGCCCGTCTGGGTTCCGGGCCCGCTCACGAGCGGCACATCCTGCGGAATCTCGCCACCGCGCTGTTCGAGCACGGCCGTGTCCGCACCACCGAGGCCAAGGCCAAGCGCCTGCGCCCCTACGCCGAGAAGCTCATCACCCTCGGCAAGCGCGGTGACCTCCACGCCCGCCGTCAGGTCCTGACGCAGATCACGGACAAGTCGGTCGTGCACGAGCTGTTCACCGAGATCGGTCCGCGCTACGAGAACCGCCCCGGTGGTTACACGCGCATCACCAAGATCGGTCCGCGCAAGGGCGACAACGCCCCGATGGCGGTCATCGAGCTCGTCGAGGCGCTCGCCGCCCCGGCCGCTCCGGCCGCGGCCCCCGCCGCCGAGGCCACCGAGGCTCCGGCCGAGGAGGCTGCCGAGGCCCCCGCCGAGGAGAGCTCCGAGAGCAAGTAGGACGTGACTGCGCTGCCGGGTGCGAACCCGGCGCCTACCGTTCGTCGAGTGCCCGATCCCGTGGGGGTCGGGCACTCGTGTTCTCCGGGATGGGTGCGATGGACGACAACGACACGACGGTCCGGCTGCGGCTGGACATCGCCTACGACGGCACGGACTTCTCCGGTTGGGCGACCCAGCCAGGCCGGCGCACGGTCCAGGGGGAGTTGGAGGCCGCCCTGGCCCGGGTACTGCGGCTGCCCTCGGTCTCGCTGACCTGTGCCGGGCGCACCGACGCCGGGGTGCACGCCAGGGGACAGGTGGCCCAGGCCGACGTCCCCGCGGCCGTCTGGGAGAGCGAGGGGGAGCGGGTGGCACGCCGTCTGGCCGGGGTGCTGCCCAGGGACGTGCGGGTGACCGGGGTGCGGTTGGCGCCGCCCGGTTTCGACGCGCGCTTCTCGCCGCTGTTCCGGCGCTACGCCTACCTGGTGAGCGACGCGCCCTACGGGGTCGACCCGCTGTTGCGGCGGTACGTGCTCTGGCACCGGAACCCGCTGGACGCGGACCGGATGAACGAGGCCGCGACGCGCCTGGTAGGTGAGAACGACTTCGCGGCGTTCTGCAGGAAGCGGGAGGGCGCCACCACCATCCGCGAACTGCTGCGTCTGGAGTGGGAGCGCACGGACCGCTACCTGCTGCGCGGGACGATCCAGGCGGACGCGTTCTGCCACAACATGGTCCGCGCGCTCGTGGGCGCGCTCCTGGCGGTCGGGGACGGCCGCAGGGAGGTCACGTGGCCGGGAGAGGTTCTGGGCGCCGCAGTGCGCGACTCGTCGGTGCACGTGGTGGGTCCCGAGGGGCTCAGCCTGGAGGAGGTGCGCTATCCGGCCGACGAGGAACTGGCCGGGCGCGCGACCGCCACCCGCAGGGTACGGACGCTGCCCGGGGAGGCACCGCCGAGCTGACCGCGAGGGGCGTACCGGGCTCTGCAGGAGGAGCCGAGCCGCGAGCGAGGAACGAGCGACCGGCGGGGGCGACGACGAAGGGTTCCGGTTCTGCACGCCCCGAGCCGCGGCCGAGCCCGCGAGGGCGCATGGGCGCAGGGCGTACCGGGCTCTGCAGGAGGAGCCGAGCCGCGAGCGAGGAACGAGCGACCGGCGGGGGCGACGACGAAGAGTTCCGGTTCTGCACGCCCCGAGCCGCGGCCGAGCCCGCGAGGGCGCATGGGCGCAGGGCGTACCGGGCTCTGCGGGAGGAGCCGAGCCGCGAGCGGGGAACGAGCGACCGGCGGGGGCGACGACGAAGAGTTCCGGTTCTGCACGCCCCGAGCCGCGGCCGAGCCCGCGTACGCGGCGGGAACCCCCTGACGCGCGGAGGGCACCCGGGATGGATCCCGGGTGCCCTCCGTCTGTGCCGGTGCGTCAGTCCCCGCCTCCGCTGAGCAGGCCGAAGGCCTCGTCGAGGAAGCCCTCGCCGATCGTCTGGAGCTCGGTCGCGACCTCCGAGTCCTCGTCGGCGTCGGTGCCGTCGCTGTTGGCCGCCAGGGAGAAGACGATGTGGTTGCCCCACTGGCCGCTGCTGCCGTAGCCGCCGGAGAAGCCGAGGCGTTCGGCGTTGCTGCCCTCCTCGCCCGCGAGTCCGGCGAACCAGCTGGCGCCGACCAGGTCCTGCTCGCCCTGGGCGGTGACCGCCTCGCCCTCCGTTCCCATGGTGGCGATCCCGACCGTGACGGCGCGCGTCTCGTCGTCGCTGAGGTAGGAGGCGCGGACGACCTGTTCGCAGCTCTGCTCGGTGAGGACGGTGCCGTAGCCGCCGTGGGCGGCGGCCGCGCAGTCCTCGGTGTCCTGGGCCGCCACGCGGGTGAAGGTGCCGGCGTCCCCGATGTCGACCGTCTCGGGGAACAGGGACTCGGCGGCGAGCGGGCCCTCGGGGCCGCTGTCGGAGGAGCCCCCGGAGGAGGCTCCGTTCCGGGCGAAGAGGAAGGCGCCGCCGCCGGCGACGACGAGCAGCGCGACGAAGCCCGCGACGAGCAGGATTCTGGTCCTTCCCCCGCCGGCCCCTCGGGACCGGCCCGACGGCCGGTCGGAGTAGTCGTCGTAGTCGTCCAGGTCCTGGAGGTCGAACTGCGCGGTGTCCGCTCCCGGGTCCTCGGGGACCTCGTCGCGGTAGAGCGGCCGGTCGTTGCGCGAGCCGGGAGCGGCGGGGACCGCCTGGATGTGCTGGGTGGGTCCGGCGGTGTCCACGGGGTCCGCGAATCCGGGCGGTTGCGGAGTCTGGGGGGCGGGCGGCGGCTGGTGGCCCTGCCCGGGCGCACCGGGCATCCGGGCGTACGGCGGTGGTCCGATCGGCGGTCCCTGCGGCGGAGCCTGGGGTGCCATGGCGGGCTGGCCTCCGGTGCCCTGGTGGGCCGCCGGAGGCTGCCCGGGGCCGCCCGGTGCGGAGTGGCCGTGGTGCCCCGGCGGGAACGGCGGCTGCCCCGGCTGCCCCGGCGGGAACGGCGGCTGGCCGGTGCCGGGATGCTGGGGCCGCGGGTCCTGGGGTGCGGGAGGCGTTCCGGCGGGGGCCTGCGGGGCCGCGCCCGGGTACTGGGGCGGCTGGTGGCCGGGGGCGCCCGGAGCCGGGTTCGGGCCGCCGGGAGTGAGATGTGCCATTCCGGGTTGGCCGCCCGTCGGAGCGGGGCCGTGCGCCTGTCGCGCTCCGGGGCCCGTCGGCGGCTGGCCGCCGGTCGGTGCCCCCGGGGCCGACGGTCGTGGCGCTCCGGGCGTCTGGGGGCCGCTCGGGGTGTTCTGTGCGGGTCTTTGGGGGCCGCTCGGGCCGTGCTGCGCCGGTGCCTGGGGGCCGCTCGGCCCCAGGTGCCCGGTGGGGAATCCGGGCTGGGGGCCGGTCGGCGGGGCCGGCGGGTGCGGCTGTCCGTACGCGTCGGGGTGGGGAGGGAGGGGCATCGGCTGGCCGGGCGCGCCGTGCGGCGAAGGGCCGCCGTATGTGGGATGCTGACCGTCGGGCCGGGCCGGAGCGGGGCCGAGCAGGTCCTGTCCGTCACCGCTCTCCGGGCCGGTGGGGTACCCGTCGGGACCGGGCTGCGGCTGGTTCGGGTGCGTACTGATGGGTGTCTCCGAAGGCTCAGAGGGGGGACTGGACGGCCGTTGGATCCCTGCTCGGGGCTACCGTGACGGGCGTCTCCACGATTCGCGTCCACGCCCGTCGATACGGGCGGAGGACGGCCTTTCGGTGCAAGCGTAGCCAACGTGCGGGCGGACGGAGGACGAAGCACTCCCGGCGACAGGCATAATAAAAGGCGGAGAGGTCACGGATGTGACCCCGTGCCGGCGCTTTCCCGCCAGGCGTGGTCTTGCCGGGTTGCCCCGCCGCTGGCTTTGACCTGCGCATGGTGGCCAGGTAGGATATTCCGTCGTTGTGCGTTGAGTTGCCGTGGGCCCCAGACTCGGAGAAGTCGGGTGCCGATCCACGCACCATCGTCTGCGCACTCACCTCCGGATCGTCCTTATTGGCATGGGACATCCGGCCAAGAACGTCCCGCACCCGCGGTGACGTTTCGTAATACGAGTCCACCATCCCAGTGCGGGATGGGGCAGCCGACTGAAGAGCGAAGGCAAACGATCGTGCGCACATACAGCCCCAAACCAAGCGATGTTCAGCGTCAGTGGCATGTAGTCGACGCCACCGATCTCGTGCTCGGGCGTATGGCGAGCCAGGTTGCCACGCTCCTCCGGGGTAAGCACAAGCCGTACTACGCGCCCCACATCGACACCGGCGACTTCGTGATCGTCGTGAACGCCGAGAAGGTCGCCCTGACCGGCAACAAGCTGGCCCAGAAGCGTGCCTACCGGCACTCCGGCTACCCGGGCGGTCTGCGTTCTGTCGCCTACGCCGACCTGCTGGAGAAGAACCCCGAGCGGGCCATCGAGAAGGCCGTCAAGGGGATGCTGCCCAAGGGGTCGCTCGGCCGCCAGATGGCCAAGAAGCTCAAGGTGTACGCCGGGCCGGAGCACCCGCACCAGGCCCAGCAGCCGGTGCCGTTCGAAATCAGCAAGATCGAGCAGCCCGCCTAGGCGTTCGCGAGACCTGACAGGAAGCACGAGGAGAACCGTGTCCGAGCCCACCGGCATCGAAGACGTCGCCCAGGACTACGCGGAGAACCCGGAGGAGTTCCCCTCCGAGTACACCAGCGAGTCCGACGAGGCGACCGCCGCCTACGTTCCGACCGCGTCCGGCCCCAGCGCCGGGACCGGCCGCCGCAAGCAGGCCGTCGCCCGCGTCCGCATCACCCCCGGCGCGGGTGAGTGGAAGGTCAACGGGAAGCCCCTTGAGGTGTACTTCCCGGACAAGGTCCACCAGCAGACCATCAAGGAGCCGTTCGTCTCCCTCGGGTTCGACGGCGCCTACGACGTCTTCGCCCGTCTGGACGGCGGCGGCACCAGCGGCCAGGCCGGTGCGCTGCGCCACGGCATCGCCCGTGCGCTCGCGTCGCTGGACCCGGAGAACAACCGCCCGACCCTGAAGAAGGCCGGCTTCCTGACCCGCGACTCCCGCGAGGTCGAGCGGAAGAAGGCCGGTCTCAAGAAGGCGCGCAAGGCTCCCCAGTTCTCCAAGCGCTAGTGCTCATGCGCCGACGCTCGCTCGGCTGAGTCTCCACCCGTGCGTCGTCCCCGAGTCGGGGGCGGCGTACGGGTTTTTCGTTTGTTCGGTGGCGTCCTCGCCACGTCGATCTTCTTCTCCGGCGCCGGACGCGGCGCCGCTTTCGAAAGGGGCTGTGGCCTGTGGCACGGCTGTTCGGAACAGATGGTGTACGGGGTGTCGCCGGTCGGGACCTGACCGCCTCGCTCGCTCTGGAGCTGTCCATCGCGGCGGCCCGCGTGCTCGCGGACCGCGAGGAGGGGCGCCGCCCCCTGGCCGTCGTGGGCCGGGACCCGAGGGCCTCGGGTGAGTTCCTGGAGGCGGCCGTGGTCGCCGGACTGGCGAGCACCGGTGTGGACGTCGTCCGGGTCGGCGTCCTGCCGACCCCCGCCGTCGCGTTCCTGACCGGGGAGCTGGACGCGGACTTCGGCGTCATGCTCTCCGCGAGCCACAACCCCGCCCCCGACAACGGGATCAAGTTCTTCGCGCGCGGTGGCCAGAAGCTGGAGGACGCCCTGGAGGAGGAGATCGAGGGCATGCTCGGCGTGCCCTCGACCCCCGCCGAGGGCGACGGGGTCGGGCGGGTCACCGACGCCACCGACGGGGTGGAGCGCTACGTCGAGCATGTGCTGTCGTCGCTGCCGCACCGGTTGGACGGGCTGAAGGTCGTCGTGGACTGCGCCAACGGCGCGTCGTCCGCGGTGGCGCCCGAGGCGCTGCGCCGTGCGGGCGCCGAGGTCGTGACGATCGGTGACCGGCCGGACGGGCTCAACATCAACGAGGGGTGCGGCTCCACGCACCTGGAGGCGCTCCGGCAGGCGGTCCTGACGCACGGCGCGGACGCCGGTGTCGCCAACGACGGTGACGCCGACCGCTGCCTGGCCGTGGACGCCGGGGGGCGGGTGGTCGACGGTGACCACATCCTCGCGATCCTGGCGGTGGAGGCCAAGGAGGCGGGTCGTCTGGCCGAGGACACCCTGGTGGTGACGGTCATGTCCAACCTCGGGCTCAAACTGGCGATGGAGCGCGAGGGCATCACCGTTGCGGAGACCGCGGTCGGCGACCGGTACGTCCTGGAGGAGATGAAGCGCGGCGGGTTCACCCTGGGCGGCGAGCAGTCCGGGCACGTGATCCTGCTCGACCACGCGACCACCGGCGACGGGGTCCTGTGCGGCCTGCACCTGCTCGCCGCGATGGCGCGGCGCCAGCTGGGCCTGGCGGAGCTGGCCAAGGTGATGACGCGACTGCCGCAGGTGCTGATCAACGTGTCCGGCGTGGACAAGTCCCGGACCCACGACTCCGAGGAGCTGGCCGCCGCGGTGCGCGAGGCGGAGGCCGAGCTCGGCGGGAGCGGGCGCGTACTGCTCCGTCCGAGCGGGACCGAGCCGAAGGTGCGGGTGATGGTCGAGGCTCCGGAGCAGGAGCAGGCCGCCGCCGTGGCCGAGCGCCTGGCCGGCGTCGTGCGGTCGGCGCTGGGCTAGGCGGTGCGTGCCCCGGGCCTCCGCTGAGCCTCGGCCCGAACGGCGACCCCTGGGGTGACCGTTCCGAGAAAGCAGGCCGCGGGGCAGAGGCGGGGGCGTGGGGGCGTTGTGATGACCGGGGGCCGCGTGGTCGGTCCCCGGTCGTCGCGTGTCGGGACACTGGAGTGGAACGTATGGCGGAGTCGCGGACCGAGGACACCCTGACGATCGGGGTGGACATCGGGGGGACCAAGGTGGCCGCAGGTGTGGTCACGGCCGGGGGGCGCGTGCTGGCGCGCCTGCGGACCGAGACTCCGGAGCGGAGCAAGAGCCCGGCCGTCGTCGAGGAGACGATCGTCGGCGTCGTCCGCGAACTGGTGCGGGAGTTCGCGGTGGCCGCCGTGGGGGTGGGCGCCGCGGGGTTCGTCGACGAGCAGCGCGCGAACGTCCTGTTCGCCCCGCACCTGTCGTGGCGCCGGGAGCCGCTGCGGGACGTCCTGTCCGCCCGGCTCGGTCTGCCGGTCGTGGTGGAGAACGACGCCAACGCCGCGGCCTGGGCGGAGGTGCGCGCCGGGGCGGGACGGGGCGTGGACAACGTCGTGGTGGTGAACCTGGGCACCGGGATCGGCGGGGCGGTGGTCCTCGGCGGTCGGCTGCACCGCGGCCGCTACGGGCTGGCCGGTGAGTTCGGCCACATGGCGGTGGTACCGGGAGGCCACCGGTGCGAGTGCGGCAACCGGGGCTGCTGGGAGCAGTACGCGAGCGGGAACGCCGTGACCCGGGAGGCCCGGGAACTGGTGCGCGCCGAGTCCCCCGTGGCGCGGATGCTGCACCAGGCCGTGGGCGGCGACGTCAGGCAGATCACCGGACCCCTGGTCAGCGAGCTGGCGAGCAAGGGCGACCGGGCGTGCGTGGAGATCCTGGAGGACGTGGGGACGTGGTTGGGGACCGGCCTGGCCAACCTGGCGGCCGCGTTCGACCCGGAGCTGTTCATCATCGGCGGGGGAGTGTCGGAGGCCGGTGAGCTGCTGCTCGGCCCGGCGCGGACGGCCTTCGAACGCAACCTGACCGGGCGGGGCTACCGGCCGACCGCGAGCGTGGCCGCGGCGGCGCTGGGCAACGAGGCGGGTCTGATCGGCGCCGCCGACCTGGCGAGGGAGGCGTTGGAGTGAACCCGCGCCCCGGAGGGGCGGTTTCGTCCGCGGTGTCGACCGCGTGCGGTGTCCTTCCCCCCGTGTGCCGCAGGGCATGGGTTCCCCAGGGGTAACGTGCGAGTTCACGCCCTGCTTATGTAAGGTAGCCCGGACTTCGTGGGCTCTTCGCCCCGCGGGGCAGAGCCCGCCCCCGACTCCCAAGAGAAGCCGACGCACGCGATGACCCGCACACCTCATCCGAAGCGACTCCGGCGAAGCGAGGCACGCCGTATCGAGCGGCGCCGCCAGCGTCTCCTCCAAGCCGCGATCGCCTGCTCCGCGGGCGTGCTCGCCATGTCCGGAGTGCTCGTCTTCGTCCTCGTCTCCCAGAACCCGCCCGAGACCGGCGGGGACGACCGACAGCGTGTGGGGCAGGCGGAGGAGGTGCCCTCCGACCCGGCCACGGGCCCGGCCTCCCCGGCCCCGAGCGCCGTGCCCACCGCCTCGGCCTCCCCGGCGGAGGACGACGAGCGGGAGCCCTCGGCATCGCCGTCTCCGGAGTCCCCGCCCGCCGCGGAGCCGTCCGAGCCGTCCGCTCCGTCCGAGGAGGAGTCGGAACCCGAGCCCGAGCCCGAGTCCGAGCCGGAACCCGAGCCCGAGCGCCCCGGACCCGAGCGCCCGGAGCCCGAGCCCACCGACCCGCCGGAGGAGGACCCCGTTCCCTGGTGGCCCTGGTGACGGTGTCCGTCCGTACCGTGCCGCGGGGGCCCGGACCGTCGGGTGGGCCGACACTCCGGTGACACCGGTGGCCGGTCACCCCCGCCCGGGCCGTTCGACGCCGGGACGGCCCGGGCGGGCCCCGCGTGCCCTGCGCGGGGGCACGGTGCGGCCGCACCCGCGTTCGGGGAGCCCCTCGTGTCCCGGGGCGGGGTCACCTGCGGTCGGCGGACACCAACCGCTCGGCGGCCTCCTCGATCATCTCCTCGCTCAGCAGTACCCGGTCGGCGGCCGGACCCAGGGGGACGAAGCTGTCCATGCTGTTCACCCTGCCCATCGCGCCGCCGAAACCCGCGTCGACGAGTTCGGCCAGCACCGCCTCGGCCACGCCCCCCGTGCGGCGGGTCTCGTCGACGACCAGCACACGGCCCGTGGCCTCGGCCTCCCTGCGCAGGTCGGCCGCGGGCAGCGGGGCGAGCCAGCGCAGGTCCAGCACCCGGGCGCGGATCCCCCGCTCGGCCAGGCGGCGTGCCGCGCGCAGGCACATGGGCACCCCGTTGGCGAAGGTGACCAGGGTCAGGTCGGCCCCGTCGCCGTAGGTGCGGGCCCGGCCGAGCCCGGCGTGCCGCGCGTCCCAGGTTTCCGGCCGCGGGTAGGGCGCCAGCCATCCGCCGTCGCCGGGTTCGTGCAGGTCCCGCGTGTGGTAGAGCGCGATCGGTTCGAGGAGGACGCAGACCCGGCCGTCCTCGCGCGCCGCCGCCACACAGGTGCGCAGCATGTGCGCGGCGTCGTCGGCCCGGGAGGGCGAGGCGATCACGACGCCGGGGATGTCCCGCAGCGCGGCCACCGAGTTGTCGTTGTGGAAGTGACCGCCGAAGCCCTTCTGGTAGGCGTAGCCCGCGATGCGCACCACCATCGGGTTGCGGTACTGGCCCCGGGAGAAGAAGGACAGTGTGGCGGCCTCGCCGCGGATCTGGTCCTCGGCGTTGTGCACGTAGGCCAGGTACTGGATCTCGGGGATCGGCACGAAGCCCGCCAGGGCCGTCCCCAGGGCGGCGCCCAGGACGCTCTGCTCGTCCAGCAGCGTGTCGAAGACCCGGCGCGCCCCGAACCGTTTGCGCAGCCCCTTCGTGACGCCGTACACGCCGCCCTTGCGGCTCACGTCCTCACCGAACACCAGGACGTCGCGGTCCCTGCACAGCAGGTCGGCGAGCGTGCCGTTGAGGGCCTGGGCCAGGGTCATCGGCCCCTCGTCCTCGGGCGGCGCCCCTCGGAAGGCCCGTCGCCGGTCGGCCTCCGGCGCGGTCCGCGCGGCGTCGGCGCGCACCTCCCGGGGGCTGTGCGGTGCGAGCGGTGCGGCGACCTCGGCCGCCGACCGGAGCCTGGGCCGGGCGCACGCCTTCTCGGCGAGTTCGGTGACCTCGTCGCGGATGCGGTCGTAGCGGTCGACGACCTCCCCGGGGGTGAGCACGCCGGAGGAGACCAGACGGCGCGCGGTGCCCACGAGCGGGTCGTGCTCCAGGCCCGCCGCGATCTCGGTCCGGCTCCGGTAGGCGGTCTCCACGTCGGACCCGGCGTGGCCCATGAGACGGACGGTCCGCAGCCGCAGGAACGCGGGCGCCCGGTTCGTGCGCACCCAGTCCGCGGCGCGTGCGGCCGTCGTCAGCGCGTCCAGGGGGTCGCTGCCGTCGGTGTCGAAGTAGCGCAGGCCCGGCCGGTGGCCGTAGGCGCTGTCGATCCACTCCGCGGGGGTGCGCACGCTGATCCCGATGCCGTTGTCCTCGCACACGAACAGGACGGGCATGGGGATGCCCTGGTGGGCCGAGTGCAGGGCGGCGTTGATCGCGCCCGTGGCCGTGGAGTGGTTGGCCGAGGCGTCGCCGAAGCTGCACACCACCACGGCGTCGGTCGGCCATGCGGTCTCCACCCCGAGTTGTGCCGCGCGTTCGACGGCGAACGCCAGGCCCACCGCCCGCGGCAGGTGCGAGGCGATGGTCGAGGTCTGGGGGATCACGGCGGCGGGTCTGCTGCCGAACACCTTGTGCCGGCCGCCGCTGATCGGTTCCTCCGCGGCGGCGACGACGCCGAGCAGGACGTCCCACAGCGGCTGCTGTCCGGGGAGTTGGCCGCCGCGGTACAGGAAGAAGGCACCGGAGCGGTAGTGCAGGAGCGCGGGGTCGGTGGGGCGCAGTGCGGCGGCGACCGCGGCGTTGCCCTCGTGGCCGGCGGATCCGATGCTGTAGAAGCCCTGTCTCCGGGCGCCCAGTTCGCGGGCGGTGAAGTCGAGCTGTCGGCTGCCCGCCTGGGCGGTGAAGATCCGCAGCAGGTCGTCGCCGGTGACCGGGCTGTCGGGCGTGATCGGTGCCGCTGTCGGGCGCGGCCGGGCCGGGGTCAGGGCGGTGACCGTGTCGCGGAAGTGCCGGTCGACGGCGGCTGGGCCGCCTGCGTCGCTCATCGGGTGGAGTCCTCCGTGTCCGTCGGGTTCGGGCCGCAGCGGTCGGCGTGCGTGTGTTCCTCCACGATGGTTCCCCCCGGCCCGCGTGCCAAGACCCGGCGGGGCATCGGGTTCGGCGGGCCGCCCCCGCGTACGCGCGGACGGCCCGCCGGACCGACCCGGGGGTGACGTGGTGCCCGCGGGCGGAGTGGAGGAGGGCGACGACCCCACGGATGCGTCTCGGCTCCGGTCGGGGATCCGGTTCCGCATTCCCGGAGGAAGGCGCCTGGTGCGGGCCGACGCCGATTCCTCCGGCCGGGTGGATGCGTCGGCCCGGTTCCACGCGACACGCGGTGCGCACCGGGGGAGCGGAGCACCCGGCTCTCGGCCCGGGGTGCCCTCGCGGAAGGGCGCACCCGTTCCATGGGCGTGTCCTGCTCCTCGTCGCCAACGACGACCGGGTACGCAGGCCCGGTGACGGCGGCAAACCGCCCGGGTGCGCGGCCGACGACGCGAACCTTGAGGGCGAGGACCCGCCGGCACGGCTCATCCCGGCCGTGCGGTCCTCGGCCCTGCCCCGGGCTGCCCGAAGGCCCTCCCCGCCCCGCCCCCTGTCAGCGGGCTCCGGCCGCACGTGCCGCCCCCGCGCGCACGACCCCCTACACTCCCAGACACGCGGTGCCGCGAGTCGCCGCGCCGCGCCCGGCGTCCGAGGGTGACCTGTGGGCTGCCGACCCGCCCCGACCAGGCGGCTTCGGCCGTCCGCGCGGCCTCACCCGCGTCCGGCCCGGCACGAGGGGGCGGGTCCGCGAGGGCTCCCCGCGAAAAACCGAACCCGGTTCTAGTGCGTGGGTCACATCGTCTGTAGAGTGCGGCCCATGGATCTGAACGGAATCTCCGCCCTCGTCTCGGGCGGCGCCAGCGGCCTCGGTGAGGCCACCGCCAAGGAACTCGCGAACGCCGGTGCGACCGTCGTCATCGCCGACCTCAACGCCGAGCGCGGCGAGGCCATCGCCAAGGAGATCGGCGGTGTCTTCGTCAGCACCGACGTCTCGAAGGAGGACCAGGTCAAGGCTGCGGTCCAGGCCGCCGTCGACACCGGCAAGCCCCTCCGCGCCGCCGTCTCCTGCGCCGGGATCGCCTGGGCGACCCGCACCGTGGACCGGCACGGCAACCCGCACGACCTGGACAGCTACCAGAAGGTCATCCAGGTCAACCTGATCGGTACCTTCAACGTGCTGCGCCTGGCCGCCGCCGAGATCGCCAAGACCGAGCCGCTCAACGAGGACGGCGAGCGCGGCTCCATCGTCAACACCGCCTCCCTGGCCGGTATCGAGGGCCAGATCGGCCAGATCGCCTACTCCTCCTCCAAGGGCGGCGTGATCGGCATGACCCTGCCCGCCGCGCGCGACCTCGCCGCGGTCGGCATCAGCGTGAACACCATCGCCCCCGGCATCCTGGAGACCCCCATCTACGGTGAGGGCGAGGGCGCCGAGGAGTTCAAGAAGCGCCTCGCCGCGCCCATCCCCTTCCCCAAGCGCATGGGCACCGCCGAGGAGTTCGGCAGGCTGGCCCGCGCCCTGCTGGAGATCAGCTACGTCAACGGCGAGGTCGTCCGCATCGACGGCGCCCTGCGCATGCCGCCGAAGTAGGGGGTCTTCGTGTCCGACGAGGTTCTCTACACGGATGAGGACGGCATCGCCGTCATCACCATCAACCGGCCCGAGGCCAAGAACGCGGTCAACGCCGCCGTCGCCCGGCAGATCGCCGAGGCACTCGACGACCTGGACGCCCGCAAGGACCTGAGCGTCGGCATCATCACCGGCGCGGGCGGTACCTTCTGCGCGGGGATGGACCTGAAGGCGTTCATGAAGGGCGAGCTGCCGCTCGTCGAGGGCCGCGGGTTCGGCGGTTTCGCCGAACGCGGGCCGAGGAAGCCGCTCATCGCCGCGGTCGAGGGGTTCGCCCTCGCGGGCGGTTTCGAGGCGGTCCTCGCCTGTGACCTGGTGGTCGCCGCCGACGACGCCAGGTTCGGCATCCCCGAGGTCAAACGCGGCCTCGTGGCGGGCGCGGGCGGACTGCTCCGCCTGCACCACCGGATCCCGCGCAACATCGCGATGGAGATGGCCCTGACCGGCGACTTCGTCGACGCCACGCGCCTGGCTGAGCTCGGCCTGGTCAACCAGGTGACGCTCCGCGGCGGAGCCCTGGCCGGGGCCAGGGAGCTCGCCTCCCGCATCACCCCGAACGGCCCCCTGGCGCTGAAGGTGTCCAAGGAGGTCATCCAGTCCTCCGACGACTGGTCCGCCGAGGAGATGTGGGACCGGCAGAACGAGCTGGCGGGCCCGGTCTTCGTCAGCCAGGACGCGATGGAGGGCGCCGCGGCCTTCGCCGAGAAGCGCGCCCCCGTGTGGAAGGGCGAGTAGTCCCGCCCCGCGTACACGGCGGCCGTCCCTCCCGGAGGAGGGGCGGCCGCCGTCGTTCGGGCGCCGCCGGGGCCGTGCACGACGGGTCGGGCCGCGAACGGGGAACGGGCGGCGGGCGGGCACGAGGAGGAGCGATCCCCGGCTCCTGGGGCACCCGAACGCGGGCCGGAGCGGAGCGGGGCTCCGAACAAGCGCGGTTACGGCTCCTCGTACAGCCCCGCCGCCGACTCCACCAGGCTCGCGTCCGCCTCGGGAGCCCCGGGCAGGGCGTCGAGCAGGTCGGGCTCCAGCACGGTCGCCATCGAGCGCGAGAACGCGTGCGACATGTGGTTGGTGTCGTAGTACGCCAGCTGGTTGCCGATCACCCCCGGGCAGAGGCCGTCCGAGCACAGGTACTCGGTCATGTCCACGAGGGTCGTGTTGGCCGGGACGTCCTCCAACGCGTTGGCCGGGGACGTGCTCGCCATGGAGTACGACTGCCGCTCCGCGCACTCCGGTGAGCCGGCACCGTTGCGGTCGACGCACTCGGGCACGTTGAACCCGAACCGCGGTGTGTCGCGCACCGCCACCACGTCGATGCCCAGCCCGTCCAGCTCACGCCACCGGTCGAGGTACCCGTCGGGCACGTGCTCCGGCCGGTCCGCCCCGGTCCGCGTCCGTGTGCCCGTGGTGAACACGGCGTCGGGCCGCAGGTCGCGCAGCTCGGCCATGACCTGGTCGTTCCACGCGTCGCACTCCTCGAACGCCTCGCCCCGGTAGGTGTGGTCCGCCGTGCTGAACTGGCAGGCGTTCTTGGTCATCACGACCAGCCGCCACCCGTGCCGCCCGGCCAGGGTGTCGAGCGCCTGGAACCAGTGGCGGGCGTGCGAGCTGCCGACCAGCGCGATCGTGTAGCCGCCCTCCGTGTCCCCGGCCTCGCACCGCACGAGTTCGGTGTCGTCGATGAGCGCGTTGCAGGCCCGGGTCTGGTCGACGGTGTCGCGCGCGACCGTGGTCGTGTCGGGGTACACGGGCAGGTCGGGCAGTCCCTCGGCGAGCGCCGGGCTCAGGTGCACGCCCGCGCCCGGGTAGGCGGTGGGGTCGGTGGCCAGCTCCAGCCGCAGCTCCTGGTCGCGCTGGATCGCCTGGCTCCACACCAGGCCG
Source organism: Nocardiopsis sp. KDC1DS13DA1 (assembly GCF_055632325.1). NCBI lineage: Bacteria > Bacillati > Actinomycetota > Actinomycetes > Streptosporangiales > Nocardiopsidaceae > Nocardiopsis > Nocardiopsis sp. KDC1DS13DA1. The sequence goes on from NZ_JBVMUY010000017.1 coordinate 281,384, forward strand.
CCGAGCAGCACGGGTACGACGAACAGGACCCCGGCCGCCAGCGACCACGACGGGGCCGTCCTGGTCCGGGTCAGGCGGGTGAGTCCGCCGTCGACCACCCAGCTCGTGGCGAGTGCGGCCGCGAAGGACAGGGCGAGCACGAGCAGTCCGCCGCCGAGCGTGGGCCGTTCGGTCCCGGTGACCTCCAGGTAGAACACCAGGATCGGCCAGTGCCACAGGAACAGCGTGAAGGCGTGCCCGCCCAGCCAGGTCAGCGGCGCCCAGCCCAGGAGCCGGTTGGCGGACAGCCGCCCGACCTCCGTACCGGCACCGGCCACGATGACCAGCACCGCCGCGAACGTCGGCCACAGTGACGCGAGCCCCGGGTAGGGCAGGCGGTCGCTGACGATGACGCCGCACAGGACCAGGGCCGTCAGTCCGATCCATCCCGCGGCGCCGCGGATCCGGGAGGACAGGCGGATCCGGGGCAGGGTGAGGGCGAGCAGCCCGCCCAGGGCCAGTTCCCACAGGCGGGCGCCGGTGTCGAAGTAGGCCCAGACGGGCTCGTTCGCCGTGATCCACAGCGAGTACCCGAACGACCCGGCGAACACGGCGGACAGCGCCACCGCCGCGGCCGTGCGGACCCGTGCGCCCAGCGCCGCGGCCACGAGCCCCGCCACCGTGAGCAGCAGCGGCCACAGCAGGTAGAACTGCCCCTGCACGCCCAGCGACCAGAAGTGCTGGACCGGGCTGGCGGCGCCGTTCTCCGCCATGTAGTCGACCGAGCCCAGCGCGAGGTGCCAGTTCCCGTGGTACAGAGCGGCGGCCTGCACGTCGGCGATGACGTCGGTCCACCGCGACCTGGGCAGGAGCAGGTGGGTGCCGACCAGGACCGTGCCGAGGACGACCGCGCCCGCGGGGAAGAGGCGCCGGACGAGCTTGGCCCAGAACGCCCCGAACGCGATCCGCCCGTCGCGTTCCAGCGCGCGCACCAGGGATCCGGTGATGAGGAAACCGGTGAGTACGAGGAAGACGTCCACGCCGCCGGAGACCTTGCCGAACCAGATGTGGTAGACGGCGATCAGCAGCGCGGCGACGGCGCGCAGCCCCTCGATGTCGGAGCGGCGTCGGCGGACGGGGGTGGTCGAGGGCGTGGCAACCGTGTCGGTGGCGCGGTTCAGGGCAGGATCGGGCACGAGTCAGCCTCGGGTTGGGCGAAGGTGGAGGCAGGGGGCGCGGTGGAGGTCCCTCGGTGGGGGACCTGGTGCGGTGCCGGAGCTGTGGCGATGGCCGCTGACCGGGGGCGCACCCTGCCGGTCCAGTATCAGCGGGGCCCGTCACCCGCCCGTGGGACGCACCGCTCATGTTGTCGAGTCGAGATGAAATCTGTGTGTGCGCGTAGCCGCAGGTGGGAAAAGCTGGTGTCTCGCGTCACACGGGGCTCCGGGGTTGACGTCGCAAGCGGAGACATGGGGCACATTCCGGCGTTCGCGGTGGTCGGGGCGGAACGGCTCGGCAGGTGCGGGAGCGCCGCCGTCGTGATGTCACGCTGACGTTCTGTTGATGTCATCGGGGATAGGGCTGGTCATCGTCATAGGTATCGATTCGGGTCACTGTCGTGCGCGTTGGTGAACCCCGGAGGATGACGGGGCGTCAATTCAGCATCACCGGGGTGACGCCGCCCTCTTCGGGCGGCATCCCCGTCCCCGCGCCCTGATCCCGCGCCCACGGTGCTCGTGCGTTCCCGCTGCCGCACGACGAACCTGAACCGTCGTCCACCGTGCCTGGAGCCTTTCCCATGTCCGCGTTCACCCTTCGTGACGTACAAGAACAGACCTACAAGACACGTGACTCGTGGTGGACCGTCTGGCTGGTCGATCCCCTCGCCTCACGGCTGGTGAGGGTCACCGCGAACCGGACCGGTCTCACCCCCAACCAACTGACCCTGGCGGCGCTGGTGCTGGGTGTGATGGCGGCCGTCTGCTTCTTCCTCGCCGACTGGTACTGGCTGCTGGCCGGGGCGGTCCTGTTCCACCTGAGCTTCGTCCTGGACTGTATGGACGGCAAGATCGCCCGGCTCAAGGGGAACGGGTCGGTGTTCGGTAGCTGGCTGGACTACGTCTTCGACCGCATCCGGGTCCTGATCTGCGCCGTCGCCCTCATGGGCGGGCAGTTCGCCGACTCCGGGAACCCGGTCTTCCTCTGGTTCACCCTGGGCATCGTGTTCACGGACATGTTCCGCTACCTCAACTCGCCGCAGATGGCCAAGGTGCGGACCACGATGCGCAAGCACATGGTCCAGGCCATCCGTGAGGCGGAGCACGGCGACGGAGAGGGCGGCAGAGAGGTCCGCGAACTGGCGGCCCGGTTCGGAACCGGCGACGCCGACGACGCCGACGACGAGGGAGGGGTCGTTGTCGGCGGCGCCGAGCGGATCACCGCGCCGGAACGCCCCGTCAGCCCCATCGTGCGGACCTCGCCCGCCGTCGGGGAGGAGGAGCAGACCGCCGCCACCGCCGCCACCGCGGCCACCCCGGGGCGCAAGGCGCGCCAGATCCAGAGCACCGCCCTCCAGGAGGGCTTCCACCGGCGCTTCCCCTGGTACCGGCGCGTCCGCGACGTTCTGCGGGAGAACCGCATCCGCCCGCACCTGTTCAGCGGCATCGAGTTCCAGATGGGCGTGTTCATCGTGGCCCCGCTGGTCGGTCTGTTCTCCACCACCGGAATGCTCGTGACCATCGCCGCGTCCGGCTTCCTGATGCTCTCCTTCGAGCTGGTGATCATCTACAAGCTGTGGCTGTCCACCCGCGCCTTCACCCGGGTCACCCGTGACATCAACGCGGTGCTGGCCTCGCTCGACCCCGAGGAGCAGCGTCCGGCGGCCTGACCGGGAGCGCTCCCGACGGTCCGGTGGGGTCGGCACACGTGTGCCGACCCCACCGTCGTTCCCCGTGTGGTCGGGGTGACGGATTCGGCCGCCACCACCTGCGGAGAGGATCCTGACACGGAAATGATGTGGATTCAGATCTTGCGCCCGCTCCAACCCGTGTGGCACGATCTGTCGCAGCACCACAGGTGTATCCAACCCGGCCCAGAGCCGGGTTTTCGTGTTTTCGGGGCCCTGTAACCCCCAGTCCGACGCCTCCGCGCCGCGCTCACGGGTGACCCACCGTCGCCTCACAGGGCCCCGCGCACCTCCCGGTCTCTCCGCCCCGACGACGTTTTGTCGTACGCCGCGGCCGCCGGTGACCGCGTCGTCGCTGCCTTCTTCCCACGCACAGGGCCCCTCCCGTGTCTACAGAGAAGAAGAGGTGAGCCATGCCCGGCGACGTCACCGCGAGCATCGACCTGACTCCCGAGCTTGAGGCGTTCGGCGAACAGATCAGGCAGCAGGTCCAGGAGGGCTTGTCCGGCCTGCCCGAAGAGGGCCAACGAGTGGGGAGCGAGGTGAGCGCCCGGCTCGCGGAGGCGGTTTCGGGAAACATCGCCTCGGCCCTGTCCGAAACACCAGCAGCGGTGCAGGCTCTGGGAGAACAGGCCGCCTCAGCGCTGAGCTCGACGATCGTTGAGGCGGGTGAGGCACTCGGCAACGAACTCGGAACCATGATCTCCGACGGCGCCATGTCGCTGGTCGAGCGCGGGGTCGAGCGGCTCCCCGGGATCGTGGAGGGTGTCGTCTCCACCGTCGGCGGCATCTTCCAGGGGCGGATGCCGTCCATCGGCCTGGTCAGCGGACGGGAACTGGGTTCCCGGCTCAGCGGCGCAGCCAGGGCCGGGATCGCCAACGGCCTGGAGGGGGTCGCCAGCGTAGCGGACAGCATCGGAAGCAAGGCCGGGGAGTTCCTGAAGGAGAAGATCACCGAGGGTGCCGAGGCCGCCGGTCGCCAGGGTGGTGAACTGCTGGCGGCCAAGGCCAACGAGATGATCGAGAACGGCCTGTCCACCATGCCGCCGATCGTTCAGCAGTTCGGCGGCCAGGTCGGTGAGGTGCTCAGCTCCACCCTCCCTGACGCAGGTGAATACGCTGGTCGTGCCCTGGCTGACAAACTGGTCGACACCGCCGGCCCGGTGGTATCGAGAGGGTTCAGTGCGAGCACCGACGCTCTGCGCAATCTGGCCTCGGGCTTTCGTTCCGCCGGTTCCGACGCTTCCGGTTTCACCCGGAACCTCACCCTCGCCGGTGCGGCGAGCAAGGTCGCCGCCGTGGGCAAGAAGGCACTCGCCGTCGCACAACGCGTTCTCAACAGCGCCATGCGAGCCAACCCCATCGGCCTCATCGTCACGGCGCTCGGGGCGCTGGTCGCGGGGTTGGTTTACGCCTACAACAACAGCGAGACCTTCCGAGAGATCGTCGACAAGGCGTTCTCCTTCGTCATGGGCATCGCCCGCGAGGTCATGGGCTTCTTCACCGAGACGCTGCCCGCCATGTGGGACGTGCTCAAGCAGAAAGCCCAGGCGTTCTGGGACGGACTGGTCGGCCTGATCGAGACCGCCTGGGAGTGGATCAAGGCGATCATCGCCCATCACCCCTTCCTCATCCTGTTCACCTACTGGGACGAGGTGAAGGCGTTCATCGGTGCCACATGGACCTGGCTGGTGGAGCGCACCACCGAGGTCTGGGACTGGTTGCTGACGAAGATCACGACGGTCGCGCAGGGTATCGCCGAGTTCCTGACCACGGTCTGGCAGACGATCACCCTGGGCGTCCAGACCGCCTGGACCTGGATCACCGAACTGATCTCCACCGCCTGGAACAGCATCCTCGAGCTCGTCGGCTCCGCGGTGAGGTGGATCGTTGAACGGGTCTCAGCGTTCCACGCGAGGGTGGTCGAGATCTTCGTCGCCGTGCGCGACCGTGTCATCGCCGTCGTCACTGCCCTGCGCGACCGTGCGGTGGCGATCGTGGCCGCCATCCGCGACCGCATCGTGAACACCTTCACGGCGGCCCGCGACCTCGCGGTCCAGGCCTTCGCGGCCATGCGGGACCGGGTCGTCGGCCGGATCAGTGACCTGATGTCCTCGATCAGAGACATCCCGAGCCGGGTCAGGGAGGCCTTCTCCAACGCCAGGACCTTCCTCTTCCAGGCCGGAAAGAACATCATCAGTGGTCTGATCAACGGCGTCGAGAACATGATCGGCTCCCTGCGGAGCAAGTTCTCCGAGATCACCGACATGATCCCGGACGTGAAGGGACCCGAGCGGGTCGACCGCAGACTGCTCACCCCGGCCGGCCGCATGATCATGGACGGCCTCATGAGCGGCATCGACGACAGGGTTCCCGATCTGAGGGGACAACTCGGCGACGTCACCAGCGAGATCGGCGCCCACGTCGTGCCCCCCTCTCCGGAGGTGCGTCGCCACGCGGCCGTCAGCGGCGGGAACGCGGCGGCCCCCCATATCCAGGTGATCAACAACTATCCGCAGGCCGAGCCGACCTCGGCCACCGTGAACCGTTCCCTCCAGTACGCGTCAGCGATCGGAGTGCTCTGACATGCCCTATCCCACCTATACCGTCGACGGTGTGGCGCTGGACGCCCCCGGATGGCGCCTGGCCCCGGGAACCCAGTTGCGCCCCCTGCCCGCGGCCCGGTCCGTCGAGGTATCCCTACCCGGAAGGGCGGGCGATCTGCCCGTGACCGGCCTGGACCTGGAGGCGTCCGTCCTCGGGCTGACCCTCCTGGTCAACTCTCGCGACGGACAGGGCCGGCAGGGCGGCTACCCGCAGCTGGAACGGAACCTGGAGGCGCTGACCGGCCTGTTCGGCGTCCGGCACAGGATGCTCGACCTGCGCTACCACGTCGACCGCCGGACCGTCCGCCAGGCTGACGCCGAGGTCGTGGCCTCGGCGGAGCCAGAGGTCACGGTGGCCGCCGGTACCGCTCGACTCACCGTCCTGGCCCGGGTGCCGGGTGTCTTCTGGCGTGATCCCGACCCCGTCAGCTGGCAGGGGCCGCTCACCGTCGACCCACCTGCGGAAGGGGCTCTCGTCACGTGGCTGGCGGGAGGCACCGCGCCCGTCACCGACGCCGTCGTGCGGCTGAGCGGGTCCATCGATCAGCCCACCGTCATGGACGTGGCGACCGGGGCGGGATTCGCCTGGTCCGGCTCGCTCACGCAGGACCAGACACTCGAGGTCGACTGCGCCGCGATGACGGCGCGGCGGGTCGGCCCGGGGGAGGAGAGCGGTACCGACGTCACCGGGCTCGTCCGGCAGTTCGGTTCGGGGTCGGCCTCCCGATGGCTGCATCTCACCCCGGCGGTCGCCAGGGGCAACCCCCATCAGCGCCACGTGCGCGTCCGTGCGAGCGCCGTCTCCGCGGGCGAGACCAGTCAGATCCGGATCACAGCGAGGAGGGCCTTCCTGTGAGTGAACTCGACATCCGACTCGTGGCCCTGGAACCGAACGGGGCCGAACTCGGACCACTGCCGCATCCACTCAGCGTCGAGTTGGGCCAGCCGTACAACGACCTGCCGGCTCTGCGGATCAGCTACGCGGCGCACGCACCCGGTGCCGAGTACCTGGAGGTGCCCTGCGAGGTGGCCGTCCAGATGTACGACCCCGACACCGGTCAGTGGATGGAGCGTCCTGACTCGCGGTTCCTGAGGATCAAGTGCTCCGGTGACCTGACCGACCGCACCGGTACCCGTTCCTACGATCTTCCGGGGTACGGCTGGCAGTTGCGCAAGCTCCGGCTGTACCCCTCCACGGACCCTGCCGACACAGCCGATGGCAAGCGGCACTTCTCCGCCGCCACGGTCGGCACCGTTGTGCGCACCTGGACCAACGAAGGTCACGCGCGTGGAGCGCTTCCCGGCCTGTCGGTCGACTTCGACACCACCCACGACTCCGCTGGCCGGCCGTGGGACACCGTCCTCACCATCGAGTACAACGTCGGCACCGATCTTCTCGCCGTACTGGCGGGCCTCACCGAGCAGGGTGTGTGTGACTGGCGCTTCGAGGGACGCATGTTGCGCGTGTTCACTCCCGGTTCGGCTATGGCCGTGGACCGGGCCTCCGGCGAGGCCCCCGTCGACCTCCGCCTGGGCCGGGACGTCACCGAGGCGCCCGACGACGCCAGCCTGGAGGACGCCGTCTCCCACCTGTTCCTGGAGGGTGACGAGGGTTTCCGCTTGGAGGTCGCCAACCCCGGTGCCGTCGCTCCGTGGGGCCGTTGGGAGGAGTACGTCACGCAGAGCGGGGTCTCCGACGAGGGCACCGCCCGGCTCCTGGCCACCGCGGCCCTGGAACGCGGTGCCCGGGAGCGGATTCAGATCACGCGTGGCCTGGTGTTCACCGACGCCCGGTGGCTGCCCTGGCGGGACTACCGCCCGGGCGACCATCTCCTCGCGCCGGGGGCCGGAGGTGGCATGAAGAGTCTCCGGCTGCGCCAGATCACCCTCTCCCGGGATGACAGGGGGACGCTCACGGGGAACGTTGTCCTCAACGACCGCTTCGTGGAGGCCGAGATCCGTCGCGCCCGGCGGACCGCCGCCCTGACCGGTGGCAGCGCAGCCGACGGCGGTTCTGGGGCGCGCCCCGCTCCCGAGGGGCCGGACACACGCAGACCGGCCGCCCCGGTCGGTCTGATCGTGGACACCCGGGCCTACCTGGACGCGTCCGGCGCGGTACGGGGCCAGGCGACCCTGACCTGGACGCCCGTGGATGCTGCGGTGGACGGTACCGCGATGGACGTGGGCTCCTACGAGGTCTACGCCCGACTAAACACGGTCGGGGCGGTCTGGCGGCGGCTGACCTCCGTGGATCACCCCGACGCCTCGGTGCGGGTGTCCGACCTGCCGGTCGGGGAGGAACGGGAGTTCAAGGTCAGGGCTGTGGGAGGAGACAACGGGCTGGCCGGACCGTTCTGTACACCGGTCGCGGTGGTTGTCGCCGACGACGTCGACCCCCCTCCGATTCCTTCGGCACCGGCCCTGACCACGCGCCTCGGAGTCATGAATGTGGCGTGGGACGGACTCGGTGCGCTGGGCCAACCGATGCCTCGGGACTTCGAGCACGTGATCGTGCAGATGCGCGACGGGCAGACCTGGGCTGAGGAGTGGGACCAGGAGGGGGAACCTCGGCCACCGTGGCAACACGTCTACGGCGAAGAGGCGTTCGTGGTCGCCGACGGTCTGCTCGGCCGGGCCGGTACCGGGTACGCCACGCTCTACCGGGACGTCGGCGTCCTCGACCAGGAGTACACCGTGTGGGTGCACGCGCCCGAGAGCGGTGCGGCGGGCACGGTGCGTCTGTGGACCCGCTACGACTCCGACGATCCCGGCGGATACGTCCACGACTACGTCCCCGAAGTCGGATCGGGTGCGCACCTGGTCCGGATCCGGATCCGCCGGTGGCGGCTGGAGGTGTGGGTCGACGGACAGTCGGAGTCGTCGTACACCTTCACCCCGAACGGGGAGCGACTTGTGACCGGGATCGCGTTGTCCCTGCGTGATGAGGGCGACGTGCGGTTGGGGGCGGTACGCGGGCCCGAGGGCGGCGACTGGCGGCCCGTAGGACTGCTCGAGGGCGCCGACACGCTCGTGGTGCCCGGGCAGCCCTACCATGAGCCGCGACACTTCCGGCTGGTGACGGTGGACCGCAGCGGCAACCGGTCGGATCCCGGCGAGTCCGCGTGGACCGAGACCGAACCCCTGGTGGACACCGACGTGTACCCGGAGACCATCAAGGCCGGGCACATCGAGGCCAACGCGGTCACTGCGGACAAGATCGCCGCGGGCGCGGTCGAGGCGGGGCACATCAGCGCGGGCGCGATCACCAGCGGTCACATCAGTGCCGACGCCATCGACGGCCAGGTGATCACTGGTGCCACCGTGCGCTCATCCGCCTCCGGGGCCCGGACCGAGATGACGGCCTCGGGGCTCCGGGTCGTCGACGAGTCGGAGCAGGACCTGGTCCGACTCGGACACGGGATCGGTACGGGTATGTCGGTGCGTGACCCGAACACGGGGAACCTCGTACCCCTGGCCGCGCACATGTTCGGCATCCAGTCCGGGGAGCGCACGGGCGACTGGACGATCTCCTCCACGTATGACGAGTGGGTCTGGAAGCGCGACGCGACCATTGTGAACTTCACTCCGACGACGAGAAGGGTACTGGTTCTGCTGACCTACCAGTACAACATGGGCCAAGGCGCAGGTCGTCTCCAGGTCGACGTGGATTTTCGGTCGGGAGGGACCACAGAGTTCTCTCGCCCCACGAGCCTGGTCTACATGGAGGCGTACAACGTCCGACAACCCGTCACTGTTCAAGCGCTCGTACCGGTGACACCAGGCAGAACGTACTCCGTTCGGTTGTCGGCCCGTGCGACCAAACCCTGGTACCTCACTTCGCGAACCGTCACTCTGGTCCCGATGTGACTGAGGTCGAGACTCTGGCCCGGATGCGGTCTCGCTACGTGCGATCCAAACGCCAACGACCAGGGTGAGCGCTGTCCGGAGCGGTCACCCCACCCCGCCGAACGAGGGACCGGCCCGTCGCCGGTCCCTCGACCCTTCTCACCAACAGAAAGGGGGTACCGACGATGCCGGTACCCATGTCCAACCTTCCCGACGACTTCCCCCGTGTCCGTGTGCACGGCCGATGGGTGCTCCTCCACGGAGAGCAAGCCCAGGGGACCGTGACGTTCCGGCCCAGCGTGGAGTGGCTCATCTCCCCCGCGCACGATCTCATCGTCATGGGCACGGACGTGGTGGAGTCGATCGACTCCCAGGGGGAGATCGACCTCCTGCTCCCCGCCACCGACGACCCGCTCCTGGTGGGCACGCCCTTCCACTACGAGGTCCTGGTGGAGTTCCCCGGCCTGGATCCCTACCAGTTCGACCTGATCGTCCCCCACGACGCAGAGTCCGTGGACCTGTCGTCCGTGGTGCCGCCGGGGCCCGAGCACCCCGATCCGCCCGAGCCCTACGTCCTCAGCGTCAACGGAGTGACCGGCCACGTCTACGTGCCGGAGGGGCCGCCCGGTGAGACGGGCCCTCAGGGGCCCGAGGGCCCCGCAGGGCCCCAGGGCCCGGAAGGGCCGATCGGGCCCCAAGGGGAGCAGGGGCCGGAGGGGCCGGTCGGCCCGGGGCTCGCCATCCTGGGGACGCTCAGCGACGTCGCGGAACTGCCCGTCGACGCCCGGGTGGGCGACGCCTACCTCATCGGCGGCGACCTGTACGCGTGGAACGGCGAGACCTGGCAGGACTCGGGGCCGCTGCGGGGTGAGGACGGTCGTGAGATCGAGCTCCGGGCTGACACGGACGCCCTCCAGTGGCGGCTTGTAGGGGAGCCGACGTGGGTTGACCTGGTCGCGCTCGCGGACATCACGGGTCCGGCGGGAAGCACGGGCGCGGACGGTCCGGCGGGAACTCCGGGAGACAGCGTGTGGACCTGGTCCGCACCGCACGGCGGCCCCACGGTCTCGGGTGCGGCGCTGTTCCGCCACTACAACACCGGCCCGGCGAGAATCCTCAGCTCGCTCCACGCGAGCGTGGGCAGCTCCGGTGGCGCCGACATCGTCGTGGGGCTGGAACGGAACGGGACCCAGGTGGGAACCGCCACCATCCTCAGCGGAGACCACGCCTCCGCCGTCGAGCAGTTGGACATCCCAGTGGCGACCGGTGACCACCTCACCGTCCGGGTCCTCCAGGGGGACGCCGAGGCACGGTCCCTCACTGTTCAGACGCGGGTGGCGTGATGCCGACCCTGACGTACAACACCTGCGGCGGCGCCGCCGCCTACGCGCTCAACAGCGCGGACAGCGCATGGCACGGCGACCCCTGGGACGTGGTCGACGGGTTCGCCGCCTACGACGAGCGTCCGGACACCGGTTGGCCCGCGCTACGGCTCGGTTCGGCGGTGCCCTCCGCGGGCGGCGTCGGACTCTCCGTCGGGACCAGGAGTTCGCTGTCGGTCTCCGCGTACGTGTGGGTCCCCACCGGGGGAGCCATGACCCTGTACGTCGGTGGGACAGGGAGCGGGACCCCGGTCGTGGAGTGGACCGCGGACGCTCTGCGTCTGGGGGACGCTCGCACCTTGACAGGGGTGGAGAACACCGCGACCCGGGACCGGTTCGTCCGGATCGAGGCCTTGGCCGAGGCCGGGGCCGTGACCTACCGGATGAACCACGTCAACGTGGATCTGACGGCTCCCGATCTGGAGGCGTCGGGTACGTACTCGGGCGACCTGACCCTGGCCCGTCTGACGGTCCCCGAGGGGGACGCCGGCTGGGTCCACCAGTTCCGTGTGGGTGAGGCGACCTGGCTGGGCAGCGCGATCCTCAGCCGGGCGTCGGGAACGACCCCGGAGGTGCACGGCCTCCAACTCGACCTGCTGGATGCGGGGTACGAGCTCCCGACCTATGGAGCCGACGGCGAATACGGCCAGGAGACCGAGGACGCGGTGATCGCCTTCCAACGCGATCAGGGGCTGCTCGACGACGGGATGGTCGGACAGGAGACCCGGGCCCGGTTGGACGACGTGCTCAACCCCGTCCGCTACGGCACGACCGACGGCCACTCGGGATGGGGCCCGCCTCTCGGCGGGTAGGGAGGCGCTCCGGTTCCGGGATACCCCGGCGGTCAGGACACGGAGACCTTTGAGCGACGGTCCGCACCGCCAGCGCACACGAACACGAGAGACGAGAGACGAGAGACGAGAGGAAGAACGAGTTTGCCGAACATCATGAGTAGATCCCGGTGGCACGCCCGCGCACCGCGTTCCCGGGTTACCACGAGCTGGGCCGCACGCACCGGCTTCACCGTGCACTACAGTGCGGGGCCACCGACACAGACGCCCCGTCAGATTCAGGACTTCCACATGGATGGCCGGGGGTGGTCCGACGTCGGGTACAACTTCCTGGTCGACCGCTCCGGCCGGATCTTCGAGGGGCGCGGTTGGTCGGTCGTCGGCGCGCACGCGGCACCGCACAACACCTCCCACATCGGGGTGTGCTTCATCGGTCGTGACGGGGACGCCACCGATGAGGCTAAGGCCGCGATCCGATCCCTGTACGACGAGGCCGCCAGGCGTGCCGGGCGCGCGCTCGCAGGCACCCACCACGGCGGCCTGTCCGGCAACAGCACCTCGTGCCCGGGCTCCGACCTGCGCGCCTGGGTGCGCGCCGGGATGCCGGTCGACGTGCACGAGCCTTCCTCGCCCCGTCCGGAGGCCGGCACCGGGTCCGACCGCCTGGTCGAGGACGGGCAGCTTGGGCCGCTCACCCTGCGCGCCGTCCAGCGCGGTCTGGGCGTCGCGGTGGACGGGATCTGGGGGCGGATGACCGTTCGGGCCATGCAGCGCCGTACCGGTGCCGCGGCCGACGGCTACCTCGGCCCGAGGACCACGCGGGCGGTGCAGAGCCACGTCGGGGCGACGGTCGACGGTGTGTGGCCGGGTGTCCTCGGCTACGACGCTGCCGGGATCGTTCGGACGGATGTCTCCGCCGTGTCCGAGACGACCCGGTGCCTCCAGGTCGCCCTCAACGACGGCCGGTTCTGAGGACCGTTGTGGGACTCCGCGCGGAAACGGGGTGACACCGGTCACGTCCAAGAAAGAAAACCCCGGAAAAGGGTTGCGCAACCCTCTCCGAGTGGTGCACGCTATTTAACAGCGCCACAGGTGTGACCAAAGCCCGACAAACGTCGGGCTTTTGTTTTTCCGGGGTTCCTCATTCCGTTACGAGAAGAGAAGAACTCCGAGAGATGATCGTTCAGCCCTTTTCCGACGTCGAGGACCTGGTCGCCGACTATCTGCGCTCCAGGGTCCCCGACTTCCCCAGTCAGTGGTCCGGCACTCCCGTGGTGACCGAGTCCTATACGGACTGGTCACCCGGGAGCAATCCGAAGATCACGATCCGCTGTGAGGAGTCGACCGGGAACCACCCGATCACTCAGCTCACACTGGTGCGGGTTTCTGCCTGGGCCGACGACCGAGACGACGCCAAGGCGCTCGCGCACCTGGCGCACGCCGTCCTACTCGAGCACGAGGGGGATGCCGGCATCGTCTCGGTGCGCCAGTCCGAGGGTGTCGTCGCGGCCTTTGACCCCGCCTTTCCCGAACCCAGTGCCTCCTTCACCGTGCTGGTGACCCAGCGCTCCTCCTGACGGCTTCGGCCGTCCACTGTCGTGCCCTGTGGTGATGGACCACAGGGCGCTTGCAATACAACCGATATTCCTTTGAAGGGATGTTTCTGAGATGGGTAACACCAACAACGCCAATGTCTGGGCCTACGCGGATGTGTACATCGCTCCGGTGGAAGCGGTGGTTCCTGCGGCTGGTGAGCCGTTCGGTGTCGAGTGGGAGCAGGTGGGTCTGCTCGACGGTGAGGAGGGCTTCACCGAGACGATCGAAGCCGAGTCCGAGGATCTGTACGCCTGGGGCGGCGTGCTGGTGGCCTCCACGCACAACAACTTCAAGGTGACGCGGACGTTCATGCCGTTCGAGGACAACAAGGCGGTCTACGACCTGATGTTCCCCGGTCACTCGGTGACCTTCGACGGTAACGGCGGTTACGAGGGCGACATCCACGTTCCCGACCTGCAGGCCAAGTTCAAGATCGCGTTCGAGACCCGTACCGGTGACCTGATCAAGCGGACGGTCTCGGCGAACTACGCACAGGTGTCCGAGCGGGGCGAGTCGACCGAGAACGCGGCTGAACTGGCGCGGCGTGAGATCACCGTGGCGATCTTCCCGACCGATCCCGACGCTGACGGCAACGCGACCCTGTTCCACACCTACAAGGGTGCGCCCACGGCGGCCACCCCTTAACAGACAGGCCGGGCCGGAGTTCGCGTGGTTGCTCCGGCCCGGCCTCCTCCCCAGCCCCTCCTCTTGCACCGGGTGGGGAACCGCGCCGTCGTGCGCTCCGGCGCACGTATCCGTGCACACTCACGCGCGCCCCGAAGGGCGCGTACCGACAATGAAGGAAACAACCGCGATATGAACGACACGACCATCGCTTCAGCCGTCCGGTCGGAGGCCACTGGTGAGGACACACCGAAGAAACTGCTGCTGGACGGTGTCGAATACGAACTGCCGGCGAGTTCGGACCAGTGGCCGTTGGCGGCCCTGGAGGGATTCGAGGAGGGCAGGATCGTGGCCGCGCTGCGCAGCTTGCTCGGTCCTCGCCAGTGGGGGCGTCTGAAGGAGGGCGGGGCCACGCTCAGCGACCTGAACCGGCTGGCCGAGCAGATCGCCGAGGTGTACGGGTTCGAGTCCCCGGGGGAATAGGTCGCCTCCTCCGCCTGCTTCGGGAGTCATCCGGGGCGGTGGAGGCCGATCTGGCCCGGTACTACCGGATCGAGTTGGCCGATCTGTGGCGTGGTCGGTTGTCGCTGCGTCGCCTGGCGGTTCTGATACGGCATCTACCCGCGGACTCGTCGTCGATGGCGGCGCTGGGGGGCGATGGTTGGGCGCTATCGCACTATCTGCAGGCCGACCTGGTGCACGCGACCACCGGCCAGCCACATCCGGCTGACCCACGGGTCCGCCGGATCGAGGAGGAGAAGGCGGAGCGGCTCGCGCAGGCCAAGCGTCGGGCCGATGCGCGGCGCCGCCGGTTGACGCGTGCCGCCGAACCGAGAACCTGACCGGCTGGGGCGGGGTGCGCGACGCACCCCGCCCCCTTCGTGTTTTCGGGCCCACCGATGCCCGAGCACCGTGCCCCGTCAGAGGACGGGTGCGGGAGGAACGTGCAGGAGGAACGGCATTGACACAGGAACACACATGGGGATCGGAGGAGGGGACCACCAATCCCTTCTCGTCGGTGGTCACCGCGCGTGATGTCTACGACGCCACCCGGGAGACGCAGGCCGACGTGCGCAACGCAATCACCAGGCTGACCGCGCTGGAGCGGGAACACGCGGAGTTCCGGATCCGCCTCGACGCACTGGAGAGATGGCGGTACGCGCTGCCGGTCACGGGAATAAGCGCGGCGCTGGCCGCGCTGGGGGCCGTACTCGCCGCCATCATGGGCTGAACGTGCCGGTGCCTCTCGTCGATCGGCACCGGCCGTTGTCCATTTGGCGGTCGAATTATCCGGTTCACGTTCATGTCTGTCAATGGGATGCATGGTTCACGTCGGACGGTGGCCGGATCTGGACAGTTGTGGTCCAGGGCTGGCGCGATCGGGAAGGTGCAGGTAGCGGCCGTCGTAATCGTTATTCCGAGTAGGTCGTCGATACGTGAACGGTAAGAAGGTCTCCGCTTCCCTTGCGAACTGTCACCGTTGAGTGGTCATCTATGGGGGTTTGGTTCGTAGCGTGAAACGGGGTAGACCGTCTGATGGCAGCAGGACCTGGGGTGTCCGAACAGACCGAGATGAGGATCTGTGCATGTACCCTCGAGCAGCTGTCATGCCCAGTCGCCGTGGTGAGCGTGGGAAACCGGCTCGTCGTGTTCGTGCGAGAGGACCTGCCCGTCGAGGACGTCCTCGCCGATGCGGCGTTGGTCCTGTCCCCGTCCGAGCAGGCCGTACTCCTGAGCTGGTTGGAGGCGCGGTGGTGATCACGCCACCGGTCGCACGCCGTCCAGGTACACGTCGATGACCTCGCCGAGACTGTACAGCGGCCGCCCTGCGGAGCCGGTGCCGCGGGGGCTGAGGCGTCCTCTCCGGGCGTATCCGCGCACGGCCGCCGCGGTCACTTCGTGGCCGAGGGTGTTCAGCGCGCGTGCAGCGTCGGCCGCGGTGACGAGGTGCTCTTCCGCAGCGAGCAGAAGGCGTCTGCGCCCGTCGCGTACGGACAGCGGGGCGTCGCACTCGTGGCACCGGGCGTGTGTGGCTCCGGCGTGTGCGTAGCAGGGTGTGCCGCACCTCTCGCACAGGCCCGCGATGACCCGCTCCGCCGGTAGGTCGACCGCGCGCTGGGCCTCCGCCACGGCCGCGGTGACCTCGTCGACGCACTCCGGGCCGAATTCGGAGCGCCGCAGCCACTCGGTGAAGCGCCGGAGCCAGGTGGCCATGGCCGAGGGGGTGTCGTCTGGGAGTCGGCCGCCGATCTCCTCGTGTAAGAGGCGGCACCATGTGGACAGGGTGTTGCGTAGGACGTCTGCCGCCTCGGCGGCCGCCGGATCGTAGGCCAGGGGCGTCTCCGTCGAACGACGGCCCATGTTGCCGGGGCCGGTGCGTCTTTGTCTGGCCAGAGTGAGGTCCAGATCCTCCAGGAGCCCCCCGTCACCGTCACCTACGACGGACCGTAGGGCGTTGGCGAGGCGTTGGGTGCAGCCCGCGCAGACGAGGGCGTCCTCGACCACGCTGTTGGTGCAGGAGGGGACGTCACAGGGGATGCTCATGTGCACTCCGATCCGGGGGGCGGATATCAATAAGCAAACTTAGCCAAAGTTAAGCAAACTTTCAAGCATCCTGCTTGTCTCTCCGGTGAGTGAAGTTTCCAGATGGAAGGATTTGTGCGGGCTTCTCTCTCTGCTTGCGGCTATCCAGAGTTAGGCAAGTTAAACAAACTTTGCGCTAGTTGTGCCTAATCTCGCCTATGGTGGTGGGATGCCGAAGGATGCTTCCCCGCCTACCGCTCTCCGCTACGACCTCCTCGACCGGGCCATGGATGCACGGCGCCTGGCCCTCGGTATGAGATGGCGCGACCTCGCCGACTGCACCGGTATGTCCGGGCAGGCCCTGCGCGACATTCGCCGAGGGCGGAGTGCCCCCCGCGACCTGACCGTCCGGCAGTTGGAGGAGGCCCTCGGCTGGTCGCCCGGCTCCGTGCACTGTGTCCTGCGCGGCGGTGAACCAGAGGTGGCCGGGGACGGGCGGTCCCAGAGCAGCACCCAGGGCGATTTGACCTGGTGGTCGGAGGGGGACGCGGTCTGTTACGAGCTGACTCGCGACATCGGGGGGAACCCGTTTACCGCCCGCCTGGTCGTCCGAGACGGGCGTTCCCGGGACCAGGTCGAGAAGGAGTTGGCCAAGGTGGTGGAGATCGCCCGCATCCAGCTGGAGGCATGAGCTCGTGTGGGCATCCGACCGCGGACGGCACGGCGGAAGCGGGGGCGGCGGAACTGGTTCCGCCGCCCCCGCTCATCTTCGTCCGCCGTCGGTCCCGACGACGGCGTCCTTCGTCAGCGGGTGGTCACGGCCGATCCTCCCCTCGTGCGTGCCGGTGTTCGACACTTCCCTCGATCCGGCGCTGCACGTAGGCCGCCACGGCGGTCAGGACGGTCGTGGCCACGGCGGTACCGAGCACGGCCGGGTCGACGGGTTCTCCGGGGACGACTGTCGCGGCCACCGCGCCGGCCGCTGCGACCAGCGCGGTCGCCAGCACGCCCTGGGCGAGTGTGCGCAGGCAGCGGTTCCGGGCATCCTCACGGGTTCCGATGGTGGGCATGGCAGGATCCTCTCGTTGGTGAACGGTGCCGTTGGGGCATAAGGGAAGGCGTGCCGTCGGCACGCCTGGTGAAGCCCGGATCCGGGCATGAAAAAAGCCACCGGGTTCCGGTGGCCGAGGTCGCGGTCCAGATCTGGCGACGCAACAGGAACCTAGCGTGCGCGTCGCCGGAGCACAAGACTCCGGCGACACACGGGTTTGTCAGCCGACCCTCACGAAGAGGGTGAGGCCTCCTCCGCGACGACGGAACGCTCGGCGGCCGCCCGGGTACGGCTGTCGGGCAGGAACACCCCCAGGGCCCAGTGGACGAGCAGCGCTGACGCGAACCCGACGACCCAGCCGTAGTCGGACAGCGGCGCCAGGAACGGGATCAGACCGTCCTCGGGGAAGGGGCCCTCACCGGGGGCCGAGTGGGAGCCCCCGACCGCCAGTACCGCGCCCACGGCGAAGGCCGTCAGCGCCCGCCAGTTCCAGCCGCCCGTGTACCAGTACTCCGAGCCGTGCGTGTACAGCCCGGTCAGGTCCATGCGGGTCCGGCGCAGCAGCCAGTAGTCGGCGACCAGGATGCCGCCCACGGTGCCGAGCACGCCGCCGACCGTGCCGAGCCAGGTGAAGATGTACACGTTCGGGTCGGAGATCAGCCGCCAGGGGAAGATCGCGACGCTGACCACGCACGTGATCACGGCGCCGGTCCGGAAGCTGATCAGCTTCGGCCTCAGGTTGGCCAGGTCGTAGGCCGGGCCGACCAGGTTCGCGGCGATGTTGGTCGACACGGTCGCCAGCAGCACCACGAAGATCGCGAACAGCAGCGCGATCCCGTTCGACATCTCCGCGACGATGTCCACCGGGTCCCACAGGGGAGCCCCGTAGACCGCCTGCGTGCCCGCCGTGACCATCACGGCCAGCAGTGCGAACGCCGCCATCGTGGTGGGCAGGCCGAACGTCTGCCCCAGCACCTGGGACCGCTGGGAGGACGAGAACCGCGTGAAGTCGCTGATGTTGAGGCTCAGCGTCGCCCAGAACCCGATCATCGCCATCAGGGAGGGGAAGAACAGCGCCCAGAACTCCGGGCCCCAGCCGAGGTCGGAGTTGACCGCCAGCAGCGGGCCGAAGCCGCCCGCCTGGACGACCATCCACCCCAGCAGCGCGACACCGCCGACCAGCATGAGCGGGGCCGCCCACACCTGGACCCTGCGCACGCCCTCCATGCCCCACAGGATGATCCCGAGCTGGGCCACCCAGAACAGGCCGAAGGACAGCCACATCGTCCACGGCTGCCCCCCGACCTCGGCCGCGCCGCTCCAGCCGTCACCGAACGCGCGGCCCGCGAGGATGTACACGCCCTGGCCGCCGATCCACGTCTGGATGCCGTACCACCCGCACGCCACGGCCCCGCGGATCAGGGCGGGCAGGTTGGCGCCGCGCAGCCCGAACGAGGCGCGGGCGAAGACGGGGAAGGGGACGCCGTACTTCGCCCCCGCGTGGCCGGTGAGGACCATGGGCACCAGCACGATGAGGTTGCCCAGGGCGATGGTCAGGACCGCCTGCCGCCAGTCCATCCCCACGGCGATCAGGCCGCTGGCGAGGGTCCAGGCGGGCAGGTTGACCGACATGCTCACCCACAGGGCGGTGAAGCTTCCGGTGCCCCAGGTGCGCCAGGACATCGGTACCGGGTGCAGGTCCTCGTTGACGTAGGGGCCGCGGGGCAGTTCCTGGCCCGCGGGCATGGACACGCGTCCGTCGGGGTGGGTGACGGCGGCGGGGACGCTGTTGGGTTCGGGGGAGGGAGGAGCGTGGGTCACGTGTGACACCTGGTTTCGGTGGTGCGGACGGGGGATGGTGGGGTGGACGGCGGACACGGGCACGGCGCCGGACCCGCTCCGGTGGGCCGGTGGGGCCTGTCCGGATCCGTCCGGGCCGCCGGTCCTTGCGCACCCCGGGAGAGGGGATCGGGGTACGGCGGGTGCGGTGCGCCGGTGGGTGGCCCCACGGGCCGGTGCCCGCCGCGCCCCACCGGACGGTGGGATACGGCGAGCGCGGGACCGCGGGACCGCGGGACCGCGGTCCCGGGGCTCCCGAGTATCTCG
Source organism: Nocardiopsis sp. KDC1DS13DA1 (assembly GCF_055632325.1). Lineage (NCBI taxonomy): Bacteria > Bacillati > Actinomycetota > Actinomycetes > Streptosporangiales > Nocardiopsidaceae > Nocardiopsis > Nocardiopsis sp. KDC1DS13DA1. The sequence goes on from NZ_JBVMUY010000017.1 coordinate 300,793, forward strand.
GGTGCACCCGGAACCGTTCGGCCCGCACGTCGGACAGTGTGCGAGACGTGTGTTGACTCCGTGTTTCAGGACCGCTTCGGTGCCGCGGACACCGCCGGGACCACCTCACGGCCGTAGACGTCGATGACGCCGTCGACGTCGTCGTGCATCGCGTACACGGCGAACTGGTCCACGCCCGCCTCGCGCAGCCGCTCCAGCTTCGCCAGGTGCTCCTCCACCGGGCCGACCAGGCAGAACCGGTCCACGATGGCGTCCGGAACGAACTCGGTGTCCGGGTTGCCCGCCCGGCCGTGGTGGCTGTAGTCGTAGCCCTTCCGGGCACGGATGTAGTCGGTGAGCTCCTCCGGGACCGCCCCCGAGTGCTCGCCGTACCGCTCCACCAGGTCGGCGACGTGGTTGCCCACCATCCCGCCGAACCACCGGCACTGCTCGCGCCCGTGCGCCAGCCCCTCGTCCGAACCGTCCGTGACATAGGCGGGCGCCGCCACGCACACGGTCACCTCGCTCGGATCCCGACCGGCGTCCGCCGCCGCCGACCGCACCGCCTTGACCATCCACTCGGTCAGGTACGGGTCGGCCAGTTGCAGGATGAACCCGTCGGCCCGGCGCCCCACCAGGTCGAGCGCCCTGGGTCCGTAGGCGCCCATCCACACGGGCAGGGAGCCGTCCCTCACCCACGGGATATGCATCGACGCCCCGTCGACGTCCGCCTCCCGGCCCTCGGCCAGGTCCCTGATCGCCCCCATGGCCCTCTCCAGGCGGGCCAGGGTCGCGGGTTTGCGTCCCGCCACGCGCATCGCCGAGTCGCCGCGCCCGATCCCGCACACCGTCCGGTTGCCGAACATGTCGTTGAGCGTGGCGAAGAGCGAGGCGGTCACCTCCCAGGCCCGCGTGCTCGGGTTGGTCACCATCGGTCCGACGACCAGGTTCTCGGTGCGTTCCAGAATCCGGCTGTAGATGACGAACGGCTCCTGCCACAGCACCACCGAGTCGAAGGTCCATCCGTGGGTGAACCCGAGTCCGTCGGCGCGCGCCATCCGCTCCACCAGCAGGTCGGCGGGCGGGTCGGTCTGCAGGACGAGTCCGATGTCCATACTGTTTCTCCTCCTCAGACCAGGTACTGGCAGGTGGACCTGGGCACGTACCGACCGTGTCCGGCCTGACCCAGGTAGCTTCCGTCGTCGACCACGACACGCCCGCGGGACAGCACCGTCCTGGCCCTGCCGGTGACGCGCCTGCCCTCGTAGGCCGAGTAGTCCACGTTCATGTGGTGGGTCTGGGCGGAGAGGACCTGTTCCGCGCGGGGGTCGTAGACCACGATGTCGGCGTCCGCGCCCGGCGCCACCGTGCCCTTCCTCGGGTGGAGGCCGAACATGCGGGCGGGGGTGGCGCAGGCGATCTCGATCCACCGCCGCCTGCTGATGTGCCCGTCCACGACGGCCTGGTGCAGCAGGTCCATCCGGTTCTCCACGCCGGGCATGCCGTTGGGGATCTTGGAGAAGTCGCCCACGCCCATGTCCTTCTGCCCGGTGAAGCAGAACGGGCAGTGGTCGGTGGAGACCACGGACAGGTCGTTGGTGCGCAGCGCCCGCCACAGGAGCTCCTGGTGCTCCCTGGGCCGCAGCGGTGTGGAGCACACGTACTTGGCGCCCTCGAACCCGGGCTCCGCCAGGTTGTCCGTGGACAGGAACAGGTACTGCGGGCAGGTCTCGCCGAACACGTTGAGCCCCTTGTCCCGGGCCCGCGCCAGCTCCTCGACCGCCTCGCCCGCCGACACGTGGACGACGTACAGCGGCGCCCCGGCCACGCGCGCGAGCTGGATCGCGCGGTGGGTCGCCTCCGACTCCAGCAGTGCCTTGCGGACCTCGCCGTGGTGGCGGGGGTCGGTCCGGCCCTCGGCCAGGGCCTGCTCGACCAGTACGTCGATGGCGATGCCGTTCTCGGCGTGCATCATCGTCAGCGCGCCGTTGGCCGCACCGCGCTGCATCGCGCGCAGGATCCGGCCGTCGTCGCTGTAGAAGACGCCCGGGTAGGCCATGAACAGTTTGAACGAGGTGACGCCCTCGTCGACGAGGACGTCCATCTCCTTGAGCGAGGACTCGTTGACGTCGGACAGGATGGCGTGGAAGGCGTAGTCGACCGCGCACCTCCCGTCGGCCTTGGCCATCCACGTGTCCACGCCGGAGCGGACGGACTGGCCGGGGCTCTGGATCGCGAAGTCGACGATGGTGGTGGTACCGCCCCAGGCCGCCGCGCGGGTGCCGGTCTCGAAGGTGTCGGCCGACCGGGTGCCGCCGAACGGCATCTCCATGTGGGTGTGGGCGTCCACGCCGCCCGGGATGACGTAGTGGCCGGTGGCGTCGATGACGTCGGCGTCGCCGCGCGCCCAGCTCTGGGCGGTCTCGGTGCCGCGCAGCGCGAGGGCGGCCACCCGTTCGCCCTCGACCAGGACGTCGGCCTCGACCTCCTCCGCCGCGGTGACGACCAGGCCGCCTCGGATGACGGTGCGTGCCATGCTCGTCTCCTATCCCTCGACCAGCGGTCCGTAGGCGTCCGGGCGCCGGTCCCGGTAGAACGCCCACTGCTGGCGGACCTCGTCGACCATGTCGAGGTCGAGGTCGCGCACGACCAGTTCGGCCTCGCTGTCGGAGGCGACGTCGCCGACGAACTGCCCGCGCGGGTCGACGAAGTAGCTCGTGCCGTAGAAGTCGTTGTCGCCGTACTCCTCGACGCCCACGCGGTTGATCGCGGCCACGAAGTAGGCGTTGGCGACGGCCGACGCGGGCTGTTCCAGCTTCCACAGGTAGGCGGACAGGCCCCGGCTGGTGGCCGAGGGGTTGTACACGATCTGGGCTCCGCCGAGCCCGAGCGCGCGCCACCCCTCCGGGAAGTGGCGGTCGTAGCAGATGTAGACGCCGACCCTGCCGACGGCGGTGTCGAAGACCGGCCAGCCGAGGTTGCCGGGGCGGAAGTAGTACTTCTCCCAGAAGCCCTTCACCTGGGGGATGTGGTGTTTGCGGTATTTGCCCAGGTAACTGCCGTCGGCGTCGATGACGGCGGCGGTGTTGTAGTAGAAGCCGGGTTTTTCCACCTCGAAGACCGGCAGCACCATCACCATGTTGAGTTCCCTGGCCAGGGCCCGGAAACGGGTGATCGTGGGGCCGTCGGGCACGGGTTCGGCCCAGCGGTGGTGTTCCGCCTCCTGCACCTGGCAGAAGTAGGGGGCGTTGAAGACCTCCTGGAACCCGATGATCCTCGCGCCCTGCGCGGCGGCGTCGCGCGCGTACTTCTCGTGGGCGGAGAGCATGGACTCGGTGTCGCCTGTCCACTCGGTCTGGACGAGTGCGGCACGGACGGTGTGCGGCATGGTTCCCTCGCTCCTCGCTGAGCGCCGCCCGGTCCGGGCGGCCAAGAACGCCTGAAGTGTCCGCGTATGGCCTGCTCGCACGGGTGGTGGGAGCAGGTGGTGCGCGTGCCGTCGCACCTTAGAGAAGAGAAGAATGGCGGGTCAACGTCCGACATTCCTGCGATCGTGATTCCAGCGTGTTGCGTATATTCGCCAACGTGACAGACGGGAATCAATGTCCGTTATCGGAGGAGGGTAATTAGGAGGAAGAGCCAGGTTTGGCGCTTCTGGTGTCGAGAATTTCAGAGGTCCCTACAGGCCCGGTATGCACCTCGCGGGCCCGGTGCCCCCGACGCGCGGTCACCTCCCGTCACGCAGCGCCCGAACGGTGCGTGCCCTCCTCCGCCCGGGGCGTGCGGAGCCCGGGACACGCGGAGGGCCGCCGGGGTCCCGGCGGCCCTGCCCGGTTCGTGCGTCCGGGCTCGTCCGTTCGTCGGCGGATCCGCTCCGGATCAGTCGACCAGGGAGACGTAGGTCTCGTTGCCCCCGTAGGTCTGGGTGCTCAGGCCCATGTAGGTGATCTCGTCGGCGTCGGGTACGTCGAAGGCGATCGTCACGCTGGAGACCGCACCGTTCGGGTCCAGGACCTCGTAGATGTTGTTGTCGTTGATCTCCTGGGTGACGTCGTAGGCCTCCTCGTGTTCGGTGCCGTCCGCCTCGTACACGTGCTGCTCGTCCATCCAGAACCAGCTGCTGCCCGTCCCGGAGGTGTCGGCCACGTCGATCTCGACCACGAGGAACTCGCCGGACGCCCCGGTGCCGTTCAGTTCGTCGACGACGTCGACGCTGGTGACGGTGAAGGACATGCCGTCGTACTCGAACTCGCTGCCGACCGCCTCCATGTCGGCGGGGTCGGCTCCGGGGCCGACCGGCTCCTCGGGGTCGGCCGGCTCCTCGGGGTCGGCGGGCTCCTCGGGGTCCTCAGCCGACGGGTCGCTGTTCTCGGACTCGTTGCCGGGATCGCCGGCCTCGATCCTCTGCGGGTCGGCGCCGTTGGAGACGACCGAGATCAGGACCACCACGACGACACCGATGACGAACAGGGCGGCGAAGCCCAGGCCGAGGAAGAGCCACGGGGAGGTCTTCTTCTTCTGCGGCGGCTGCTGGCCGTACGGGTTGCCGTAGGGGTCGAACTGCGGGGCCGCGTAGGGGTCGCCCTGGGGAGGGGCGCCGTAGGGGTTGGCGCCCTGCTGGGCGTACGGGTCACCCGGCTGCCCGTAGGGGGACCCGCCCTGGTTGTAGGGGTCCCCGCCATGGCCGTAGGGGTCGTTGCCGTACGGGTCGCCGGGGCCGCCCGGGGGCGGCGGTCCCATGGGCGGCGGGCCCATGGGGGGCTGACCACCGGTGGGCGGTCCCATGGGCGGTTGGCCGCCGGTGGGCGGGCCCATCGGCGGTTGGCCGCCGGTGTGCGGCCCCTGCGGGGGCATACCGGGTGGAGGGCCCTGGTAGGGGCCGTTCGGAGGAGGTTGGCTCATGGCGGTCCTGGCTTTCTGCCGTGAGCGGGGCGAGGACCCGAGCCCGGGGGTGCTTCCTGACTGCGGGTTCGGGTCGAGGCGTCGGCCGGGGACGCCCGCGATCAGCGGCTGCTCGTTCTCTGTCGGGTCAGACGCCGACGGGAGCGGATCGGTTCCCGTGACGTGCCTACTGTGGGGTTCATGGCACGACTGCTCATCGTTCACCACACCGTCTCACCCGCCACCCAGGAGATGCTGGCGGCGGTGCTCGACGGTGCCCACACCGACGATATCGAAGGAGTGGAGGTGCGGACGAGGTCGGCTCTGTCCGCGACCGTCCCCGACCTGCTGGGAGCCGACGCGGTCATTCTCGGGACCCCCGCCAACATCGGATACATGTCGGGCGCCCTGAAGTACTTCTTCGACAACGTCTACTACCCCGCTCAGGGGGACACGGAGGGGCTGCCCTACGCGCTGTACGTCCATGGTGACAACGACACCTCGGGGGCGGTGCGCGCGGTCGAGTCGATCGCGAAGGGTATGCGCTGGCGGCGGCAGCGTCCCCCGCTGTCGGCGACGGGCCGACCGGACGCCGGGGTCCGGGAGGCGTGCTGGGAGCTGGGGGCGGTGATGGCGCTCGCCGCGCTGGGAGAGACCTGAGCCTGAGGAGGACGGCCATCGCGGCTGGTTCCCAGATTCCGGACGGCCTCCGCCACTCTCAATCTATAGCTCACCCGGGGGCTTGCGGCAAGACCCGGGTCATGCCCCAGAATCGTCGACCGTCGCCGGACCGCGAGGCCTGTCCGGTCGACATCCGTACGGTGTGAGCGGGGGTTCCATGGTTGACGTGATCGTGGTCGGAGGCGGACCGACCGGCCTGATGCTGGCGGCCGAGCTGCGGCTGCACGGGGTGCGCGTGGTCGTACTGGAGAGGGACGCGGAGCCGACCGGAGTCGTCCGCGCGCTCGGCCTGCACGTGCGCAGCATCGAGGTGATGGACCAGCGCGGTCTGCTGGAGCGGTTCCTCGAACACGGGCGGAAGTTCACGGTCGGCGGTTTCTTCGCCGGTCTCGGCACGTCCTGGCCCGACCGGCTGGACACCGCCCACTCCTACGTCCTCGGTATCCAGCAGCCCGTCGTCGACCGCCTGCTGGAGGAGCGGGCCACGGAGCTCGGTGCCCAGATCCGCCGCGGACGCGCGCTGGTCGGGTTGGGCCAGGACGACCACGGGGTGAGCGCCGAACTGGCCGACGGCACGCGGCTGCGCTCGCGCTACCTCGTCGGCTGCGACGGCGGGCGCAGCACGGTGCGCAAGCTGCTCGGCGTCGGCTTCCCCGGCGAGCCCACCAGGGTCGAGACGCTGCTGGGCGAGATGGAGGTGGACGCCCCGCCGGAGACGGTCGCCGCCACGGTGGCCGAGGTCCGCAGGACCCAGAAGCGGTTCGGCGTCGGTCCCCTCGGGGGCGGGACGCACCGCGTCGTCGTGCCCGCGGAGGGGGTGGCCCAGGACCGTTCGGTCCCGCCGACCCTGGAGGAGTTCAGGCGGCGTCTGCGCGCGGTCGCGGGCACCGACTTCGGCGTGCACTCACCGCGTTGGCTGTCCCGCTTCGGCGACGCCACCCGGCAGGCCGAGCGGTACCGGGTCGGCCGGGTGCTGCTCGCGGGCGACGCGGCGCACATCCATCCGCCGACCGGTGGCCAGGGGCTCAACCTCGGGATCCAGGACGCGTTCAACCTCGGCTGGAAACTGGCCGCCGAGGTCGGCGGCTGGGCCCCGGAGGGGCTCCTGGACAGCTACCACGCCGAACGGCATCCGGTGGCCGCCGACGTGCTGGACAACACCCGCGCGCAGATGGAGCTGATGTCCACCGAGCCGGGCCCCCGGTCGGTGCGGCGGCTGATGTCGGAGCTGGTGGACCTGGAGGAGGTGAACCGCTACCTGATCGAGAAGATCACCGCGATCGCGGTCAGGTACGACTTCGGCGAGGGGCACGACCTGCTCGGTCGGCGGATGCGTGACATCGGACTGGAACGGGGCCGCCTCTACGAGCTGACACGCGGCGGGCGCGGGTTGCTGCTCGACCGGACCGGACGGCTCTCGGTGGCGGGCTGGGCGGACCGGGTCGACCACGTCGTGGACGGGGGCGGGGAACCGGACGCTCCCGCGGTGCTGCTGCGTCCGGACGGGCACGTGGCGTGGGTGGGTGGGGACCAGGCGGATCTGACCGGTCACCTGCCGACCTGGTTCGGCGCCGCCGCCGGATGAGTTCGGTCGCGGCCCCGCCCGGAGCAGGACGGTTCTCTCCGGGCGGGGCCGCCCCCCGGGGGGTCAGCCCGCGACGGCGGACTGGTGGCGGGCGATCTGGGCGTGGAGCTGGGCGAGCGCGTAGGAGGTGACGGTGTCGCCGCTGGTGGCCTTCGAGCCCATCTGCCTGCGCACCCAGAGCAGGGCCTCGGAGGTCTCCCTCCCGTAGTCGCCGTCGACCCCGTACTCGGGCAGGCTGGCGCCCGCGTACTTGAGCATCTGCTGGAGCAGCGTGACCCGGCTGCCGCTGTCACCGACCTTGAGTCCGAGCATGTCGTCTCCTGATCCTGGAGGGGCCCCGGGGGGCCGGGTGAACGTGCCGTTCTCGACCAGGGAGTAGAGCACGCTTCCCGGGCACGAGGTGGATACGAAGTCGCGGTGGCCGAGCACCGTGCCGGACAGGCCGTGGTCGGAGGTCAGCCAGGCGCGCAGTCGGCGGACGCCGTCGATCTGCGCGTCGGTGGGCCGCTCTCCCTCACCGATCATCAGGGTGACGCTGTAGTAGTTCGCGTTCCCGGCGGTGGTGCCCTGGGCGGCCTGGTAGCGGTACAGCCCCCGGCCCTCGAAGATCCCGCCCCCGACCGAGACGCCGAAGCTGTACCCGATGTCGGCCCATCCGCGGCCGTTGACGTGGTGGTCGCGCGTGTCCTTCCAGTAGGAGACGCACGCGGAGTGGCTGTCGAGGTTGGTCGCCGGTCCGTTGTAGTGGACGACGAGGCCGGATCCGGGGTCGGCGTAGTCGGCGGGGGACGACGCGGACCAGCCGAAGTAGGTCCGCGGGTAGTCGATCACGGTGACCTCCTGCGGGTGGTGGGAGGGGGCTCGCCGGGGCGGCCCTCTACGCTGGATGACCCTGTGCTTACCGATTGTGTGCGCAATGCGCGGCGAAGGCCAGCCCTCGGAGGGAGGAATCTCTGCCGGTCTGACCCCCGCGACCTGCCCTGATGTCCGGATTGAATGGATCTGTCAGGGTGTGACCCCTCCGGCGCGGGTGAGTCGGCCGGACACCTCAGGTCCGGAGGGCGTGGGAGGGCATGGGCAGGACCACGGCCGCCACCGTGGTGAACAGCACGAGGACGCGGGCCGAGCGGTCCTGGGAGGCGGCGGGGACGATGAACTCCCGGCGCGCGTTCGGCACGGGGTCTCCGGTTGCGCCGGGCCGACGGGACCACCGGTTGCGGCGTCCCGGCACCGGCGCGGTTCCCGGGAGAACAGGGGTGTGCCCCCGCCCGGAGGTCGTGGGCGGGGGCACGCGGACCGTGGGACCGACGGGGTCAGAGCCGTTCCCAGGCCTCCGTGAGGACCTTGCGCAGGATGCGCTCCATCTCCTCGAAGTGCTCCGGGCCGCAGGTCAGCGGCGGCGAGAGCTGGACCACGGGCTCACCGCGGTCGTCGGCGCGGCAGACCAGACCGGCCTCGAACAGCGCCTGCGACAGGAAGCCCTTGAGCAGGCGGGCCGACTCCTCCGCGGTGAAGACCTCCTTGGTCTCCTTGTCCTTCACCAGCTCGATGCCGTAGAAGAACCCGTCGCCCCGCACGTCGCCGACGATCGGCAGGTCGAGCAGCTTCTCCAGCGTCGCGCGGAACACCGGGGCGTTCTCGCGGACGTTGTCGAGGATGCCCTCCTTCTCGAACAGGTCGATGTTGGCCAGCGCGGCGGCCGCGGCGACCGGGTGGCCGGCGAACGTGATGCCGTGCAGGAAGACGTTGCCCTCCTCCTTGAAGGGCTCCATCAGGCGCTCGCGGGCGATCACACCGCCCAGCGGCACGTAACCGCTGGTGGCGCCCTTGGCGAAGGTGATCATGTCCGGCACGTAGCCGTACTTGGTGGCGCCGAAGTACTCTCCGAGGCGGCCGAAGGCGCAGATGACCTCGTCGGAGACCATGAGCACGCCGTAGCGGTCGCAGATCTCGCGGACGCGCTGCAGGTACCCGGGCGGCGGCGGGAAGCAGCCGCCGGAGTTCTGCACCGGCTCCACGAAGACCGCGGCGATGGTGTCCGGGTCGTTCTGGAGGATCGCGTCCTCGATCTGGTCGGCGGCCCAGCGGCCGAAGGCCTCGGGGTCGTCGCCGTGGACCGGCGCGCGGTAGAAGTCGGTGTTGGGCACCTGGATGGTGCTCGGAACCAGCGGCTCGAACTGGGTCTTGATCCCCTGGAGGCCGGTGATGGACAGCGCGCCCAGGCTGCTGCCGTGGTAGGCGATCTTCCGGCTGATCACCTTGTGCCGGAGCGGCTCACCGATGGCCTTGAAGTACTGGCGGGCGAGCTTCCAGGCGGACTCGACGGCCTCGGAACCGCTGGTGGTGAAGAAGACGCGGTTCAGGTCGCCGGGGGCCAGGTGCGCGATCCGCTCGGCCAGCTCGGCGGCCTTGGGGTGGGCGTAGGTCCAGATGGGGAAGTACGCGAGCTCCTTCGCCTGCTCGGCGATGGCGTCGGCGATCTCGGTGCGGCCGTGCCCGGCCTGGGAGACGAACAGCCCCGCGAGGCCGTCCAGGTACTTCTTGCCGTTCGAGTCGTAGACGTGGACGCCCTCACCGCGGGTGATGACGGGGACGTCGGCGTCGTCGTAGGCGGCCATCTCCGTGAAGTGCATCCACAGATGGTCCTTGGCGGCCCGCTGAACGTCCTGCGGGCTCAGGCTCGCTGCCACTTGGTGCTCCCATGATCGCTGGGTAGGTGCGGGGACCGTGTGGAAGGTCGGTCGACCCGTGGGTCCCTGCATGGACCCGCTATAGAAATAGTGGCATGAAGACTGATCTTGTCAAGTATCCGTCGCGAAACCGAACCTTTACAACGGAATCACTTGAACTTCTGCTGGCCTGATGGCAACGTGATCCATAACACGAAAACGCGCGCGACGTGCCTGACCAGCCAAGGGAGCAGACGTGACACAGGGGACCGACCTCGACCACCTCCGGAACTTCGTCGACGGGAAGTACGTCGACACGATCGACGGAATCCGCAGTGACATCGTCGACCCGGCCACGGGCAAGGTCTTCGCCACTGCTCCCGTCTCCTCCGCCGCCGACGTCGACCACGCCTTCCGGGTCGCCCAGCGCGCCTTCGAGAACGGGTGGCGCGACACCACCCCGGCCGAGCGGCAGATCGCCCTCAACCGGTTCGCCGACGCGGTCGAGGCCCGCGCGGACGAACTGGTCGAGGCCGAGGTGCGCAACTGCGGCAAGCCCGTCGCCCTGACCAGGAGCGAGGAGATCGCCCAGGTCCTGGACGCGCTCCGGTTCTTCGCCGGGGCCGCCCGCAACCTGGAGGGCCGCGCCGCGGGCGAGTACATGGCCGACCACACCTCGTGGATCCGCCGCGAGCCCATCGGAGTCGTCGGCCAGATCTCGCCGTGGAACTACCCCATGGCGATGGCCGCGTGGAAGATCGGCCCCGCGCTGGCGGCGGGCAACACCATCGTGCTCAAGCCCTCGGACACCACCCCGGTCTCCACGCTGCTGCTCGCCGAGATCGCGTCCGAGTTCCTCCCCGCCGGCGTGTTCAACGTGGTCTGCGGTGACCGCGACACCGGGCGCGCGCTGGTCGACCACAAGATCCCGCAGCTGATCTCGCTGACCGGTTCCACCCGTGCCGGGTTCGAGGTCGCGCAGGCCGGTTCCCGCGACCTCAAGCGCCTCCACCTGGAGCTGGGCGGCAAGGCGCCCGTCATCGTCTTCGACGACGCCGACGTCGAGCGCGCCGCCGCCGGGATCGCCGAGGCCGGTTTCTTCAACGCGGGCCAGGACTGCACCGCCGCCACCCGGGTCCTCGTCGCTCCGGGCGTCCACGACGACTTCGCCGCCGCGCTGGCCGAGCAGGCCCGCGGCACCGTGACCGGACCGCCGAGCAACGCCGACGCCCTGTTCGGACCGGTCAACAACGCCAACCAGCTCGCCCGGGTCAGCGGCTTCCTGGAGCGCACCCCCGACCACGCGGAGATCCTCGCCGGCGGAGAGAGGGTCGGCGACGAGGGCTTCTTCTACGCCCCGACCGTCGTGTCCGGCCTCCAGCAGGGCGACGAGCTGGTGACCGACGAGATCTTCGGCCCGGTCATCACCGTTCAGCGGTTCACCGACGAGGACACCGCCGTACGGTGGGCCAACTCCGTCGAGTACGGCCTGGCCTCCAGCGTCTGGACCCGGGACCACGCCCGGGCGCTGCGCGTCTCGCGCCGCCTGGACTTCGGCTGCGTGTGGATCAACACCCACATCCCGATCACCGCGGAGATGCCGCACGGCGGCTTCAAGCACTCCGGGTACGGCAAGGACCTGTCCATGTACTCCTTCGACGAGTACACGCGGATCAAGCACGTCATGAGCTACATCGGTGACTGACCCGGAACCCGACCCGGCGACCGCCCCGGACCGCGACCACGCGGCCGGGCGGTCCGACCGGCATCCCCCTGGAACGCGATCTGATAGGAACCACCCCGCCATGGCAACCAGCACCACCACATCCGCGCCCGAGGCGGCGATCGAGCCCCCGACCCAGGCGGGGGAACCCGCCATCAGCCTGGAGGGCGTGACCAAGTCCTTCCGTTCGGGACCGGAGACGGTCACGGCCGTGACCGGGGTCGATCTGACCATCGGTACGGGGGAGTTCTTCTCACTGCTCGGCCCCTCGGGGTGCGGCAAGACCACGACCATGCGCATGATCGCCGGGTTCGAGGAGCCGACCACCGGCACCGTCCGGCTCGACGGCCGCGACGTCACCGGTGTCCCCGCCAACCACCGCGACGTCAACATGGTCTTCCAGAGCTACGCGCTCTTCCCGCACATGAGTGTCGCCGACAACGTCGCGTTCGGGCTCCGGCGGCGCGGCGTCGCCAAGACCGAGATCCGCACCCGCGTCGCCGAGATGCTCGACCTCGTCGAGCTGGGCAACCGGGCCAAGCACCGGCCCTCCCAGCTCTCCGGCGGCCAGCAGCAGCGGGTCGCGCTGGCCCGCGCCCTGGTCAACCAGCCCGGCGCGCTCCTGCTCGACGAGCCCCTGGGCGCCCTCGACCTCAAGCTCCGCCAGTCCATGCAGGTCGAGCTCAAGCGCATCCAGCGCGAGGTCGGCATCACCTTCGTCTACGTCACCCACGACCAGGGTGAGGCGCTGACCATGTCGGACCGCATCGCGGTGATGAACCACGGCCGGGTCGAGCAGCTGGGCACCCCGGCGGAGATCTACGAGCACCCCGCCACCCGCTTCGTCGCCGACTTCATCGGGACCAGCAACCTGCTCACGGGCGTGGTCCGGGACCGGTCCGACGGGGGACCCTGGCGGATCGGGGTGGGCGACGGCGCCACCGCCCTGGCCGCGGAGCTGCCGGACACGGCGGAGGCGGGCGGCGAGGTCCACCTGACCGTCCGCCCGGAGAAGGTCCACATCGGCACGGCCGAACCCGAGGGGGCCGTCAGCCGGGTGCCGGGGACGGTCACCGAGACCGTCTACCTCGGCTCGGCCACGCACTACCAGGTCGACATCGGCTCTGACCAGCAGGTCACGGTCTTCCAGCAGAACACCTCGGACGCCAGCCTGATCGCCGAACGCGGACAGCGGGTGTGGCTGTCCTGGCGACCCGAGCACTCCTACGCGCTGCCCGACTGATCCGACCGCGACCGGGCCCGCGGGCACCGCTCCGGACCGACCCGGCCACCACAGCCGCATCCCCCGACCAGAAGCAGGGAACCCGACATGAACCACCGTCCTCGCCCTCACCTCGACCCGGCCCGGTCCTCGCTCCTGCGCGGTCTGACCCGCGCCCGGCGCAACTCCCTGACCCCCGGCGGTCTGCCGGCCCGCGGCATGACCCGCCGCGGCACCCTCCAGGCGGGCGGCGTGGCCGCCGCCGCGCTCGCCCTGTCCGCCTGCGGGGTCGGCGGCCAGCAGCGCGAGGCCGAGAACGTCGAGGACTACTGGGCCGGCAAGGAGCGGACCGGCTCCCTGCGGTTCGCCAACTGGCCGCTGTACATGGACTCGGACCGCACGCAGCTCCAGCAGTTCACCGAGGCCACCGGGACCGAGGTCGACTACAAGGAGGACGTGCAGGAGGCGGCGTCCTTCTTCGGGCAGATCCAGCCCAAGCTCGCCAACGGCGACGACACCGGGTACGACCTCATGGTGCTGCCCAACGGGTTCGAGCTCGCCAAGCTCATCGAGCTGGGCTACCTCGTGCAGCTGGACCACACCAGGCTGAACAACTTCGCGGACTACGCCGGCGAGGTGTACAAGAGCACCGCCTACGACTCGGGCAACCGGTACACCGTCCCCTACGCCTCGGGGATCACCGGCATCGCCTACAACCCGGAGTACGTCGACCGGGAGATCACGAGCATCGCGGACCTGTGGGACCCCGCGTTCGAGGGCAAGGTCGGCATGATGTCCGACTCCCAGGAGATCGCCAACTTCGGCCTTCTCTACAACGGCGTCAACCCCGCCGACTCGACCCCGGAGGACTGGGAGGCCGCGGCCGCGGCGCTGCGGGAGCAGCGCGACGCCGGGATCGTCCGCTCCTACTACGCGCAGGACTTCATCCAGCCGCTCACCAACGGCGACCTGTGGATGACCATGGCCTGGTCCGGTGACATCTTCCAGCAGAACGCCGAGGAGGGCACGAACCTCAAGTTCGTCGTCCCCGACGAGGGCGCCACCCTCTGGACCGACTGCATGATGATCCCCTACACCTCGCAGGCGCCGGTCGACGCCATCGAGCTGATGAACTTCCTCTACGAGCCGGAGATCGCCGCCGGGCTCACCGAGTACATCGCCTACATCACGCCGGTCCCCTACGTCCAGGAGGTCTTCCAGGAGTGGGTGGACGCCGAGGGCGGCTCCGAGCGTGCCGAGGCGCTCACGGAGATGGTCGAGAGCACCCTCGTGTTCCCGACGGAGGACGAGTACCAGCGGCTGCACAGCTTCGTGAACCTGGCGGCGGAGGAGCAGGACCAGTTCGCCTCCATCTTCCACGAGATCACCCAGAGCTGACCGCCATGAGCAACCGCAACCTCACTCCCTACGTGCTGGTCCTGCCCGCCTGGGTCTGGCTGGCCCTGTTCTTCGTCGTACCGATCGGCGGGATGCTGTCGCTGTCGCTGACCACGGGCAACGTGGTCACCGGCTTCCAGCAGACCTTCGAGGTGGGCAACTACGTGACGGCCGTCGGCTCCTACTGGGAGCAGATCGTCCGATCCCTGTTCTACGGCGCCTGCGCCACGGTGCTGTGCATCGTCATCGGTTACCCGATGGCCTACTGGATCGCCTTCCGGGGCGGATCGCACAAGTCCACGTACCTGCTGCTGATCCTGCTGCCGTTCTTCGTGTCGTTCGTGCTGCGGACGATCTCGTGGCGGTTCCTGCTGGCCGACAACGGCGTCGTGCTGGGCCCCCTGAAGTCGGTCGGCCTCCTCCCGGAGGGCCTGGCCGTCCTCAACTCCGCCCCCGCGGTGATCCTGGGCCTGGCCTACAACTTCCTGCCGTTCATGGTGCTGCCGATCTACGCCGTCCTGGAGCGCATGGACCCGCGCATGGTGGAGGCCGCCCACGACCTGTACGCGGGACGGGTCCAGGCCTTCCTGCGGGTGATCCTGCCGGTGTCGCTGCCCGGCGTGTTCGCCGGCGTGCTGATGACCTTCATCCCGACCAGCTCCGACTACGTGAACTCGTCGGTGCTGGGCGGCACGCACAACACGATGATCGGCAACGTCATCCAGACCCAGTACCTGGTCAACAACAACTACCCGATCGCCTCGGCGATCACCTTCGTCCTCATGGGGCTGCTGCTGGTGGGCATCTTCAGCTACGCGCGGGCCCTGGGAACCGAGCGGGTCATGGAGGTGCACACGTGAGCACCGGAGTCGACACACCCACCGCGCCCGCCCCGGGCGCGCCGGAGGGCGCCGGGGCGCGGAGGCGTCCCGCGCGTGCGCGGAGGCGGACCGACTGGGGGCGCGTCTACACGATCGCGGTCCTGGCCTGGCTGTTCCTGCCGATCCTGTTCATGGCCGCGTTCAGCTTCAACGACCCGGCCGGGCGGCACAACGTCACCTGGCAGGGGTTCACGTTCCGCTGGTACCAGGACGCGCTGGCCTACCCCGACCTGAACCAGGCGATGTTCAACTCGGTGACCATCGCGCTCCTGACGATGGTCATCTCCGGTGCCCTCGGCACCCTCCTGGGGCTGGCGCTGGGCCGTTTCACCTTCCGGGGCAAGCAGCTCACCAACCTGGTGATGTTCTCCGCGATCAGCGCGCCCGAGGTGGTCATCGGTGCCGCCCTGCTGTCCACGTTCCTGATGATGAACGTGACCACGGGGTACTGGACGACGGTCGTCTCGCACGTGATGTTCTGCGTGTCCTTCGTCGCCATCACGGTGCGGGCGCGCGTCATCACGCTCGATCCGCGGCTGGAGGAGGCGGCGCGCGACCTGGGCGCCGGACCGTTCGCCACGTTCCGGCTGGTCACCCTGCCGATGCTGTTCCCCGCCGTGATGTCGGGCGGACTGCTGGCCTTCGCCCTGTCCATCGACGACTACATCATCACCTCGTTCGTCAGCGGCGACGTCACGACCTTCCCGCTGTGGATCTGGGGATCCACCCGTGTCGGTATCCCGCCGCAGGTCAACGTCATGGGAACGCTGCTGTTCCTGGTGGGTGTGATCCTCGCGGTGGTGAACGTCATCAGCAGTCGGCGCAGGAGGTGAGCGGCGGGGCGTTCCCACGGGGACGCCCCGCCGCCACGGCACCGACCCCGCGCGGCGGCCGCACCCGAGGATCCCGGATCCCGGGTGTGTCGCACGTGCGGCGGTGGAGGCGGTCCGGCACCATCCGTCCTTGCCGGACCACCTCCCCCTTCCCCGGACCGGGGACCCGTGCCCGCCGGACGTCGGCGGACACGGTCACGAGAAAACGGAGTGATAACCCATGGCCGACGGAGCGACCGCGCGAGCGGAGAGGGCGCTGGAGGGCGCCAGCCCGAAGGTCTTCTGGCTGGACCCCGAGATCGAGGGCCACGACGTACCCGAGGCGGCGCCGTCCCTGACCGGCGACGTCCACGCCGACCTCGTCGTGGTCGGCGGCGGGTTCAGCGGACTGTGGACCGCGCTCACCGCCAAGGAACGCGACCCGGAGCGGGACGTGGTGCTGGTGGAGGCCAGAACCGCCGGATGGGCCGCCTCCGGGCGCAACGGCGGATTCTGCGCGGCCAGCCTCACCCACGGGTACGACAACGGCGCCGAGCGCTGGCCCGAGGAGATCGCCGAGCTGGAGCGGCAGGGCCGCGCCAACCTCGACGGGATCGAGGAGGCGGTCCGGCGGTACGGGATCGAGTGCGAGTTCGAGCGCACCGGGGAGATCCTCGCGGCCACCGCGCCGTGGCAGGCGGAGGGCTTCGAGGAGTCGGCCGCCGCCCTGCACGCGCTGGGGTACGAGGCCCAGGTGTGGGACGCCGAGCGGATGCGCCGCGAGGTGGACTCGCCCACCTACGTCGGCGCGCTCTACGAGCCCGACGCCGTCGCCATGGTGCACCCGGCCAAGTTGGCGTGGGGTCTGCGGGCCGCGTGCCTGGAGTCGGGCGTGCGGATCTTCGAGGACACGCCGGTGCGCGCGATCCGGTCGACGCACTCCGGGCTGCGTCTGGAGACGAGCGGGGGAGCGCTGCACGCCCCGAAGGTCGCCTGGGGCACGGGGGCCTTCCCGGGGCCGCTGCGCCGCCTGAAGCACTACCTCGCGCCGGTGTACGACTACGCGCTGATGACCGAACCGCTGAGCGACGAGCAGATGGCCTCGATCGGCTGGAAGGCGAGGCAGGGCCTGAGCGACGCCTCGAACTTCTTCCACTACTACCGGCTGACCGCGGACAACCGGATCCTGTGGGGCGGGTACGACGTCGTCCACCACTACGGGGGCGGGGTGCGCCCGGAGTACGACCAGCGGCCGGAGACCTTCCGGAAGCTGGCGGAGCACTTCTTCGAGAACTTCCCGCAGTTGGAGGGTGTGCGGTTCACGCACACCTGGGGCGGGGTGATCGACACGTGCAGCCGGTTCTCCGGGTTCTTCGGTACCGCGTACAAGGGTCGGCTGGCCTACGCCGCCGGGTACACGGGCCTGGGCGTCGGGGCCACGCGTTTCGGCGCGCAGGTGATGCTCGACAGGCTCGACGGGCTGGACACCGAGCGCACACGGCTGCGGATGGTGCGGGAGAAGCCGCTGCCGTTCCCGCCGGAGCCGGTACGGTCGCTGGGCATCGGGCTGACGCTGCGGGCGACGGCCGCCGCCGACCGCAACGGCGGCAGGAGGAACCTCTGGCTGCGGACCCTGGACGCGATGGGTCTGGGTTTCGACAGCTAGCCCGTGCTCGTCGGGGCCTTCGCCCCGCTTCAGCCCGGGTGGGGTCGCCCCCCGGGGCGCATGCTCCGAACACGAGGGTTCCGGGACCGGAGGGGTGAGGGCTTCCGGTCCCGGACGGGCTCGGCCCGGGCCGGTTGCCGGCCCGGGCCGAGCCACGTCAGGCAAGAGGTGGGTAAGTCCTGGTAAGGGTTGTCCCGGGCGGTACGTGGCGCGGCCACCGAATCGCCGCCCCGTGTCCAGGATGGTGACATCCGCCCCGATCCAGGTTCACCGCGT
This sequence comes from Nocardiopsis sp. KDC1DS13DA1, assembly GCF_055632325.1. Classification (NCBI taxonomy): domain Bacteria; kingdom Bacillati; phylum Actinomycetota; class Actinomycetes; order Streptosporangiales; family Nocardiopsidaceae; genus Nocardiopsis; species Nocardiopsis sp. KDC1DS13DA1. Next base: position 318,566 of record NZ_JBVMUY010000017.1, read on the forward strand.
GGCCGCCCACCTGCCCGAGTTCCCAGGCCGCGCGGTGTCAGTCTGTACCGCTCCGGAGCCCCGGTGCGGGTTCCGGAGCACCCCGGAACCCCCGCCCCCGCACGGTCAGTACCCGCGCCAGGCGCCCCGCTGGTAGTCGATCACGCGGGGGTGCATCAGGGTGGACTCCTCCACCCCGGGATCGCGCCGGTCCATCGGGAACACCAGGGAGGCGGCGAGCAGTTCCTCGTCGAGGAAGCGCAGGGGCGGCGCGTCCCCGGGCAGCGTCGGCGTCGGCGCCGTGTCCTGCGTGGCCAGGTAGAACCCCCAGTTCCCGAACGAGGGCACGTCCACGTTGTACGGGGTCGCGGCCAGTCCGGCCTCCTCCAGGGTGTGGGACACGCTCCAGAACGCCTCAGGGGCGAAGAACGGGGATCCCGCCTGGACGACGAGGCGGGCGTCCTCGGCCATCGCCTCGGCGACCAGCGCGTAGAACTCCACCGAGTACAGCTTCGAGGTGCCCACGTTGTCCCCGTCCGGGAGGTCGGCCACCACCGCGTCGAACTCCCTCCCGTTCTCCTGGAGCCAGCGGAAGGCGTCGGTGTTGACGACCTCCACCCGAGGATCCTGGAACGAGTCCCCGTTGACCTGGCGGATCACCGGGTCGGTCGACGCGAGCTGCACGACCGCCGGGTCGAGGTCGACCAGGGTCACCGAGGAGACGTCGTCGTAGGCCAGGATCTCCCGGAGCGCCAGACCGTCGCCGCCGCCCAGGACGAGGACGTCCGCGCGGGGGCCGTCCATCACCGGGTGGATCAGCGACTCGTGGTAGCGGTACTCGTCCAGGGTGGAGAACTGGAGCGACCCGTTGAGGAACATCCGCACGTCCTCCCCGTCCATCGACCGGGTGAGCACGATCTCCTGGTACTCGGAGCGCTCGGCGTACACGATCGGGTCGCGGTACAGCGCCTGGCGCGCGTCGACCTCGAACTGGTCCGCGTAGGCGAAGGCCAGTCCGAGCACGCCCACGACGAGCACCAGACCCGCGGTCAGCCCCGCGTACGCGCGGCGGCCCAGCTGGTCGCGGAACAACCACAGGACGACCGCGACCCCCACCACGGCGTTGAGCGCGCCGACCGTCACGGAGCCCTTGGGCAGGCCCAGGAGGGGGAGCAGCAGGAAGGGGAAGGCGAGGCCGCCGATCAGACCGCCGACGTAGTCAGCGGCGAACAGGTCGGCGACGGCCTCGGAGGCGTCCTGCCGGCGGATGCGCTGGATGAGCGTCATCAGCAGCGGGATCTCCGCGCCGATCAGCGCGCCGATGACGAACGCGAGCAGCACCAGCGCGGGCTGGTAGGCCTGGAACCAGGCGAAGGCCCCGTACAGCAGCAGCACCGACAACCCGCCGACCAGCGACAGCAGGCCCTCCACGATGGCGAAGGCCAGTGCCGGGTTGCTCAGGAACCGCTTGGACAGCAGCGAGCCGATCCCCATGGCGAACACCATCACCGACAGGACCACGGAGGCCTGGGTGATGGTGTCGCCCAACAGGTAGCTGCCGATCGCCACCAGCGCGAGCTCGTACACCAGGCCGCACGCGGCGCACACGAAGACCGCCGTCAGTACGAGGAACCGCGCCACGCGCGGCGGTACCGGGAGCCCGGGGGTCGGTCGGGTGGTGGTCTCGGTCAACGGAGCACGCCTAACTGCTGTGGGGAAGGGGCCGACCGTGGTCCGGGGCCGACCGGTGCGGTGGTTCTCGTCCCTCAGGTGAGGGCCGCCGCGACCACCAGGGCGATGGCCACGTGCGCCGTGGCGCTCACCCACGTGGCCGGGTGCGGCTCGGGGTTGCTGATCATCCGGGCGATCTTGACCGGGGTGACGAGGTCGATCAGGAGGAAGGACACCGCCATGACGGCCAGGCCGATCGCGCCGTAGACCGCGGTGGACAGGAGACCGGCGGCCAGGCTCACCTCGGACTCGCTGCTGAGGATCGCGGAGAGGACGACGACGGCCGTCCCCAGCGTGTTGGCCGACACCAGCAGCACGGCGTTGGTGTTGCGGTCCTCCCAGATGAGCTTGTGCAGTTTGCCCGGGGTGAGGAGGTCGACCACCAGGTAGCCGACGAGGAGGACGGCGATGCCCACGCCGCCGTAGGCGAGGGCGGACAGGGAGTTGAGGAGAAGGTCGTTCATGATCCTTGCCTGCGAGGTTGGGGGAAGGGGGTCGGGAAGTCGTGGTACATGCCGTGACGTGCCTGAATGCTACTTGCCGAAGCCGGAGCCGCCACCGCGGTAGCTGCTGCCGCCGCCGCTGTTGAAGATGAAGAAGCCGCCTCCGCCGCCGGAGCCGCCGGAGCCGTTCTCGCAGTCGTCGTCGTCGTAGGTCGGGTCCGAGACGTAGTCGTCGTCCGGGCAGTAGTTGGTCGAGCCGTTGTCACAGGACGCGATCAGTACCAGGATCACGATGACGGCCGCGACGATCACCAGCACCGTGATGATGGTGTTCCTGCCGGTGTTGTCGGAGTCGTGGGCTCCGCTGGCGTCTTTCATGTGGGGATCTCCTCATGGGTGGGGGATGGTCACGTGTAGTGCGGTGAGCCAGCGCACCGCCGTGCGCGGGGGGACGTCACGCACACGGTCGGCACCCCTGGTCCGTTCCCGTGGCGTACACATGGGCTGGGGGCGTCCGCGTCCGAAACCGCAGGCTACCCGCCTCTACAGACCGAAGCCGGGGCCTTGGCCCCGGGTGTCACGTCCGCTTCCCCCGCTGTTGGAGCCGCCGCTCCCGCAGGAGGTCGGCAGCAGGGCGAGCAGGGCCGCCCCGGCGGTCGGGCCGACACTCGCGGCCAGGGTGCGGCCGGCTGCGGGGATCATGGGGGGTCTCCTCGGTCAGGGGGTCACCGATGTCGCCGTCGACACCAGTTCGCCGCTTTGCGGGTAGGCGTGCCAGGTCCGCCAGGTGAGCGGCGCTCCGGGGGTCAGGTGCAGCGCGGTCACGGCGAGGGGGTCGCCCGGGAAGGTGACGTACAGACCGCCGGAGGAGTCGGCCGCCTCGTCGCGGAGGCGCTCGATCCGGCGGGCGAGGTCGTCGGCGGCGAGCGTCTCGACGGTCGACGTGAACCGGTAGTCGCCCAGGCCCCAGGAGGGCAGGACGGCGTCGCCGGGCAGCCCGCCGGTGAACCCCGGCAGACAGGCGACCGTCTCGACGAGGGGGTCGGTCCCGTCCCCGGGGCTGCGCTCCACGACGACCTGGTGGGAGGCGCCGAGCACCCGTAGCTGGACGCGCAGCCCCGGCCGCTCGACGGTGCGGGCGGCCAGGGGCTCGACCACGGGGTGGTTCAGGGTCCACACCAGGTCGGCGGCCCGGGTGTCGACGAAGGGCGTGCTGATGCTCGCGCGCACGTGCCGATCAGCTCCCGGGGTAGATCGTGAAGCTGCCGGGGAGGATCTTCTGGCCGGTGGCGGCCTCCCAACCGCCGTGGTCGAACCGCTCGAAGGACAGCAGCGCGCCGGTGTCGGACTCGTAGTCGGCGTAGTCCAGGCCGCCCTGGGCGCGCAGGCCGGTGGTGCCCTCGGAACGGTAGGAGCCGGTGCCCTTCTCCTCCAGCCGGTAGGTGACGCCCTCGAACTCCAGGGTCCGGGCGTGCGGGGTCAGTTCGGTGTCGGGGCGGCCGGTCCACAGGACCAGCTCCAGGTCGGGGTCCTCCTCCACGGAGAGCCAGCGCTTGCCGCCGTCGACCTCCAGGAAGTGCTCGGACCAGGTGAAGCCGCCCTCGGACAGGCGCAGGGAGCCGCGGATCCAGGTGCGCTCGTGCCCGAAGTCGAGCATGTCGCCGGCCTTGAGCGTGCGCGGGTCGCCGGTGGTGTCGCCCTCGTTGGCGAACGGGTCCCGGGGGGTGGAGTACGAGGACTTCATCGTCGATTCCTTCTTGCGTGAGCGGTTCGACATGATCACGACAGCGATCAGGATGCCGACGACGATCACCAGGAGCAGCAGTAGGAGTGCGGTGGTCACGGTTCCTCGCTTGGCTGTGGGGTGGAGCTGGTGCCAACGGCGCCCGCGGGCGTCCTTCCTCTGACGCGTGCGACGGCCGCCCGGTTTCGTCCGTGGCCGGAAACGGCCAGGGACGGAGGCCGCCCGGCGGGGGAACGCGCGGACGGCCCTGCGACGTGGGAAGACTACCTGGAGCGGTGTGGGTCGCCGGTCTCCGCGGGCAGGTTGTCGTCGGCGCCCCAGCGGCTCCACGAGCCGGGGTAGAGCCGCGTGTGCGTGTACCCGGCGTGTTCCAGCGCCAGGAGGTCGTGGCAGGCGGTCACGCCGGAGCCGCAGTAGGCGGTCACGGTCGCGGCGGAGTCCGCCCCGAGCCCGGCGAACCGCTCGCGCAGGACCTCGGGGGCGGCCAGGAGGCCGTCGCCGTCCAGGTTGGCGGGCCACTCGGCGCTCCGCGCGCCGGGGACGTGGCCGGGACGGGCGTCGACGGGGGCGGGCGCCTCACCGGTGTAGCGGCCGTACACGCGCGCGTCCAGGACCAGGTGCGCGGGGTCCTCGGTCTGGGTGGAGAGCGTGGGTGTGTGCACCACGCGGTCGGCGGGCCAGGCGCGGGCGGTGCGGTGGGCGGGGTCGGGGGTCACGTGGCCCGTCTCCAGGCCGCCCTTCCAGGTCGCGAGGCCGCCGTCGAGGAAGGCGGCGGGCGTGCCGAGGACGCGCAGCATCCACACGAGCCGGGCGGCGACGGAACCGTTCGCGTCGTCGTAGACCACGACCGCGGTGTCGTCGCCGACGCCCAGGCGCCCGAGCGCGGTGGCGAAGTCGGTCGGGGAGGGCAGCGGGTGGCGCCCGCCCTCGGGGCTGGCCGGGGCGGCCAGGTCGGTGTCGACGTCGGTGAACACGGCTCCGGGCAGGTGGCCGGAGAGGTAGGCATCGTGACCGGAGCGGCCGTCGAGGTACCAGCGGGAGTCGACGACGACCACGTCGTCGCGGTGGTCGCGGAGCCAGTCGGCGGACACCGCGACGGGGAGGGTCAAGGGTTCGGACATGGCCGCCAGCCTAGAACCTCCGGGGCGGCGGCACACGGCCGCCTCGCTGGGAGCCGGGCCGGTCAGCGGCGGTCCGCGCGGTGCACGCGCAGGATCCACCACAGCCCGACGACGGGCAGGACCAGGGGGACGAACCCGTAGCCGGAGCCGAACCGCGACCACACGGTGTCGTCGGGCAGGAGGCCGGGGACGAGGACGCTCAGCGCGCCGACCGTGAGCACACCGACCAGTTCGGCGCCGCACGAGGCCAGCGCGACCATGCGGGACGTCCGTCCGGCACGGGCCAGGCAGACCGCGGCGACCAGGTAGACCAGGCCCGCGGCCACCGAAAGGCCGTAGGCCAGGGGAGCCTCGTCGAACCTCGTGACCAGCTGGTAGGAGCCGCGTGCGGTGGCGGCCAGGGCGAACACGGAGTACACCGCGACCAGGAGCCGTCCGGGGCCGGTGCGCAGGGTTCTGTCGGCGTGCGCGGCGGTGTCAGACAACGGGGTTCCAGAGCTGTTCGAGGCGGACCAGGAGGACCGGGAGGACGAGGCAGGCGAAGGCGATGACGGCCGGACCCCACTTGCTGCGCTCCATGAAGCCCCACACCGCGCAGGCGGGCGGCAGGAGTACCACCGTGGCCAGGTAGGACACGAACATCGCCGTCTCCGCGGGGCGCTCACCGCCGACCATCGCCACGGTCGAGACGACCGCCTGGCCGATCACCAGGAGCCACAGGGCGCCCATGCCGACCAGGTGCGGAACCATCATCGGCCGGTCGCGGAAGGTCGAGACGAGGCACCAGCCGGCCATCGCCAGCGACGCCATCTGAATGGTCATGGTCAGCCAGTCGACCACGGCGCCTCCGCTCACGCTCGTTGCCTGGCGTCCGCCCGGGTCAGCGGTCCACCGTCAACGACACAGCGTAGTACTCGCGTGCGACCGGATCGGACCGGCCCCGGGGAGCCGGGCGATGACGCTCCGACGACGTGTTGGATATCGTCCTTGCTGGCACCATCATCCCCCGAGGGTGCGCGGCCCAGCGCGGCACACCCGCTCCGCCGCCCGTCCATTCCCCAGCGGATCAGCCCCCACACCGGAGCGCTCCCATGTCCTATCCCGAGTACCCGTCGAACCCCCAGTACGGTTCCCCGCCCAACCGGCCGGCCAGGCGGGGCATGTCCACCGGCGGCAGGATCGCCCTCAGCGCCGGGTTCCTCCTCGCGTTCGTGACCATCGTGGTGCTCCTCATCGCGATCGTGAACGCCGTCACCGGTGACGGCGACGACACGGCGTCCGCCCAGCAGCCCGCCCAGGAGCAGGGGCGGGACACGGCGCAGACCGGCACCGGGAGCTCCGCCGAACCCGGCGCGGAGGAGACGGAGGGCACGGAGGAGACGGAGGGAGCGGAGGAGGGCGACGGCGACATCGTCATGACGGCCACGGACGCGGGCACCGCGGGCGACATCCTGGACGGCACCGTCTACACGGTCGTGGACGTCGAGATCGTCAACAACTCCGACGAGTCGATCGACATCAACCCCGTCTACTTCACCCTGATCCTGGACGACGGCCTGACCGTGAGCGCGATGGACAACTACACCGCCGACATCGACTCCTTCGGGATGGTGACGGTGCGGCCCGGGAACAGGGCCTCGGGACAGCTCGCCGCCGAGGGCGAGGTCACCATCGACCAGGTGGAGTTCAGCGAGTTGTACGGCATGGGGGGAGGGGTGTCGGTCATCGCCGACGTCGAGTGACCCCGTGTGCCGAGGCCGGCCGGACGTTCGGCCCCGGCGCGGTGGCCCGGCGCGGTGGCCCGACGCGCTCGGACGCGGCCCCGGACAGGGTCGCGGGTGTGGCGGAGGCGGCGCGGCGGGGCCTCCGTGCGGCACGATGGGGACGATCCGACCCTCCCCGGGGAACCGTGCCCCGGAAGGGAGGTCCACACCAGGAGGTGACCCCCGTGCGGTCCGCACACACCGTCAGCGCCGTCCGCGAGGCCGAGTACTCCCTCATGGCCCGCCTTCCCGAGGGCGCGCTCATGCGCCGCGCCGCGACCGGGCTCGTCTCGGAGTGCGCCCGGCTGCTGCCCGGCGTGTACGGGGCGCGTGTGGTGCTGCTGGTCGGCACCGGGGACAACGGGGGCGACGCGCTCTACGCGGGCGCCGCCCTGGCCGCCCGCGGGGCGGCCGTACGCGCCCTGCTCGCCGGGCCGCGCGCCCACGAGGGCGGACTGGCGGCCCTGCGCGCGGCGGGCGGGAGGGCCCGGAGTTTCGCGAGCGCACCGGGCGACGGCGCGGAACTGTTCGACGCCGATCTCATCGTCGACGGACTGCTGGGGATCGGCGGGCGCGGCGGGCTGCGCGAACCGTACGCGACGCTGGCCGTGCTCGCGGAGAACGCCCCGGCCCCCGTCGTCGCCGTCGACCTGCCCAGCGGAGTGGACGCCGACACCGGCGAGGTGCCCGGCCACGCCGTGCGCGCCGACGTCACCGTCACCTTCGGCACCCGCAAGCCGGGGCTGTGCGTCGACCCGGGCGCCGCCCGGGCCGGGAGGGTGCACCTCGTCGACATCGGACTCGCTCCCGAACTGGGCGGACCCGCGCTGGTCGAATCGACGTCCGGGGACGTGGCCGCGCTCCTGCCGAGGCCGGGGACGGAGTCCGACAAGTACCGCCGGGGTCTGCTCGCCGTCCGCGCGGGCTCCGAGCACTACCGGGGCGCGGCCGTCCTGACCGTGGGCGGTGCCCTGCGCACGGGTGTGGGGATGGTGCGGTACGGGGGTGCGAGCGCCGCCGTCGACCAGGTGCTCGCGCGTTGGCCGGAGACGGTCGCCGCCGACCTCGACCCCCGGTCCAGCACCCGGCTGGACCCCGGTCGCGCGGCCGCCGTCGTCATCGGACCCGGCCGGGGCACGCACCCGGCCAACGCCGACGAACTGCACGTGGTCCTGGAGAGCGACCGCCCCCTGCTGATCGACGCCGACGCGCTCACCCTGCTCAGCGGCAACGGCGGCGCACCGTTGGCGCGGACCCTGCGGGAGCGCTCCGCGCACACGCTCCTGACCCCGCACGCCGGTGAGCTCGCCCGCCTCCTGCCCGGCAGTGAGCGGGCCGACATCGAGGCGCGCCGCGTGGAGCACGTGCGGCGGGCCGCCGAGGAGTACGGCTGCACGGTCCTGCTCAAGGGGTCGACCACCCTCGTCGCCCAGTCCGGCCTCCCCGTGCTGGCCAACCCGACGGGGACCCCGCTGCTGGCCACGGCCGGTTCGGGCGACGTGCTTGCGGGGGCGATCGGCGCGCTGCTGGCCGGCGGACTGCCCGCCTACGAGGCCGCGATGTGCGGTGCCTACCTGCACGGGCGTGCGGCGGTGCTGGCCCGGGGAGGGGCGCCGATCAGCGCGTCGGACCTGCTCGACGGCCTGCCGCTCGCCGTCGCGGAGGCGGGGCGGGCCGCCTGACGCGGAGCTCCGGTCCCGGGTCCGGCGGCTGGTCCGAGCCCGGGGCGGTTCAGCCCCTCCGGGCCCGGTCGAGGCCGCGCTGCACGATGTCGGTGATGAAGTAGTCGCCGGGGTCGCGCTCGTCGCGCAGCACGTGGACGGTGGAGTCGTCCACCCACAGGAACTCGGTGTGCTTGCCGGGCTCCAGCCGCGGCGCGGACAGGTCGCCCTCCACCCGGACCAGGTAGTCGATCTCGCGGCGGGTGACGCCGTCGCCGGGGTCCCAGTCGAGGGAGAACAGCTCGGCGAGCACCCCGGTCAGGCGCCAGCCGGTCTCCTCCCCGACCTCGCGGGCCAGCCCCTCCAGCATCGTCTCGCCCGGTTCGACGTGGCCGCCGACGATGTCCCAGCAGTGCGGGAACACCTTGCGGGTGGGGGAGCGGCGCTGGGCGAACACCCGCCCCGAGGGGTCGGCGATCACCGCCCCCGCCACCCAGGTCCGCCCGTCGGACGTGTCCGGGAACTCGATCCCCGGTGCCACCTCGATACCGTTCACGCGTCCTCCCCGACGTCCTCGCTGTCGACCGGCAAGCCTACGTCGCCGCCGCGCCCGCCGCGCCGGGGCAACCGGAGTGTGAGCAGCTTGGCGCGCGGGGCCAGCTGCGCGGCCAGGTCGAACACCGCCTCCGTGCGGGAGTGGTCCTCGTCCAGGACGGAGAACAGGTTCACCCCGAGGTAGAAGGTGATCGCCCCGTAGGCCACCTCCCGGGCGGGCACCAGCCTGGCCAGCGGCGACCCCCCGAGCACCCGCTCCCACTCCTGCTCGATGAAGGCGATCCAGGGCTCGGCGCGCTCCTTGATCTCCGGGCGCAGCTCCGGCTTGGTGACGGCGGCCGCCACGAGTTCGGAGAACTCGGTGATGTAGCCGCGCTCCAGGTCGGTGCGGTAGATCCGGGTCGCCGCCGCCACGAGCTCCTCCAGGGTGCGCGCGGGGGCGGTCAGTTCGCGGTACATGGCCAGCCGCTCGGCGCTCGACCTGTCCAACGCGGCGAGCAGAAGCTGGTCGACCCCGCCGAAGTGGTAGAAGACCAGCGCCGCGTTGGCCTCCGCGCGTGCCGCGATCGCCCGCGCCGACGCCCCCGCGTACCCCTCCTCGCGCAGGACCTCGCCTGCCGCGGCCATGAGCCGCTCCTTGGTCTCCTCGCTCGTCCTGCGTCCGCCGCCGCCCCTGGCCATGACCCTCCTTGCGCTCCGCGATGGGTTCATCATACGGTTTAATCAAGTGATTAAATCGACTGGTTTAACCATCCGTCGAAATGAGGGAGAGCGAACCTGCCGTGTCCGAGGAACCCCACCGCCCCCCGTCCCCCGCACGCGCCTGGCTGGCGCTGCTCCTCCTGGCGCTCTTCGCCCTGCTGCTCCTCCTGCGCGTCACCCACTGGGGGCGCCTGGACCAGACCGCGCTGTTCTACGTCGGCCTTCCCGCCCTCATCGCCCTGCTGGTCGTGTGCACCGCCCGGCCGCGCTCGGCGGTCGGCGTCGCGATGGCGACCACCACCGTCCTCCTGGCGCTGTCCGGTCCGCTGCTCGGCGAGGGCCTGGTGTGCCTGGTCATCGCCGCGCCGCTGATCTACGGCGTCGTCGCGCTCGTCGCCTGGGTGTGCGTGGCGATCCGACGGGACGGCCCCGGTGCCCGGCACGCACTGTTCTCGGTGCCGCTGCTCCTCGCCCTGACGCTGGAGGGCGTGGGCGGGGCCAGCCTCCTGCCCGCCGACGACCGGGGCGAGGGGGAGGTCCTGGTCGACGCGTCCCCCGAGGCCGTCGCCGCGGCCCTCGCCGCACCGCCCGACTACACCGAGCCGGACGCGCTCTTCCTGCGCGCCGTGCCCTTCCCCGAGCCGCTCGGGGCGACGGGCCAGGGGCTGGCGGTCGGCGACACCAGGACCGTCACCTTCACCCGGGCGCGGTCGCTGGGGGTCGGCGCCGAGTGGGTCGACCAGCACATGGAACTGGTGGTCGTCCAGAGCGACGTGCGGTCCGACGGCGGACGCGTCGTCTTCGAGGTGACCGCCGACACCGCGTTCGCGCGGTGGATGGACATGCGCCGGGCCGAGGCGGTGTGGACGGCGGAGGGCGACGGAACCCGGCTGGCCTGGGCGATCGAGTTCGAACGCACCTACGAGCCCTCGTGGTACTTCGGGCCGCTCCAGTCCTACGCGACCGACCTGGCCGCCGCCTACCTCGCCGACACCTTCGCGGCCGCCGCGACGGAGGAGGAACGGTGAACCCCGGACCCCGCACCCCCACCCCCTCCGGGGGACCGGACCCCGAGCGCCTCCGCGCGGAGCGGCGCCGACGGACCCTCGCGGCGGGCGTCGTCGCCACCTTCGCCCTCGTCACCGTCCTGCGGGCGCCCTGGGAGGGCCTGGACCCGACCCGGATCCTGTACACCGCCCTCCCCGCCCTCATCGCACTGGTGCTCGTTCTCGGCGCTCGCCCGGGGACCGCGGTGACCGAGCGGACGGTCACCACCGCCCTGGGCCTGGCGATGTCGGGTCCCGTACTGGGCGGGTCCCTGCTCCGGCTGATCCTCTGGACCCTGCTGTTCCTCGCGGTCGTGGGGGCGGTCATCACGGTCAGGGACGCCGTCGGCCGACGCGGGCCGGGGCGGCCCCCGGCCACGGACGGGCCCGCCGACGCCTCCGGGAGCGCCGAGGGGGGAGAGGGCCGGTGAACCCCGAACTCCACGCCGGGCTCGTCCGGGGCCTCGGCCTGTTCGTCCCCCTGCTGCTGCTCACCGGTCTGTGCCTGTGGCGCGCGCCCCGTCCGCGCGAGATCGCCGCGGTGATCGTGGCCAGCTCCTGGTCCCTGCTCACCCTCGTCCCGCTCAACCTGTACGCCCTGCGCGCGGGCTGGTGGACCTTCCACACCGACGGCGCCGAGTGGCGCGGTGTCCCCCTCGACCTCCTGCTCGCCTGGGTCGTGCTGTGGGGCGCCCTGCCCGCCCTGCTGCTGCGCCTCCTGCCCGTCCCGCTCCTGGCCGGACTGCTGGTCTGGATCGACGTGACCCTCATGCCGCTGGCCGACCCCGTCATCGACCTGGGCGCCTTCTGGCTGGCCGGGGAGCTGACCGGCGCCACGGTGACCCTCATCCCGGGGCTCCTGCTCGCCTACTGGACCCGGAACGGCCAGCTGGTGCACGCCCGCGTCTGGACACAGGCCGCGCTGGCGGGCGGGCTCATGGTCGGTCTGCCGATCCTTGTGCTGGGGCCGGTCCCGTCCGGCCCGCAGACCCTCGCGGTCGCCCAACTCCTCCTTCTGGCGGGGCTGCCCGGCCTGGCCGCCGCGCGGGAGTTCGCCCGGGTGGGCGGCGGCACCCCGCTCCCGTACGACCCGCCGGGGCGCCTGGTCACCAGCGGCCCCTACGCCTTCGTGCGCAACCCCATGCAGACGTCGATGGTCGCCGTCCACCTCGTCCTCGCCGCCCTGCTGCGCGAACCCCTCGCCCTGTTCCTGGCGGTGTCGGCCGTGGCCTACTCCGTCGGACTGGCCGACTGGCACGAGGGCGCGCAGTTGCGTGAGCGCTTCGGGCAGGACTGGACCACCTACCGGTCGCGGGTACGCCCCTGGCTGCCCCGGTGGCGGCCGTGGCCCGGGCGGACCAGGGGCGTGCTCCACGTCGACGCGCACTGCGACCTCTGCCTGACCCTCGCCCGCTGGCTCACCGTCCGGGCGCCGATCGCCCTCGACATCCGCCCCGCCGCCGAGCACCCCGACGTGCTGTACCGCCTCACCTACGAGACACCGGACGGCCTGCGGTGGAGCGGGGTCTCCGCGCTGGCCCGGGCGATGGAGCACCTCAACCTCGGGTGGGCGCTCACGGGATGGGCGATCGACCTGCCCGGCGTACGGCACCTCGTCCAGCTGTGCGGCGACGCCTTCGGCGCCGGACCGCACCCGGCCCGCGTCCCGCGCGCCGACCAGGGCGGACCCGGGGTGCCCGCCCCCGCCTGAGCGGGGCAGGCGGTGCACGGGGTGTGGCTCCGGTGCCCCCGGGAGTGAGAGGTCGCGTGACGCGCCCCACGCACCTCGCCGTTATGCTCGGTCCGGGCCGCCCCGCCCCCACGGCGCGGCAGGCCCGGACCGCCCCCTGGCACGGCACGAGGACATCCATGGAAGAACAGGCCATGCTCGCGCGCGACCTCGTTCTGCGCGTCTGTGCCGGAGCCACCGAGCTCGACCCCCACTGGATCAGGGCCGGGGGCAAGGTCACGACCCCGTTCGTCGTGCCCCGCGACCGCAACCTCATCCGCGCGATCGTCTCCGCCGGCCGCGCCATGGGCGTCTCCCGGCTCCTGGTCTGCCGCACCCGGGCCGAGTTCTCCTACGACGCCGTCACCGAGGTCCCCCTCGACACCGACACCCTCATCGACCTCATCCGCGGCTGGGGACCCCACCCCACCGACTTCCTCGTCTGCGTCGAGGACTTCTCCGCCGCCGTCCTGGTCGCGGCCGACGAACTCACCGTGGCCGCGGGTCCCGCCGACTTCGTCCGCGAACTCGTGGGCGCCGACATCCCCCGGGCCCGCGCCGCCTTCGCCGCCCGCGCGAGGGCCGACGGCGGCGTCCAGCTCACCCGCGCCGCGCAGCTCTACGGCTGCGCCGCCGCCGGGGCCAGGCACACCAAGACCCCCCGCGTACCCGGCCCCGACCCGGCCGAACGCCTCGCGCGCGGGTTCGAGCGGGCCCGCGCGCGCTCACCGCGCACCGTCCGCGCCCTGCGCGCCCTCCGGGGCGCCTGGGGATGGGCGATGCTCGTCGTCCTGCTCGCCGCGCCGCTGGCCGTCCCCGGGCTGGACGCCGTGATCCCGGCCCTGGCCGCCGCCCTCCTGCTGCTCCTCCAACTCGCCTGGCCCGCCCGCTCCCGCACGGTCTCCTTCGCCGACCTGCTGCGGACGGCCGCCGTCGGCGCGGCCCTGCTCTGGCCGATCGCCGCCGCCGAGGCCGCCCTGCTCCGGCTCCTGGGCGCCGAGCCCTACGGCGTGGTCGGCTACGCCTACGTCGCCGTGCCCGTGGAGGAGCTGGGCAAGCTCACCCCGCTGCTGCTGTTCGCGCTGGTCGCGCGGCGCCGCGCCCGGCGCCTGGCCGCCGTCGACCTCCTGCTGCTGGCCGCCGCCTCCGGAGCGGGTTTCCAGCTGGCCGAACGCCTGCTCACCGAGGTCGCCCTCGGCGCCGCCGACGTCTCCGCCGACGGCGGGATCCTCCTGCCCGGAGGCACGACGGTCACCGCGCCGGACGGGACCGTCCTCGCGGTCTTCGCCGGGCACGCCGTCACCACCGGGCTGGTCGGGGCCGTCCTCGGCCTGGCGATCGTCGGTCGCCGGTACGGCGCGTGGCTCTGGCTGCTGCCGCCCCTGGCGCTGACGGTCGCCCTCCTGGACCACCTCAACCTCAACGCGGTGCTCGCCGGGGCCGCCCTGCACCCGGCCACGGACGTCGTCCACGGCCTGCTCGGCGGCGGGGTCCTCACCCCGTGGCTGCTCCTCCTCGCCCTGGTGTGCGCCGTCGCCATGGACTACCGGATGATCGGCACCGCGGCCGAGAGCACCCCCGCCCTGCCCGGCCAGCCTCCGCTGCCCCGGCTGCGGCGCCGGGCGTGGGGGCGGTCGATCGCGATGCGGGTCCGGGTCCCGGCCGACATCGCGCCGCTGTTCCGGCGCATCGCGCTCTCGTGGGTGGACCTGCCGGTCACCCTCGCCACGACGGTGTCGTCCATCGCGCACGAACTGGCCGTGTCCGCCATCGCCGCCCGGCGGGGGCCGACGGCGCTGTGCGACACCTGGCGTTTCCTGCGGTGGCGCCGGGCGAACGCGATGGGGGAGGCCCGGTCGGAGGGGCGGGCCTGGCGGCGCTACCCCGACCAGGGGGAGCTGACGCGAGGCGCCCGGGAACTGGCCGCCAGGCTCGGGCTGTCCGCCACCGGGGGTGTGACCGGTGCCCGGTCGGCGGGCGCGCTGTTCGCGGCGCTGCCCGTGGTGGCCGGGGTGTCGGCGGTCATCGGAGGGGAGGAGATCGCGGGTGACGCGGCGTACGCGCTGCTGGCGCTCGACCGGGCGGACACGTGGCTGGGCGGTCTCGACGCGGGCGGGACCGTGTGGGCGGCGCTGGCCCTCGTCGCGGTGGTGACGCTGCTGGTGTCGGGCAACGGGGTGCCCTACGCCCACCCGAGGATGAGCGCGTTCCTGCGCGCGCCCGGCGCCAACACGGGGGTCGTGCTGGGGATGCTCGCCCCGGGACAGGTGGGGTACGCGCTGGTCGGTCTGGCCGGGATGGCGTTGCCCCGGAAGGTGAACGGGCTGCTGGTGCGCTGACGCGCGCCGACGCCGACGTCGAGCGTGCGGTCCCGTCCTGGTGACCTCACCGACGTGAGGCCACGCCGTCATCCAACGGAATCCGACGAGATGGTCGGGCGGATGTTACGGCTGTCCCGCGGGCACACCCAGGAAGGAACACCGTCCACCACATCGGGTGTGGCGGGATGGGGGTGTCCCGGGCACGTGGGCACCGGATCGCCGTGGGTGCTTTCCAGAATCTCCTCCTGAATTTGATCGGCGAGCATCCTGATCGATTCAGCGTCCGGCAAGGAGTCCGGGAGTCTCACCATGGACCATGGCCCCCGGGGTCAAGGGCGAGGCCGACCAGCACGCCCGGCTCACCACCTCCCCAGGAAGCGCTGTCGGAACCCAGACGAAGGGTGGACCCGGGTTCGAGTCCGCTTTCAATGATGAAAGCATGCACATTTTCCGCTTCTGTGGCCGTCAGCCTGTACACGCAGGGTTGCCCGAGTTGGCGGAGGAGATCCTCCCCCCATTTCTTCACGGCATCGGAGCTCCGCTTCCTGTTCACTGCTCGGCCCGGACGTCAGCGGCCCGCGCGATGGCGCCATCGCCAGAATTTCCTGCAACATTAACTCGAAATGTCAGAATATCTTCACATCGGATCCTGTCTCCGTCGCTCACCGGAGTTGGCGTTCCGTGCCGGTGGTAGCTCTTGTCTTCGGCGCCGTGTGGCGCATTCTGCGGCATGCTCCTCCCGTCCCTCCTCCAGGAGACCCCGTTCTCCCGGACCTGGCTCGTGATGATCCTCTGCACCTGGCGGGAGATGGTGTAGCCCCAGTTGATGTTGCCGCTTCCAGCCGGACCGCCCGGACGGTGCGGAGGGACGGGCGGTCCGCACTTGACCCGTCCCCCGACGTCCGGGTCTAACGTTCTGGACGACGAGGAGGCGCACATGCGTGCAGGTGAGGCGGCCGCGGCCGCTGGCGTGACGATCAAGGCGCTGCGCTACTACGAGGAGTGCGGTCTGCTCAGGCCCGACCGCGCAGCCAACGGCTACCGCGACTACAGCGCGGAGGACGTCCGGCTGGCGGAGGAGATCCGCAGCCTCGCCGCGCTCGGCCTCACACCCAGGGAGACCAGGCCGTTCCTCGCCTGCCTGCGCGCGGGACACGAGGTGAGCGACCACTGTGCGGAGTCACTGGCCGCCTACCAGCGAAAGATCGAGGCGCTCGACCTGCTCGTCACCCGGCTGGCCCACAGCCGGGACCAGTTGATCCGCCGCCGTGACGCGGCGGCCCGGCGAGGATTTCCCGTCCCCGCCGCCACCGAGCCGACGAAGGAGCCCGACACCATGCTGCCCGAGGCCGATCCCCTGCCCGCCGACCTGCCGGCCCCGGTCGACGACGGCGCCGCTGACCACCTGCCCGGCCGCACGCTGCCCGCCTTGTCGTTCACCAGCACCGACGGCAGTGACATCCGTCTGGACGAGGTCTCCGCGGGCCGCTGGGTGCTCTTCCTCTACCCGCTCACCGGAGACCCGGCCGCCGACGTCCCCGAGGGCTGGAACGAGATTCCCGGTGCCCGGGGATGCAGCCAGGAAGCCTGCGGCTTCCGCGACAACCTCGACGCGTTGGGGGCGCACGGCGTCGAACGCGTGCTCGCCCTGTCCTCGGACCGGGCCGACTACCAGCAGGCGCTCGTGGATCGCCTGCACCTGCCCTACCCGATGCTCTGCGACCCTCGGCTCACGCTCGCGGACCAGCTCGGGCTCCCCACGTTCGAGGCCAACGGCCACACGCTCTACCGGCGCCTGACCCTGGTGCTGCGCGGCGCCACGATCGAACACGTCTTCTACCCGGTCTTTCCGCCGGACACCCACGCCGACGAGGTGGCCCGGTGGTTCCGCGGTCATCGCGATGCGTGACCGAAGCGATCGAGGGGGTGCCGTCCTGGGCGCGACGGCACCCCCTTCGCTGCCGCGGGCGAGGATGGGACGGCCTGTCCGGCACCCGGTTCGCGGTCATGTCGGCTCGCCCGCACTCCTGAGGTTCTCGCGGGCGGGGCCGGGCATGCCGGAACCGGCGGCCTGAGCGTCCCCCTCTACCAAGGAAACCGGGTGGGGACTCCTGCGCGCCGGACCGTCGCCGTACCTGTGGACAGGCGACACACTGGTGGACAGGGGCGCACGTGTGTGGTCGTCAGACCGGGGTGACGCCCCGCGGCGGGTCGAAGGCCCGCACGGGCGGCAGCGGGCCGGTGAACGGCTCCACGCGCACCCGCGTCAACTGCCCCGTGCACGCCTGGGACAGCGACGACGTCCCCACGTCCTCCGTCAGCGCGTTCGGGTTGCCGTGCACGCAGGTCACCCCGTCCGCCGACGGGTCGAACCACGCACCCGTCGACAGCTGCGCCACCCCCGGCCGGAGCGCGTCGCTCACCACCAGCCCGGCCAGGCACGAGCCGCGCGCCCCGACCACCCGCACCACGTCGCCGTCGGCGACCCCGGCCGCCCGGGCGTCGTCCGGGTGCATCCGCAGCGGCGCGCGGTCCCGGATCTTCTGCGACCGGCTGTGCGCCCCCATGTCCTGCTGGCTGTGCAGCCGTCCGCTCGGCTGGTTGGCGAGCAGCACGAGCGGCCACGCGCCGTCTCCCGCCTCGACCGCCGGGCCTGGCAGCCACGCCGGGTGCCCGGGGCAGTCCTCGTAGCCGAAGGACGCGATCGTCTCCGAGTACAGCTCGATCCGCCCGCTCGGCGTCCGCAGCGGCCGCCCCTCCGGGTCCCCGCGGAACTCACCGAGCAGCGCCTCGTCCTCCACCCGGCCCGGGATCTCCGTCCGGCCCCGCGCCCAGAACGCGTCGAAGTCGGGCACCTCCAGCCCCCGGCGGGACGCCATCGACCGCCAGCGCCCGTAGATGTGCCGCAGCCACTCCCCGCTCGTCCGGCCCTCGGTGAACTCCTCGCGCACGCCCAACCGCTCGGCCAGGTCGGCGTAGGTGTCGTACTCGTCGCGCGCCTCACCGTGCGGCGGCACCGCGCGCGGCATCGCCCGCACGGTCAGGTCGCCCTGGCTCGCGGTCAGGTCGTCGCGCTCCAGCACGGTCGTGGCCGGGACCACGATGTCGGCGTGGCGCGCCGTCGCCGTCCAGTGCGTCTCGTGCACCACCACGGTCTCCGCCCGGCCGAACGCCCGGCTCAGCCGCGTGAGGTCCT
The DNA here is from genome assembly GCF_055632325.1 of Nocardiopsis sp. KDC1DS13DA1. NCBI lineage: Bacteria > Bacillati > Actinomycetota > Actinomycetes > Streptosporangiales > Nocardiopsidaceae > Nocardiopsis > Nocardiopsis sp. KDC1DS13DA1. The sequence goes on from NZ_JBVMUY010000017.1 coordinate 336,557, forward strand.
GGTGGTGGTGGAAGGGGTTGCCGCCCGCCCAGTACACGAGCCGCACGTCCGGGTAGCGGTGTTCGGCCCCGTCGTACCGGTAGCCGCCGCCCGGGTGCAGCAGCATGTCCGCGACCCGCGCCACCGGGATGAACGAGTCCACCGGGTTGTCGCCCTGCGGCATGCGCGGCAGCCCCAGCGGCGTCGCCCCGCCCCCGTAGCTGCCCATCGAGCCGTACCCCGACGCGAACCCGCCGCCGGGCAGGCCCACCTGCCCCAGGCAGCACGCCAGCGCCAGTCCCGCCCACAGCGGCTGCTCGCCGTACCGGGCCCGCTGCACCGACCAGCCCACGTTGACCAGCGTCCGCTTCCGCGCCATCCGCCGGGCCAGCTCCCGCAGCCGGTCGGCCGGGACCCCGCTGACCGCCTCCGCCCACTCGGGGGTGCGCGCCGTCCCGCCCGGGTTCCCGCGCTCGTCGCGCTCGCCCGTGACGTAGGCGCGCAGCCGGTCGGCGCCCACCGTGTACCGGTCGAGGAAGTCGGTGTCGGCCAGCCCCTCGTCGAACAGGACGTGGACGAGGGCGAGCAGCACGGCGGTGTCGGTGCCCGGGGCGACCGGCACCCACTCGGCCCGGACACCCTTGTCGGTGTCGTCGGCCAGCGGCGACACCGACACGAACTCCACACCCGCGTCGGCCGCCTCGCGCATCGCGGGACCCGCGGTCTGGGCGGCCCGGCCGCCGGACGACGTCCAGGTGTTGGACACCCGCAGGCCGCCGAAGGACACCAGCAGCTCCGTGTGCCTGCGGATCTGGGTCCAGGCGGGGGCGCGGTGCAGCAGACGGTTGGCGGCCGGGGTGCCCAGCAGCCGGGGCATGAGCACCTCCACCGCCCCGTGGCTGTAGGTCGTCCGGGAGCGCGTGTACCCGCCGATCGTGTTGAGGAACCGGTGTAGCTGGCTCTGCGCGTGGTGCACACGGCCCGCGCTGCCCCAGCCGTAGGAGCCGCCGTAGATCGCGGCGTTGCCGTGCTCGGCGCGCACCCGGTCCAGCTCGCGCGCGAGCAGGTCCAGGGCGGTGTCCCACCCCACCTCGACGTACTCGTCCTCCGGGTCGCCCCGGCGCGGGTCCGGCCCCGGCCCGTGGTCGAGCCAGCGGCGTCGCACCGCGGGACGCGCCACGCGCGAGGCGTGGTGCTGGGCCTGCGGGGTGTTGCCCATGACCGGGGACGGCGCCGGGTCGTCCGGGTCCGGGCGCACCCCCACCACACGGCCGTCGTCGACGACGACCTGGTAGCTGCCCCAGTGGGCGCTGGTCGGGTACCGTGTGGCGGACATGGTCACTCCCGGTCCTCGTGCTCTGCGGGGCGCGTCGGGCCCCCGGACCACACCCTACGCACCGCGCGGTGCGATGATGAGCCGCGCGCCCCGGCAGCGGATCGGGGCGGCGCCACACGGTGCGACGCCGGTGGCGGTACGGACGGACGGGCGAGCGGAGCGGGAACGGCGATGGGCGAACTCAGGTCGCGGCGGTCGGTACTCGCGGTGCCGGGGTCCAACCCCCGGTTCGTGGAGAAGGCGCGGGAACTGGACGTCGACGCGTTCTTCCTGGACCTGGAGGACGCGGTGGCGCCGCTGGAGAAGGCGGCCGCGCGCGAGAACGTCGTCCGGGTGCTCAACGACGGCGGGTGGGACGGGAAGCTGCGCTCGGTGCGCGTCAACGACGTGTCGACCGCGTGGGCCTACCGGGACGTCATCGCGGTCGTGGAGGGCGCCGGGGCCGAACTGGACTGCCTCGTGCTGCCCAAGGTCACCTCCCCGCGCGACGTGCACTGGCTCGACACCCTCCTCACCCAGATCGAACGCGCCGTCGGGCTGGAGGTCGGCCGGATCGGCATCGAGGCACAGATCGAGGACGCCCGCGGCCTGACGGAGGTCGACGCGATCGCCGCCGCCTCGCCCCGGCTGGAGTCCCTCGTCTACGGGCCCGCCGACTTCATGGCCTCGCTCAACATGAGGAGCCTGGTCGTCGGCGAGCAGCCGCCCGGGTACGACACCGGTGACGCCTACCACTACGTGCTCATGCGCATCCTCACCGCCGCCCGCGCCCACGGCCTCCAGGCCGTCGACGGCCCCTACCTCCAGGTCCGCGACGTGGACGCCTTCCGGCGCTCGGCGGCCCGCACTGCGGCGCTCGGCTTCGACGGCAAGTGGGTCCTGCACCCCCTCCAGGTGGAGGCCGCCAACGAGGTCTACGCCCCGACCCAGGAGGACTACGACCACGCCGAGCTCATCCTGGACGCCTACGCCCACGCGACGACGGTCGACCGCAGGGGGGCCGTCATGCTCGGTGACGAGATGCTCGACGAGGCCTCCCGCAAGATGGCGCTCGTCGTGGCGGGCAAGGGCCGCGCCGCCGGACTCCGCCGCACCCGCGTCTTCACCCCCGGTTCCTGACACGCCCTCACCGGGCTCTTACCGCTCTCTCACCCGGATACGGGACCATGTGGCCATGGAAGCCACCTCCGCCGCGGCCACCGTGCTGGTCGCCGACGACGACCGGGCGATCAGGGAGTCACTGGAACGCGCGCTCCAACTGGAGGGCTACGAGGTGCGCACGGCGGCGGACGGCGTCCAGGCCCTCGCCGCCGTGCACGCCGACCCCGTCGACCTGCTCGTGCTCGACGTCATGATGCCCGGTGTCGACGGCCTGGGCGTGACCCGGGTGCTGCGCGCCGAGAAGGACCGCACCCCCATCCTCATGCTCACCGCGCGCGTGGAGACCCCCGACCGTGTGGCCGGACTCGACGCGGGCGCCGACGACTACCTCGCCAAACCCTTCGAGCTGGACGAACTCCTCGCACGGCTGCGCGCCCTGCTGCGCCGCGCCGCCCCCGCCACCGAGGAGGGCGCGGCGGAGGGACCGCTCCAGGTCGGTGAGCTGCGGCTCGACCCCCTCGCCCGGCGGGTCTGGCGCGGCGACCGCGAGGTCGACCTGTCCAAGACCGAGTTCGACCTCCTCGAACTCCTGGTCCGCAACGAGGGGATCGTCCTCGACCACGCGACGATCTACGACCGCATCTGGGGTTACGACTTCGGCCCCGAGTCCAAGAACCTCGCCGTCTACATCAGCTACCTGCGCCGCAAGCTGGAGGTCGGCGGCCCGCCGCTCATCCAGACCGTCCGCGGCGTCGGGTACACCCTCCGGCCATGAACGCCCAGCCGCCTCCGGGCACACCACCGCCGAGCACACCACCGCCGAGCGCACCGCCTCCGGGGCCACCGCCGGGCGCGAACCGCGCCCGGCGGCGCGAACTGCTGGCCCAGCCGCGCGACTGGCGGCTGGGCACCCGTTTCGCGGTCCTGTTCGCCCTGGTGGCGGCGGTGACGATCGCCCTCGTGGGCACCCTGGCCTACACCACCGCCGCCTCGCTCATCCGGACCGACGCCCGGGAGGAGTTCGACCGCACCGTCGAGGGAGTGTCCGAACAGCTCGTCGCCCGCCACGTGTCCGGGGCGGGGGAGTCGATCGGCGCCGCCCTCGTCATCATGTCCAGCGGCAGGTTCCAGGCGCAGTACCTCGGCCCGGGCGGCAACCTGTCGGTCACCGCGGCCAACCCCGAACAGGCCGTCATCCTTCCCACCGACGAACGGGACCTGGAGATCGCCCGGGACACGGAGGCGGGGGTCACCCAGGTCCGCCAGACGGACGTCGAGGGGCGGGACTTCCGGCTGGCCACGGTCTCCGTCGGCGGGCAGGGCGGAGCCATCCAGCTCCTGCAACCCCTGTCACCGGTGGAGGCGATGATCGACCGGCTCGCCACCCAGATCCTGTGGGTGGGGCTGCTCGTCGCGCTGGCCGCCGCCGCCACGGGCTGGCTCGTGGGGCACCGCACCACCCAGCGCCTCGTCCGCCTCACCGACGCCGCCGAGTACGTCAGCTCCACCGGGCGCCTCGACCCGGTCAGCGACGCCGAGGGCGACGGCGAGGCCGGCCGCGACGAGGTGGGCCGCCTCAGCAGCGCGTTCGACGCCATGCTCGGGCGCCTGGCCCGCTCGAAGGAGGAGCAGCGCCGCCTCGTCCAGGACGCCGCCCACGAACTGCGTACGCCGCTGACCAGCCTCTACACCAACGTGCAGGTGCTGGGCCGGGTGGACCGGCTCACGCCCCGGGCGCGCGAACGGCTCATCGACGACCTCCGGGGCGAGGCGCGCGAGCTCACCACCCTCGTCAACGAACTCGTCGGTCTGGCCACCGGCGAGCACGAGGACGAGTCCCGGAGCTCCGTCGCCTTGGGCGAGGTCGCCGAACGCGTCGCCGTCCGGACCCGGCGGCGCACCGGCCGCGAGATCACCGTGCACGCCGACGACAGCGTCGTGTGGGGCCGCCCCAGCGCACTGGAACGCGCGATCGCCAACCCGGTGGAGAACGCCGCCAAGTTCGACCCCGAGGGCACCGCACCCATCGAGATCCGGGTGCGCGGGGGAGCCGTGGAGGTCCTCGACCGCGGCCCCGGCATCGCCCCCGAGCAGCTCGACCGCGTCTTCGAGCGGTTCTACCGTGCGACCGAGGCCCGCAGCCTGCCCGGCTCCGGCCTCGGGCTCGCGATGGTGCGCGACATCGCCCTGGCGCACGGCGGCGACGTCTTCGCGCGCAACCGTGAGGGCGGCGGCGCGGTCGTCGGGTTCCGCCTCCCGCTGTTCACGCCGCCGGGGGAGGACGACTGACCGGCCCGGCCGGGCGGCCGCGGCCCTCAGGCCCTCCCCGGCGCCCCGACCGTCCTGCCGACCGCCGCACCGCGCGCGGCGTCGCGGTAGATGCGCTCGAACCGTTCCAGGGAGTCCTCCAACCGGTGCCGCTCCGCCATGGCCCGGCTGCGCTCGCCCATACGCAGCCGCCGGTCCTCGTCGGCCACGACGTCCGCCACCCGCAGCGCCAGCGTCCCGTGGTCCCCGGGCGGGAACAGGTACCCGTTGCGCCCGGCCTCGACCAGGTGCGGCAGGGCCATCGCGTCCGCCGCCACCACCGGAAGTCCGCTCGCCATCGCCTCCAGCGTGGCGATGCTCTGGAGTTCGGCGATGCTCGCGATGGTGAACACGTCGGCGCAGCGGTAGACGTCCGGCAGGTCCGCGTGGGACACGAACCCCAGGAAGACCACCCGGTCCTGGACGCCCTCCTGCACCGCCACCGCCTCCAGACGCCGTCGGCATCCGCCCTTGCCGACCAGGGCCAACTGGACGTCCGGGACGCGCGCCACGGCCCGGACCAGCTCCTCGACGCGCTTCTCCTCGTCCAGCCGCCCGACGAAGAGCATCGTCCGGCGGTCCGGCAGGCCCAGCCGGGCGCGCAGCCGCCGACGCCCGGTGCCGTCCGCGCGCAGGGGGCTGAAGCGGACGAGGTCGATCCCGCAGGAGACCGGTTCGACCGTTCGGGTCAATCCCCGCTCCCGCAGCAGCCGCGCCGCGGCCGGGGTCGGCGTGGTCACGTGTTCGGCGCCCGCCAGGACCGCGCGCAGGTCCCACCAGGCGAGCCGGGCCGCGTGCGGTCGCAGGGGCCCGGGCACCCGCAGGTAGTCGAAGAGGTTCTCCGGCATGAAGTGGTTGGTGGCCACGACCGGGACACCGTGCTCGCGTGCCGCGCGGGTGAGGGCCCGGCCGATGATGAAGTGGTTCTGGAGGTGCACCGCGTCCGGGCGCAGACGGGACAGCAGGCGGTCGAGGTGGCCGCGGGTCCCGGCCGGGACGGTCAGGCGGACGCTCTCGTGGGCGAGCGAGGGCACCGACCGCAGCCGGTGCTCCACCACTCCGTCGCGCTCGACCACGTACGGCCGGCCCTCGGGAGAGGGGCACACGACGTGCACGGACACACCGCGCGCGGCCAGACCCCGGGCCAGCCGGGCGGTGAAGTAGGCCGCGCCGTTGACGTCGGGCGGGTAGGTGTCGGTTCCGACGAGGAGCCGGACCCCGCGGCCCCGGGCCCCGGAGGGGTGCGGGCCGGACACCACCCGCGCCGGGGTCCGCGGGGCGGAGGGAACGGGGGAGGCGAAGGACGTCGACATGGAGGGCTCTCCTGCGGGCGGGACGGCGTTGGGGCGCGCCGGACAGGCACGAGTGTGGATCACGTGAGTTGACCGCCACCGACCTTCCGGTGACGACGAACCGACGCGTCAGATAGCACCTGACGCGGCGGACGGCGGGACGGCCGCCGCGCGCCGCCCCCGCCGTGCTGGACCCCTGTACTTGAGCCACCGCTCCAGGACCAGCGGCGGCGGCACCCAGCTGACGAACATGCCCGTCGGGAGGAGGTCCGTGACCGGGTCCGGCACACCGGCGGACACCACGCCGCCGAAGACGTGCGCGCGGCCGCTCCAGCGGTGGACCGCAGGGTGGTGCCGGCGGACCCGCGGCCACGCCCGGACGATGACCGGGAGCGGGCGCCCGCCGCTGGTGGCACGGAAGCCCGCCCGGGGGCGGAGGCGGCACCACCCCCGGGCGGACACGAAGGAGGGGCGGCCCCGGGACCCCCATGCCCGGGACCGCCCCTCGGGAGGGACGACCGTGGTCGTCTGGTTCGGCTGGTTCAGTCGCCGATGCCGTCCGAGCCCTCCGAACGGACGGAGGAGGAGGTCTGCTCCCCGAGGGTCACCGGCACCTCCTTCGCGTTGCTGGAGCCGTTCTCCAGGACCCCGAAGGTCACCTCGTCACCGGGCCGGTGCGAACGGATCAGCGCGATCAGCTGGTCGGGCGAGGTGACCGTCTCCCCGTCGACGGACACCACCACGTCGCCGGCGGTCAGCCCCGCCGCCTCGGCGGCGCTGCCCTCGTTCACCTCGACGATCTCCGCTCCGCCCGCCGAGCTGCGGGTGATGGTCGCCCCGATCGCGGCGTAGCTGGCGGAGCCCTCCTCGACCAGCTGCTCGGCGATGGGCCGGACCTGGTTGACGGGGATCGCGAAGCCCAGGCCCACCGATCCGCTGTCCTGGGAGATCCCGGCGATCGCGGTGTTGATCCCGATGACCTCGCCGTTCATGTTCACCAGCGGCCCCCCGGAGTTGCCCGGGTTGATCGCGGCGTCCGTCTGGATCGCGTTGATCACCGTCGAGGTGGTGCCGGACTCGCCCTCGGTCACGCCCGTGTTCACCGGTCGGTTCAGCGCGCTGACCACACCCGTGGTCACCGTGCCGGACAGGCCCAGCGGCGAGCCGATCGCGACCACGTCGGCCCCCACGCCGACCTGGTCGGAGTCGCCGAGCACCGCCGGTTCGAGGCCGGTGCGGCCCTCCGCCTGGATCACCGCGATGTCGGACACCGTGTCCGACCCCAGGACCTCGGCGCGCGCGGAGCTGCCGTCGTTGAACGTCACCTGGAGGGCGTTGCCCGGGGCCGCCTCCACCACGTGCGCGTTGGTGAGGATCTGGCCGTCGGAGGAGATGATCACCCCGCTGCCGCTCCCGTTGGCGGTCTCGATGGAGACCACACTCGGCAGTACGGTGTCGGCGACCTCGCCGACCTCGCCCTCGGTGGGAGTCGACCCCTGCTCGCCGGTGAGCGAGCTGATCGGTGACGATATCCCGCCCGGCAGCAGGTAGGCGGTGCCCACCGCGGCGATCGGCCCCACGATGAGGCTGGTGATCAGTGCGGTGACCGCCGCGACGGTGACGACGCGTCCTCCGCGGGGCTTCCCGGGCTGCGGTACCGAACCCGGAGGAGGCCCCTGGTGGCCGAACGGCGGCTGTCCCGGGCCGCCGGGCCCACCGGGTCCTCCCGGCCCCTGGGCTCCCCCCGGTCCGCCGAAGGCGGGGTGCCCTCCGGAGAACGCCGAGCCGTCACCGCCCGGTCCCCCCTGGCCGCCGTAGGGCGGCACCGGTCCGCCCGCGTGGTGGGCGTGGACGCCCGGGTGGCCGCCGGCCGGGCCCCCGCTCGGGCCGGCGGTCCAGGCGCCCTCGGCGCCGGGCGGCGGAGGTGCGGGGTAGGTGTAGGCCGCCGGGCCGGCCGTCTCGGGTCCGGACCAGTCGCGGGCGGGACCGGTGGGCACGAACCGCGGTCCGGTCTCCTGGCCGGGGACGGCGCCTGGTGCGGTGTCGGGCACCGCACCGGGGTCGTCGTGCCCGGTTCCGTGCTCGGCGGCCGCTGTCTGCTGGGCGTCGCCGTCGCGGGAGGGGTGCTCCCCGGTCTGACCGGACGCCTCGGGCTGGTCGGCCGGCTCGGCGGGACGGTATGCGGGCTCCTCGTTCCCGGCCGCCGTGCCTGCATTCGGTTCGTTGGGGTTCAACTCAGCCTCCGACTCGCGGGACGATCCCTGCTGACGGGTTCCATGATGGTTCGCGCGGGTTAGAGCAGGGTGAGAGACCGATATGGCAAGGTTTCGAGTCCGTGTGACGCAGTCCTCCCCGGAACGATAACGTCCTTCTGCCAGCGTGGCGCAAAGGAAGGGCAGGCCTTGATCAAGATCGTTCTGGCGGATGACGAACACCTCGTCAGAGGGGCGATCGCCGCGCTCCTGGGACTGGAGGAGGACCTCGGTGTCGTCGCCGAGGTCGGCCGGGGCGACCAGGTCGTCGGCGCGGTCCGCGAGCACGGGGCGGACGTGGCGGTCCTCGACATCGAGATGCCCGGCGCCACGGGGCTGGAGGTCGCCGCCCGACTCAGGGAGGAGGCGCCCGACTGCGGGGTCGTCATCCTCACGAGCTTCGGCCGCCCGGGGTACCTGCGCCGGGCGCTGTCCTCCGGCGCGCGCGGCTTCCTGGCCAAGGACGCCCCGGTCGAGCAGCTTGCCGGGGCGGTCCGCCGGGTCCACGGCGGGGGCCGGTACATCGACACCGACCTGGCCGCCGCGGCGATGGTCGGTGGGGAGAGCCCCCTCACCGACCGCGAGACGGAGGTGCTGCGGGCGGCCTCCGACGGGACCACCGTCGCGCGGATCGCCAGGTCGCTGCACCTGTCCGAGGGGACCGTGCGCAACTACCTGTCCAACGCCATCGGCAAGACCGGGGCGGACAACCGCATGGCGGCCATCCGCACCGCCCAGGACATGGGCTGGTTGTAGCGGTTCCCGCCTGGTTCTCCGTGCGGGGGCCGAGTGTAGGACAGTATATGACCGCAACGTCCCGTAGCTTCTCTCCTGTCGGCGCCACCGCGCGCGTGTGAGAAGAAAGAGGGACCGTCATGCTGCGAGGACTCACCACCGTCACCCTGTGGGCCGACGACGTCGCGGAGGCCGCGCGCTGGTACGCCGGACTGGCGGGCACCGAACCGTACTTCGAGCGCCCCGGCGGCGGGCTGCCCCCGGCCTACGTCGAGTTCCGGATCGGTGACCACCAGCACGAACTCGGGATCATCGACCGCCGGTACGCGCCCCCCTCGGCACAGGGCGGCCCCGGCGGGGCGGTCGTCTACTGGCACGTCGACGACGTCGCGGCGACCGTGGAGAAGCTGCTGGCCATGGGCGCCAAGGAGTACGAGCCCGTCACGCCCAGGGGCGACGCCGGGTTCGTGACCGCCTCGGTGGTCGACCCCTTCGGCAACGTCCTGGGCGTGATGTACAACCCGCACTACCTGGACATGCTCGACCGGAGGTGACACCCCCCCGGTGGCGGGGAGCGTGCCCCGGCCCCCACGGGCGCACCTTCTGGACCGGTGCTCAGAAACCCTGCTCCCTCAGCCACACCAGCAGGTCGTCCTCCCGCCGCGTCGACTCCTCCCCGCTCCACGTTCCCAGCCAACGGGAGCCGACCAGCGAGCCGTCCCGGAGGTAGACCACACGGTCGGCCCGGGCGGCGCAGGCCGGGTCGTGGGTGACCATGACGAGCGTCGTGCCCTCACGGTGCACACCCGTGAGCGCGTCCATGACCTCGGTCGTCATGCTGCTGTTCAACGCACCGGTCGGCTCGTCCGCGAACAGGACGGACGGCTCGCACGCGAGCGCACGGCAGAGCGAGGCCCTCTGCAACTGACCTCCCGAGACCTGGGTGATGCCGTGCCGCACGACATGCGCGATCCCGAACCGCCGCGCGAGCGAGTCGACCCGGGCGATCGCGGCGTCCCTGTCCTCGGGCGCCGCCTTGAGGGCCGGCAGGAGGATGTTGTCCCGCACGTTCAGGTTGTTCAGGAAATACGCCTGCTGGAAGACCAGGCCGATCCTCCTCAGCCGGACCCGGCTCATCTGCGCGTCGTTCAGGGCGGTCAGATCCCGCCCTTCCAGCAGCACCCTGCCGGTCGTCGGGCGGTCCATTCCGCTGAGGCTGTGGAGCAGCGTCGACTTCCCGGAACCGGACGCCCCCATCACGGCGACGAACTCGCCCTTCCGGACGGTCAGGTCGATTCCGTTGATGACCCGGGTCGGCGGATCGGTGGAATAGTACGTCTTGGTCAACTCCCGGCACTCCAGCATGACGTGAGGGCCCTGTGACATGGTTGCTCCGATTCATCCTTCAAGCCATGAGCTCTTGTCCGCATCGCGGATCCGAGCGGTGAGCACCACGGCGCCGAGGTATCCGGCACCGATCAGGAACAGCGGGTAGGCCACATAGGCGAGCAGCGGGTTCGGAATGAAGTGGAGTTCCGTGATCCCCAGCCCCGCCAGGGAGATGAGGGCGCCGACGAGGGACTCCCCGACCGTGGCCGCGAACACGAGCCCCAGCAGTGTTCCCGAGACGACCGTGACGAGGGTCTTGACCCTCACCTGGCCGACGATCTCCTTCCCCGAGAATCCGACGGCGGACAGGACGCCGATCTTCCGTCGGTCCCTCGACAGGACCAGTTGGAGGAACAGGACCGTGATGAGCAGCGCCACACCCACCCCGAAGACGAAGGACAGGACGGCGGCACCCTGGAAGGCGCCGGTCACGTACGACATCGTCTGCCGGACGAACTCCCGCATGGGGATCACGGTGGCTGTCGGGAAGAGTTCGCCGTAGTCGTCGGCGACGGCGGCGGGGGCCGTCCCCTCCCGTACGTTCGCGTGGATCACGTACCCGACCGCGCCGCTCGTCACCTCACCCTGCATCTTGGCGGTGTGTCCGCCACTGGTGACGTCCTGGTAGATCCCGCTGACGGTGAGTCTGGCCGGCTCCCCGCCGGTGCGGACGACCATCTCATCCCCCGTCGAGACCCGGTACCTGTCCGCGTTCAGGACGGAGAGCGCGATCTGCCCGGGGCCGGGGCGCCCGCCCTCCAGGAACTCGACCGTGCCGGCGGAGTGGTCGCCCACCTCCACGCGCAGCGCCGCCGTCCCCTCCTCCCCCTCGACCTCGCCCAGCACGTGGGCGAGGACACGCACGTCCGTCAGCCGGTCATCGTCGCGCATACGCGCGAGCATGTCCTCGCGGACGGCGTCGACATCGTCGGAGAACTGCAGGTCGGCGCGCAGGTCGCTCTCCGGTGACCCCATGTACGTGACGAAGCGGGGGCTCTCGAACGTGCTGAGGAGGTTCGCCGGGAGCGTCATGAGGACGGACGCGAGGAAGAAGACGACGGGGATCAGGGCCCACCGCCTCCCCTCCACCCGAAGATCCACCAGGGCGAGGCGTCCGTTGACGCCGCCCCGGTAGGAGGTCAGACCGGTCCGCCGAGCCCTTCTGGCCTGCCGTTGGGCGCGTCGCGCGGTCTGGCGCTCATCGAGGGCGCTGCCGTGGACCAGGGCGTTGACCACCTGGATCCTTGTGACCCCCCTGAGGACACCGCGGCAGACGGCCATGACGAACAGGTAGACGAGCGCGAGCGCGACCACCGGCGCCAGGAACGATGCGGCCCCCGGCGGCGCCTCGGCGAAGTTCACCCGGATGCTCCGCGTCAGCAGGTCGGCCGCGGCGACGGCCAGGACACCGCCGACGACGCACGCGAGGAGGGTCATGACGCTGTACTTCGACAGATACAGCCCGGCGATCGCCCTGTCGGGAAGGCCGACGGCCTTCATCGCACCGATCTCGCGGACCTCGTCCTCCAACGTCCCGCGGATCACGAAGCGCAGGCTGAGAAGGGCGATCGCGATGAGCACGAGGCTCGCGAACACCAGCGCCACGGCCAGCAGTCCGTCACCCAACGCGTTGAGCAGGCGGATCATCTCGAAGGTGACCGCCTGCCCGTTCTTGGGCAGGGCCTGGTCGGACTCGTACGAGCGCTGGAACGCGGACGCCGAGGAGGGGTCGGCCAGCCGGTACTCGACGATGATCTCGGGGGCCCCGCCCCCGGCACGGCCTAGGTGTTCGAAGTCCGTTTCGGAGACCAGGAACCGTGTGGCGGAGGACAGCGACGACGCCATCTGCGCGTCGCGCACGAACCCCTGGACACGCAGGTCGTGGACGCCGGTGTCCGTCATGATCCTCAGGTCGTCGCCGACCCGCAGGCCGTACCTGTGCCGGTAGTCGACCGGGGCGTAGACCTCGCCCGGGGAGGGCCGTGGAACTCCCCCCGCCTCGTCGAGCAGGAAGTCGAACTCCTGGTTCTGCGTGACGACGAGGTTGTCGATCAGGCTGTCGGAGAAGGTGCCGGACTCTCCGGTCGACGCACGCCGCCAGGCGATGCCCGAACCGTCGAAGCCGAGCATCTCCTCCACCAGCCAGGCGTCGATCTCCGGATGCTCCGCAGCGAAGCGGTCCAGCGCCTCCTGGTCGTGGTCACCCTTGTGCATCTGCAGGAAATGCGGCGGTCTCGCCTCGTCGAAGAGCTGGTTGACCGATCCGACCAGGCGTTCGGTGACCATGAATCCGGTGGCCATCAAGAACGCGCTGAGGGTGAGGACCACGGCGAGTGCGGTGTTGACGCCCTTGTTCCTGACCAGGTCGTTGTACGCGTACCGGAGGTAGGGGGACGCACGCCTGTTCACCCGGAGCTCCCGACTCCGGGGACCCGGTGCGCGTTGTCCGCGGGGGGTGCCGCGCTCGCGGCCCCCTCCGCGCCGAAGGCAGTGTTCATGCCTCGATGGTGTCCGTCACCGCCCCTGGCCCGCCTCCGGATCCGCCCCTGAACGCACCCTGAGATACGGAACAGTGCGAGGCGCCGGGGAGGCCCGGCGCACGGGACCCCGAGCGCAAACCCGGGCCCGACCGTCGCTCCTAGAGCAGCCGCAGCACCATCATCGCGGTGTCGTCGGTGTGCCCTCCCGGCGCGTACTCCTCCAGCTCGCGGTCGATCCGGCTGATCACCGCCTGCGCGGTCAGCCCGGCGCACCCGGAGAAGATCTCCTTCAGCCCCTCGTCGCCCAGCATGTCCGAGTTGCTCCGCCGCTCGGTCACGCCGTCGGTCACCGCCAGCACCACCTCGCCGGGGCGCAGGTCCACACTCTCCGTCTCGAACCCCACGTCCTCGAACGCGCCCAGCAGCGGCTGCGACGACCCGAACGAGGTCACCTCGCCCTTCTGGTTGAGCCGCAGCGGCAGCGGATGCCCCGCCGACACCATCCGGACCCGCATCCCGCCGCCGTTGTCCGTGGCCGGGGTCATCTCCCCGTACAGCATGGTCAGGAACCGGGTCGAGGTGTTCTCGTCCAGGATCGCCATGTTCAGCCGCTGCATGATGTGCGCCGGGGAGAACCCCTCCCTGGCCAGCGCCCGCAGCGTGTGCCGGGCCAGCCCCGTGATCGCGGCGGCCTCCGGCCCCGTCCCGCACACGTCGCCGACCGCGAAGCACCACCGGCCGCTGGCCGCGAACACGTCGTAGAAGTCCCCGCCGACCACGTTCTTCTCGTCCGCCGGGCGGTAGAACACCGCGTGGTCCACACCCGGGATGACCGGTTCCTTCTCCTTCGCGGGAAGGAGGCTGCGTTGGAGCGCTCCGCTCATCGACGCCTGCCGCTCGTGCAGCCGGGCGTTCTCCATCGCCGACGCCACCCGGCGGCTCAGGTCGTCGGCGACGTCCACCTGGTCGCGGGTGAGGTCGTCCGACTCGTCGTTGCCGATCGTCATCCGGCCCAGGGCACGGCCGTGCGCCACCAGGGGGATGCTGATCGCCGGGCCGTGCGTGAGCTCGCGGACCAGCTCCTCGGCCAGCCCCTCGTCCGCCAGCTCCGCCGGGGTCCACAGGGGGCGCGGTTCGCGCTGCTCGCGCGGCGGTTCACCGGACAGCAGGCCCCGCAGGATGTCGTTGAGGTTCTCGTCCCGGTGCACCACGTGCGTCAGTTGGTAGACGCCCAGGTCGTTGGTGGTGTGGATGGCGCACCACCGGCCCAGCCGGGACGTGATCAGCTGCGCCGCCAGAGCCCCGGTCATCCGCTCGTCCAACGTTCCCGCCAGCAGGTCGCTCGCCTCGGCGAGGAAGCTCAGCGACGCGCGGCGGCTCAGTTCCACCTCGGCCAGACGGGACCGCTCCACCGGCAGGGCGATGCGGTCCGCGCCGTCCTGGAGCCGCTGCGCCGCCGCCGGACCGAAGTGCCGCGTCCGCTTCGACGCCACCCCCAGCAGGCCCGTCACCCGGCCGTCCACGATCAGCGGCGCGGTCACCAGGGACCGCATCCCCGCACGCGAGAGCCGCCCCCGGTTGGCGCGGGCGATCATCAGGTCGTCGTTGATCGTCGGCCCCGGCTCCGGCGCCGCCGACGGGAAGGTCTCCTCGGTGCGCACGCGCAGCGGGCGCCAGGGGGCGTCGTCGACGGTCAGCCCGACCGCCGAGCGCACCTCCCACATGGTCTCGTCCGATGTGGCCAGCGCGATGTAGGCCGCGTCCCCGCCCAGCGCGGTCGCCGCGTACTCCACGGTCCGTTCCAGGAGCTGCCGCAGGCTCAGCCGCGAGTTCAGCGCCGCGTCCAGCGACGACCACGCGCTGCGCGTCGGGCGGTTGCCGCCCGAGGCGCTCCTGCGCACCGGAGGCGACTCCAGCGACGGCGACGACGGCCGTGCGGCGTCCTCGATGCGGAACCACACCGCCTTGTCCTCGCGCCCGTAGCTCACCCCCCAGCTCGAGGCGATCGCCGAGGCCAGGGCCAGCCCGAGACCGCCCGGCCTCCGGTCGTCGCCGGTCGGGCCGGTGTCGACCCGCAGCGGACCGGCCTGCGGCACCGCGCGGTCGGGGGCCGAGTCGGTCACCATCACCTCGATACAGCCCTCGACACGGCGCACCGCCACCTCAAGCGCAGAACGCGCGTGGATCACGGCGTTGGTGACCAGCTCGCTGACCAGGAGGATCACGTCGTCGAACGGATCCGGCACCCCCCATGACAGGAGGGTGTCGTGGACGAACTCCCGGGCCGCGGCCGCCGTCTCCGGGGTGGGCGGGAAGTCTCGTCGAGCGACCTTCGACGCGTCGTGTACTGGCAAGACGTGCAAGTCCTTCGTCACTGGGCGTGGGCGGCGGGGAGTACGCCTGCCTCTGCAACGATACGCCGGAGGCGCATCCCGGGAGGCGCGGATGCGGCGGAGCCCCGTCCGGGAGCCCCGTCCGGGGAAGACCGACATGGCCGACCCGCCTGTGCCGGGCACCACGGCCAGCTAGTCTAAGTCACCGACACATCCGCTTCTTTCGGGTGGTATAGCGCGGCGGTAGCGTGACGGGTGTCGTCGGGCGCGGGTGAGGACCCCCTCTCGGCGCACCGGCGCGCGACCGGCTCCGCCTCGGCGGACCCGGGCCACGAGCGTGTACGGGTGGGAAGCCGAGGTGGAACAGACCAGCAGGAGGGGTTCGATGCCCGACGCGGCCAAGGAACTGGCTGAGGAACAACTCGACGAGATTCTCAGTGCCCTGTACCGCATGCGGGACGGCGACTTCAGCGTGCGCCTCCGCCAGCGCGGCAGCGGCACGATCAAGGAGATCGCCTCGGTCTTCAACGAGGTGGTCGACCACAGCGAACAGCTCAGCACCGAACTCCAGCGCGTCGGCCAGGTCGTCCGCGACGAGGGCAGGCTGCACGAGCGGGTCGCGGTCAACCCCTCCCGGGGCGCGTGGGACGAGACCGCCCGCGCCCTCAACGACCTCCTCGACGAGGTCGCCGAACCCGTCACCGACGTCGCCCGCGTCCTCGACTCCGTCGCCGAGGGACAGCTCACCCGCCGCGCCTCCACCGAGGGCCGCAGAGGCGAGCTCAAGGGCGACCTCCTGCGCCTGGCCACCACCGTGAACCGCATGGCCGACCAGATGAGCGGCTTCACCGAGGAGGTCACCCGGGTGGCCCGCGAGGTGGGCACCGAGGGCAAGCTCGGCGGCAGCGCGCAGGTCGAGGGGGTCTCCGGTGCCTGGCGCGAGGTGACCGAGTCGGTCAACCAGATGGCCTCCCGCCTCACCAACCAGGTGCGCGACATCTCCGCCGTGACGACGGCGGTCGCGCGCGGTGACCTGAGCAAGAAGATCACCATCGACGTCCAGGGCGAGATGCTCGACCTCAAGGACACCGTGAACACGATGGTGGACCAGCTGTCCACGTTCGCGGACGAGGTCACCCGGGTGGCCCGCGAGGTGGGCACCGAGGGCAAGCTCGGCGGGCGCGCCAACGTACGCGGGGTCCAGGGCATCTGGAAGGACCTCACCGAGAACGTCAACTCCATGGCGGACAACCTCACCAACCAGGTGCGGGACATCTCCCAGGTGACCACCGCCGTCGCCCGGGGCGAGCTGACGCGCAAGGTCGAGGTCGACGTGCAGGGCGAGATGCTCGCCCTGAAGAACACCGTGAACACCATGGTCGACCAGCTCGACTCGTTCGCCGACGAGGTCACCCGGGTGGCGCGTGAGGTCGGTACCGAGGGCAAGCTGGGCGGCCGGGCCAACGTCAAGGGCGTGTCGGGGATCTGGAAGGACCTCACCGACAACGTCAACTCGATGGCCAACAGCCTCACCTACCAGGTCCGCAACATCTCGCAGGTGACGACGGCCGTCGCCAAGGGTGACCTGAGCAAGAAGATCACCGTGGACGCCCAGGGCGAGATGCTCGACCTCAAGGACACCATCAACAAGATGGTCGACCAGCTGGACTCGTTCGCCAGCGAGGTCACGCGGGTGGCGCGTGAGGTGGGTACCGAGGGCAAACTGGCCGGCCAGGCCCACGTGCGCGACGTCTCCGGGGTCTGGAAGGACCTGACGGACAACGTCAACTCGATGGCCAACAACCTGACCTACCAGGTGCGGCAGATCTCCATGGTCACCCGCGCGGTCGCGGCGGGCGACCTGACCAAGAAGGTCACGGTCAACGCCAAGGGCGAGATCCTGGAGCTGAAGGACACCATCAACGTCATGGTGGACCAGCTCTCGGCCTTCGCCGACGAGGTGACCAGGGTGGCCCGCGAGGTGGGCACGGAGGGCAAGCTCGGCGGGCGCGCCGACGTCAAGGGCGTGTCGGGGATCTGGAAGGACCTCACCGAGAACGTCAACTCGATGTCGCACAACCTCACCACGCAGGTGCGCAACATCTCCGAGGTCACGACCGCGGTCGCCGCCGGTGACCTCACCAAGAAGATCGACGTCAACGCCCAGGGCGAGATCCTGGAGGTCAAGACGACCGTCAACACGATGGTGGACCAGCTCTCCGCGTTCGCCACGGAGGTCACCCGGGTCGCCCACGAGGTCGGCAGCAAGGGCCAGCTGGGCGGTCAGGCCAAGGTCGAGGGCGTCTCCGGTACGTGGAAGCAGCTCACCGACAGCGTGAACGGCCTGGCGGGCAACCTGACCACGCAGGTGCGGGCGATCGCCGAGGTCGCCAACGCCGTGGCCGAGGGCGACCTGACCCGCCGGATCCAGGTCGACACCCGGGGCGAGATGGAGCAGCTCAAGGACAACATCAACCTGATGGTGTCCAACCTGCGCGAGACCACCGCCACCCAGCAGGACGCCGACTGGCTCAAGTCCAACCTCAACCGCATCTCCGGCCACATCCAGGGTCACCGGGACCTGCACGAGCTGGCACGCCTCATCATGACCGAGGTGACGCCGCTCATGGACGCCCAGCACGGCGCCTGCTACCTCCCCGAGGAGCAGGGGGACCAGGACGTCTTCCGCCTCTACGCGGGCTTCGGGTTCTCCCCCGACGAGGGCCGCCGGCGCATCCGCAAGGGCGTCGGCCTGGCGGGTGAGGCCCTGGAGCAGCAGGTCGAACAGCAGGTCAGCAACCTGCCCTCGGGCTACGTCACCGTCCGGTCCGGTCTCGGCCAGGCCGAACCCCGCCACCTGTACATCCTCCCGATCGTCTCCGAGGAGCGCTCGCTCGGCGTCATCGAGTTCGCCTCCTACGAGGAGTTCCGGGAGATCCACAAGAACTTCCTGCGCCAGCTGGTCGCCCTGCTCGGGACCACGATCAACACCATCCTGGCCAACAACCGCACCGAGTACCTCCTCGAACAGTCCCAGCAGCTCACCAGCCAGCTGCGCGAGCGCTCCAACGAGCTCCAGCGCCAGCAGGAGGAGCTGCGCGGCAAGAACGCCGAACTCCGCCAGAAGGCCACCCAGCTCGCCAACCAGAACCGGGCGATCGAACTCCAGAACCAGCAGATCCAGCGCTCCAGGAACGCCCTGGAGGAGCGCGCCCACCAGCTCCAGGTCTCCTCCAAGTACAAGTCGGAGTTCCTGGCGAACATGTCGCACGAGCTGCGCACGCCGCTCAACAGCCTGCTCATCCTGGCCCGGCTCCTGGCCGACAACGCCGAGGAGAACCTCTCGCCCAAGCAGGTCGAGTTCGCGCAGACCATCCACAAGGCCGGCAGCGACCTCCTGCTGCTCATCGACGAGATCCTCGACCTGTCCAAGGTGGAGGCGGGCCGTGCCGAGGTCCAGCCCAGCGAGGTGTCCATCGCCCAGCTCGTCGACTACGTGGAGGCCACCTTCCGCCCGGTCACCGGGGAACAGGGGCTGGCGTTCGCGGTGGACGTCTCACCCGACATCCCCGGCACCCTGTGGACGGACGAACAGCGCCTCCAGCAGATCCTGCGCAACCTGCTGTCCAACGCGGTGAAGTTCACGCCGCAGGGCGAGGTGCGCCTGCTCATCGAGCCCGCGTGGGCGCTGGAGGACGCCGACCTCGACATGTTCGTGGAGGACGAGGAGGTCATCGCGTTCACCGTGGCCGACACCGGTATCGGGATCGCCGAGGACAAGCTCCAGGTGATCTTCGAGGCCTTCCACCAGGGTGACGGCGGAACGTCGCGCCGGTTCGGCGGCACCGGCCTGGGCCTGTCCATCAGCCGGAACTTCGCGCGGCTCCTGGGCGGTGAGATCCGCGTCCAGAGCGTGGCCAACCAGGGATCGACCTTCACCCTCCTGCTCCCGGTGCGCCTGCCCGAGGACGCGGGGGAGCGCGGCGAGGAGACCACCGGTGTGGACACGGTTCCGGCACTGGGGCCCTCCGCCGTCCAGGACCCGCTCACCGACGGCGGAGCCGACGGCGAATACGTCATGCCGGACGAGGACTTCGACGCGGCCCTGGCCGCCCTGACCGACATCGGCAACGAGCCGCTGCCCAGCGTTCCGGTGCTCAAGGCCCCCGAACCCGCGGCCACCGAGAGCGAGCGGGCGTCCGAGCCCGGCGGTGAGCGCGTCGAGGCACGGACCGACCCCGAACGGCGCGCCGTCCTCAGCGGCCAGCGGGTCCTCATCGTCGACGACGACGTGCGCAACGTCTTCGCCCTCACCAGTGCCCTGGAAGCCCAGGGGCTGGAGGTCCTGTACGCCGACAACGGCCGCTCCGGCATCGCCATGCTGGAGGCCAACGAGGACATCTCCCTCGTCCTCATGGACGTGATGATGCCCGAGTTGGACGGCAACGCGACCACGCGGGCGATTCGGGAGATGCCCCAGTTCGAGGAGCTGCCGATCATCTCCCTCACGGCCAAGGCGATGCAGGGCGACCGGGAGCGCAGTCTGGCGGCCGGTGCCACGGACTACGTCACCAAGCCCGTCGACCTCGACCACCTGCTGGACGTCATGCGGCGCTGGCTGACCGCCGACCCGTCCGAGACCGTCGCCGGGGCCACCGCCGACGCGGACGGATCCGGGGGCGACGACGCGGCGGAGCCCCGCAGGGGGCACAATGGCGCCACGGACGACGACACCCGCGCCGACGGCGGGGACCACCCGAACCGGGACGCCCGCGGTGTCGGCACCGCCCCGACAGAGGACCTGGAGTAACGCGCAGTGACCCAGAAGGCCAACATCCTTCTCGTGGACGACCGAGAAGAGAACCTGATCGCGCTGGAGGCGGCCCTCACCTCCCTCGACCAGAACCTGGTCCGGGCGAACTCGGGTGAGGAGGCGCTCAAGCACCTTCTGGGGACCGACTTCGCCGTCATCCTGCTCGACGTGGTCATGCCGGGCATGGACGGCTTCGAGACGGCCGCGCACATCAAGCAGCGCGAGAAGACCAAGGACGTGCCGATCATCTTCCTGACCGCCCAGGAGGTCGATCGGCACGAGGTCTTCCGCGGCTACGCCTCCCGCGCGGTGGACTACCTGCTCAAGCCGTTCGACCCGTGGGTCCTGCGTTCCAAGGTCGAGGTGTTCGTCGAACTCCACCAGCTCAAGGCGCAGATGCGCGAGCAGGCGCGCACCCTGCAACGCGACCTGGGGCAGGAGACCGGCGAACCGGGCCGGGTCCTGGCCGAGCGGCTCGCCCAGCGCTCCCACCAGGTCCAGAGCGACCTGGCCGCGCTGCGCGACCACATCATGGCCAACTACCAGGACACCGACCAGCCGCTGGTGGACGGGGTACGGAGGATGGACCGCTCGGTGGGCCAGCTGTCCACGCTGGTGGACACGTTGCACGGGCCCGCCTAGCCGGTGTTTTCGGCTCCTCCGCTGCGCTGCGGACCGTGTAACGGCACCCCCTCGGGCGACCGTTCCAAGGGACAGGTCCCGGGCGTGCTGACCCGAGAGGGTGAGGGACGGGGGGGCGGGCCACCGCGTGGCGGTGCCGAAGGCCCGCTTCGCGTGCGTCGACCGGAGTGCGTGTCACCGGCCTCAGCGGTCAGTGCACCTGCACGTACGGGTTGAGCGCCCAGAAGCGGACGGTGTCGCTGCGGCGGTCGAACCACAGGTCGGCGGAGTAACCGCTGCCGTGGCGGTCGAGCTCGTCCGACCGGATCCACCGCGGGCCGTCCGGCCCCTCGCCCCTGAGCGGTTTCTCGAACCACGAGGAGAAGTCATCGGTCGGCCCCCCGGAGACGAGGGCGTGGGCCGCTGTCAGCTCGCCGACTCTCCCCGGCGACAGCCGGGCCAAACCCGAGATCACCAGCTCCGGCGACGCAGTGCCCCGATCATCGTGCTCCCGGCTGCTCACCCACATGGCATCGGTGAGCGGGCCCAGCAGCGGGAACGCCCGCTCCAACGGCGCGGTGTCGGTACGCCAGCCCTCCTCGGCCCCGTTCACCACCCGACGCAGGGCCCACCAGGCGGGTAGGGCCGCCAGCCCGGCCCCGACGATCCCGATCAGTCTCCGGCGCTCCACCGCGGTCCTCCTCACACCTGACCCATCGGGCACACGATCCGGCTCGTCGTGCCCGCACCGCTCCGCGAGCCAGCCCGTCGCCCTCCACCACCCTCAACGGACGGGACCCACCCCGCGGGGCGTGGGGTACGGGGTTCTTCGTGGTCGCTTTCGCCGGTCGCTCGTTCCTCGCTCGCGGCTCGGCTCCTCCTGCAGAACCCCGTACGCTCGGTGTTCGTGCGTGCTCACACGTTCGCACGGGGCTCGGGGCGTGGGGTACGGGGTTCTTCGTGGTCGCTTTCGCCGGTCGCTCGTTCCTCGCTCGCGGCTCGGCT
>NZ_JBVMUY010000018.1:0-36166 GCF_055632325.1 Nocardiopsis sp. KDC1DS13DA1
GCTCACACGTTCGCACGGGGCTCGGGGCGTGGGGTACGGGGTTCTTCGTGGTCGCCTTCGCCTGTCGCTCGTTCCTCGCTCGCGGCTCGGCTCCTCCTGCAGAACCCCGTACGCCCCTCGCTCAGGGCTCAGGGCTCAGGGGGAGGGGCGCGGCGGGAGCGCCAGGCCGATGTGCTCGCCGATCTCCTCGATGAGACCCAGGTCGGCGAGGCGGAAACTGCCCCGGTTGCTGCGCCGGATCAGGGTCAGCGCGCCGCGCACCCCCCGGCTTCCGCGCAACGGCACCGACAGCAGGGATCCCGCGCCCAGTGCCGCCAGGAGCGGCGCCCCCGACTCCGCGTACCCGAGGACGTCCTCCTCCTCGATCAGCGGGAACAGCTGCGACTGGCCGCTGCCCAGAACCTCGCCCGGGACGGCGGAGTCCCGCGGCGCCGCCGCCACCTCGGCCCGCAGCCCCTCCGGCGCGTCGGGCGGCCCGGCCACCGCGGCGCGCCTGGCCGCGCGCGGGTCGGTGGGCAGGTCGCACACGTCCACGATCACCCAGTCGGCGTAGGAGTCCGCCAGCAGTTCGGCGGCGTCGGCCAGGGCGAGCGGACCACCCCTGCCGCCCGGCCCCGCGCCGCGCAGCAGCAGTCGCGTCATCCGGGTCAGCACGTCCAGCCTCCGGGCGGCCAGGACGACGACCTGGTCCTCCACCTCCGGCTCCAGCGGCGCGGGCCCCTCCTCCTCGGAACCGTTCATCGGCGGGGACATCGCGACCAGTACGAGCGGGTGCGCCTCCGTGGGCAGCTCCAGCCGGGTCAGGGTCAGGTGCACGTCCTCCGCCCAGCCGCGCTGTGCCAGCCGCGACTCCAGCGAGGCGGTACCGTCGCCGCGCAGGACCGACGCCAGCCACGACTGCATCGTCGCGCGTTTGCGCAGGTCGACGAAGTGGGCGAAGGGTTTGCCGGTGAGGTAGCCGGGAGCGCTGCCCAGCTGGGCGGCCCCGGCGTTGTTGATCCGCCGGATGTAGCCGTCGTGGTCAAGCAGCACCACGGGCACGCTCAGCTCCGCGAACATCGCGCGCAGCAGGACCCGGTCGCCGTCGTCGCCCGACCGGCGCGGGCCGGGCTGCTCCGGGCGCGCCCGGTTGAGCAGTTCGTCCGCCTCCCCCAGCAGGCGTTCGGCGTACTCCAGCTCCGCCAGCGCCGCCTCGGCCGTGCTCTGGGCGTCGTCGGGATACATGGCGTGGGTGCTGCCGAGGGCGGCCACCCGCTCTCCCAGAGCGGTGATCTCCCTGCGCAGCCCGGCGAGGTTGTCCGACACGCTCAGGTCTCCGGTCGTCGTCGATCGTGTCTTCGGCGGTACCCGTCAGGTGGTCCTGACGCCGTTGACTCACACCGACGCTAACCGATGTGAGGTGCGGTGCCCGCCACGGTTACCGTGGAACACGCCCCGGGACCGGGGACACGGCGGCGGAAGCGAGGTGGGACGGTGTGGATCGAACGCCTGGCGCGCGACATCGGCGCGCTGGGCCAGGCCGAGAACACCACCCTCGAACGCGCCCTGGACCAGATGAGCAGGGCGGCCGCGCTGGGCGTGCCCGGCTGTTCCGCCGCACTGGTGGTGGTCTGGCGCGAGGTCGAGGGGCCCGACGGGTCCGTCCGGCACGTCGTGACCGACTACGGCGCCTCGCACGCGGACCTGTCCGAGGCGTTCGAGTACCAGTACACCAGCGACCAGGGGCCCACGGTCGAGGCGGTGCGCGAGATGCGCCAGGTGCGCGTCGGCGACGTCCTGCGCGAACACCGCTGGCCCCGCTACACCAGCATGGCCGTGCAGTGCGGCGACCGGTCGTCCGTCACACAGCCCAGTCTCATCCCGGGGGACCAGGGCGACGACGACCGCGTCGTGACCTTCGGCGTGCACTCCGGCCGGGCCGACGCCTTCGACGAGGACGTGGTCCTGCCCCTCACCGCACTGCTCGCCGAACACGCCGCGGTCGCCCTGCTCAGCGTGGGCCGTCAGGCCGACGTGGCCCGTGAGACCGCGCACATGCGCCGGGCGATGTCCGCGCGGACCGTGATCGACCAGGCCAAGGGCATCATCATGCACGCGCGCGCCTGTGACGCGGACACGGCCTTCGCGGCGCTGCGCGAGGTCGCCCAACGCAACCGGATGAAGGTCGTGGACGTGGCGCGCGACCTGGTCCGGGAGAACACGGGTGCCCCGGCCCGGACCCGGCGGCCGGGCGCGGACGGTCGGTGAACACGGTGCCGGCCTCACACCGATGAGTCCCGAGCGTGACCGAAAGCGGGGATGATGGGCTTCCGGGGCCGTCCCGGAACGACAAGGAGAGCCGAGAGTGACGTCAGACATCTCGATTCGTCGCGAGGATGGCGTCGTCGTGGTCACCCCCGTGGGGGAGATGGACGCGGTGACCTCTCCGGCCCTGGCGGAGGTCCTCGACGGGCTCCTGTCCGAGGAGCGTCCCGGCGGAGTGGTGGTCGACCTCGCCAAGGTCGCCTTCTGCGACTCCCGCTGTATCGGTGTACTCGTCGCCGCCTACCGGCACGCCCGCGACCGCGGCGTCGGCCTCGTGGTCTCCGAACCCCAGCAGCAGGTCCACCGTCTGTTCGTGATCGCCGGGATCGACCAGGTCATCCCCATCGTGGTGAGCACCGACGCCGCGGTCGACTCGCTCCGGCCGTAGCCGGACCGCTCCGCGCAACCCCGTCGGCACCCCCTCTCAGCCCGTGTCCCGGGCGCGCGACTCGACCCGGTCGAGAAAGTGCAGCCGGACCAGCGACCCCGTCGCGCTGCCGCAGATCTCCAGGAAGTCGCAGGTCTGCCGGGTGATCCACAACCCGTACCCGCGCGGGCGCGTCCCGTCCGCCGGTCGATAGCCGGTCAACGGGTCGG
Organism: Nocardiopsis sp. KDC1DS13DA1; assembly: GCF_055632325.1. NCBI lineage: Bacteria > Bacillati > Actinomycetota > Actinomycetes > Streptosporangiales > Nocardiopsidaceae > Nocardiopsis > Nocardiopsis sp. KDC1DS13DA1. The sequence continues at coordinate 2,902 of NZ_JBVMUY010000018.1, forward strand.
CGAGGCCGCCGTCCTCGTCGAAGACGTCGCACACCCATCGCCCCTGCGCGCGCCACACGGTCACCGTGCCCTTGCCCGCACCGTGCTCCAGCACGTTGGCGGCCAGTTCGTTCACCGCCACGACCAGATCGTCCACCCTCTCCTCCGGCCAGCCCGTCGCGCGTCCGAGGTCGGTGAGCTCTCCGCGCAGCCGCGGCAGGGACTGTCCGATCTCCAACCGGTGGGCGGGCCCCGTGACCGGCAGCGGCTCCGGTGCGGTCGGCCGGACCCCGTACGCCGCCGTCCCCAGGTACATGCCGTTGTGGTGGGGGCCGTTCGGTCCCACCAGCACCGGGTGGGTGGCGCGCACCGCCGACCGCACGTGCGGGGTGAGGCCGCGCGCGTCGTGCACGCACAGCAACCGCAGCGGCACGGGGGCGAGCGCGGTGGACAGGACGGACTCCAGGCGGAGCCACTCCCGCAGTTCCATCGCCGATCCGCCGGCCAGCGGGGGCTCGGCGACCACCACCACGGGTGACGGTCCGTGCGTGAGCGCCAGCCGGTGCAGGAGGGCCAGCGTCCGCCCCGGCCCGTCGTAGAGATCGGCGCGGTCGGTGACGTGCACCCGGGCCCGCTCCGGTGCGTCGAGGCCCTCGGTCAGGGCGGCCGCACGGCACGCGCTGACGGCGAGCACGGCGTGGGCGTTCTCGCGTACGGCGGAGCGCAACCGCTGCTGGGCCACCTCGTGGAGTCTCTGCTCGCGGTGGAAGAGCAGGCCCTGGTGTTCGAAGGTCATCGGTGAGGGTTCGCGTTCGGGGGAGCGGCGCCGGGGCGGGTGCGCCGTCGTCTGAGATGTACCCACTCCGCGCCCGGTCCCCCGGAGAAGGTTCCGAGGGACCGGGAGGGTGTGCGCGGAGGGAACGGGGACACGGCTCAGCGGGCGGCCGTCGAGAGCAGGACGCCGTCGACCTCGTCCTCGTCGGGCTCCTCGTTCTCCGGGGTCTGGGGCAGGGAACGCTCGTAGGCGATCTCGGTCTCCACCGCGATGCGCTGCCACGTGAACCGGGAACGGGCGCGGTCGGCGGCGGCGATGCCGTACGCCGAACTCATCGTCGGGGTGTTGAGGACGGCCCGCACGGCGCGGGCCACCTCGTCGGGCCGGCCGAACCGCATCAGGACGCCGCTGGTGCGGTGCAGCACCGCGCCGGGGACCGCGCCCGTGGCGGTGGCGACCACGGGCAGGCCGCACGCCATGGCCTCCACGACCGCCCCGCCGTAGGGGTCGTAGGCGGCCGCGGAGACGTACACGTCCGCCGAGCGCAGCAGTCGCGGCAGCTCCTTGCGCTCCACGGGGCCGGTCAGGTGGACCCGGTCGTCCACGCCCGCCTCCTTCGCCAGCAGTTCGAGGGCGCGTGCGTTCTCGTCCAGGGCCACGTCGCGGTCCTCGGCGGTCGACACGATGAGGAGTTCGGCCTCGGGCAGCCGGGTCATCGCCTCGACCAGCCGGTCGGCGCCGCCGGAGCCGGACAGGGACGTGACCGAGACCATGCGGGGCCGGTCCTCGCGGCGGGTCTGCCAGGGTTCGGAGGACGCGCTGCCCTCCACACTGAAGTGGTCGGTGTCCACGCCGAAGGGGACGACGCTGACGTGGTGGCGGGGCACGCCGAGTCGGGCCAGTTCGCCCTGCTGGTCGGTCGAGTTGACCAGGACGTGGTCGGCGCGCGACGCCAGGATCGTCTCCATGCGGGCGCGTTCGGGCTGGTGGTCGAGGCCGGAGCGCTGTTCGCTGGCGTTGAGCGAGTGGAAGGTCTGGACGATCGGGGTGCCGCTCTGGTCCCGGTCGCAGTGCGCCTGGGCGTGCAGGGCGGCCAACCCGCTGGTCCACCCGACGGCGTGCAGCACGTCCGGGGCGTCCTCGTCGAGGGCGGAGGCGAGGGCGGTGCCGAAGGATCCGGTGTGCTCGGCCTCCTCGTCACCGCCGAGGGGGCGGGCCGGGCCGGCGTCGAGGTAGACGACGGACACCCCCCGCGACATGCGGGTACGGCCGTCGGGCTGCTCGGGGTCGCTCCGGCGCGAGTACACCGTGACCTTGTGGCCGCGTTTGGCGAGCTGCCGGGACACGGCGCAGGCGTGCAGACTCGCCGGGCAGGCCGGTTCCCCCCGGTGGGCGGGGAGAGGATTGGCGTGTTCGGCGACCATGGCGATCTTCACTGGGCTGGACTCCTTGGACACGAGAGACGGTGTCCGTCGTGGGCGGGTGCTGCGGCCGGAGGCCGTCCGTTGAGGGTTGGCCGTCCCCGCGCGAGGCGCCCCTGACGGGCGGTGGCGGGCGACGGGCGGGCGGGCCCGGGGAGACTCCGGAGCGGGGTCGGAGCCCCCCGGGAGGGAAACGTGGTCGACGGGCCGCCCTCCGGGCCCGTCCGGTGGTCGGCGCGCGCGGCACGGGGCCGGGACGCGTCAGGGGACGATGAGGTGCGTTCGCCGTGCCGGCGGCGGTCTGCGGGCAGCACTCAGCACCGCGCGCACGGAGGGCACGCGGGAGCCGGGTGGCGGAGAGGAAGAAGGAGGGGAGGGCAGACGCACGGACACCACACCAAACGACCGGTCGGGAAAGCGAGCCACCGTGCGAACCCGGATCGGGTCAACGCTCGGGGCGAGGTCGTGTGTGTCTGCGTCTTAGACACCCAACAGGGCCATTCTGCCAGACGGTCAGGTGAGTCACAACGTCACAGGGTGTCGTTGACCGTGCCAAAGGGGTGCTTCGGTCATGCCCGTAATCCGGGAGGAGGCCCTCTGTACTGTGGCTTCCCGATCTCGTCCGGTCCCCACTGTCGCGGCCGGTGTGCCACCGCTACTGTCGGACGGGAACAACAGGACTGGACCTCGTTCACCACCGGCACATTGACAACGACACTTTCGTCGGCGACAACCCGCGTGGGAACTGCGTATCCGGGTGTTTTCCGCCATGATGTACGCGGATTTTGACCGACTCCGCCGGTACCTCGGTACGGTTACAGAATCCACACGTTGAACGGGACTCGAGCAACGTCCGGCGCCGCGCGTCGGGCAACCGGCCACGGCCGACGAAACGGGAGGAAGGGCGTATGGGTGTCGCTGGTGGGGAAGTCATTGTCACGGCCCTCACGCACCGGGGCGCTGTCCGTCCCGCCAACGAGGACTCCGTCGTCATGGGCGCGCTCACCGTCGCCAGCGCCAACATGACCTCACCGGTCCGTTGCGTTCTGCCGGTGAGTGAGCCCGTCATCCTCGCGGTCGCCGACGGGATCGGCGGCCAGGCCGCGGGGGAGATCGCCTCCGAACACGCCGTGCACCGCATGGCCGAGATGGGGCCGCGGCTCAAGGGGCCCGACGAGATCGCCCAGCTCCTGAGCAACATCGACGAGGAGATCAAGGACCACGCCACCCAGCACACCGAGTTCTCCGGTATGGGGACCACGGTCGCCGGTGTCCTGCTCAACAACGACGGCAACTTCTGGTTCAACGTCGGTGACTCGCGGACCTACCGCCTGGAGGGGCGTCACCTGCGCCAACTCTCCGAGGACGACTCTCCTGCGCTTCCGCCCTCCGAGGACGGCCGTCCGGTCACCACCAACTTCATCACCCAGTCCCTCGGCGGCAGCGCGGGCGGCGCGATGGTGCCGCACGTGGGCCGGGACGAGGCGGCCGACCCCAGCGCCTGGCTCATGTGCAGCGACGGGCTGTCCGATCTGGTCCTGCCGGAGGAGATGGAGCGGATGATCGCCGAGGCGGGCAGTGACGAGGCCGCCGTGCACGCCCTCTGGCAGGCGGCGATGGAGGCGGGCGGCAAGGACAACATCAGCATCCTGCTCGCGCGCCGCGTGTGAACCGCCCGTAGCGGGAACGACGGCGGGGCCCGGACATCGTGTCCGGGCCCCGCCGTGTTCGTCCCGGTCCTGGTTTTCCGGAACGGTCGCCCCGGGACGGGGACGCCCGGCTCCTCGGGCGCCCGAACAGCCGAAGCCGGGCGGGGGCCCGGGACGGGGGCGGGTCAGTTCCGGTCGCCGCGCGAGCCCGAGGCGGCACGGGAGCGCAGCAGTACCGCCAGCAGCACGATCGCGCCGATGGCGATCACCACCGCGGCGACGGCGCCCACGACCACGATCGTGGTCACCGGGGGGCCGTCGGAACCGGTCTCGGCCGCCGCCTCGTCGGCCGCGACCGAGGTCTCCTCCGCGGGGGCGGCCGTCGCATCGGTGGACTCGCCGCCCTCCGCGGCCCCTGTGCCCCCCGCGGCCTGGTCGTCCCCCGGCTCCGCCGCCTCGGCGGCCCCGGCGGCGGCCTCCTCGGTCAGGGTGAACGTGAGCGTGTCCTGGATGGGGTGGCCGTCGGAGGAGACGACCCGGAAGCCGACGGTGTACTCGCCCGCCTGGTCCAGGGGGAGCAGGCCCGTGGTCACGTCCAGTTCGTCGAACCCGAGGCTCTCGTCGTCCTGGTACTGCTCGCCGTCGGGGCCGGTGACGATGATGTCGCTCGCGCTGTCCGACGACATCGGCGCGTTGTTGAAGCTCAGCACGATCTCCTCGGGCGCGGCCTCCAGGGTGGCGCCGTCCTCGGGTGAGGAGCCGGTCAGGACGTCGTGGGCGAGGGCGGGCGCGGGCGCCAGGGCCAGTGCGGCGGCGGTCAGCGGAGCCGCGGCGGCGGCGACCAGACGGAGGAGGCGGCGGTCGGCCGCGCCGTCGGGCGCGTACGTGGTCTCGGTGGACGCCATGTCTTCTCCCAGTGCTCGGGGTCGGTACACGCACCGGCGGAGAAGGCCGGATCGCATGTGTTCGGAACCAGGGGGTGGTCAGTCGACCCCACCCTGCCACGCGACCCTCGGCACGACTCCCACGGCGCTCTCCCCAGTAGTCGACCGTATCCGCGGGCGGGTTCCCTCTCCGTCCTTGCGGTGACCGGGTCGGAGACGACGGTCGGGGTGCGGCGGAGGGCGGGCGCACGCGCAGACGGGAAGGGGCCGCCGGGCGCGGTCCCCCTCGCGCCCGACGGCCCCGGCCACCGCCTCAGGAGGCCGGGACCAACTCGCGTCGCATGTAGCGGCGCTGCTCCGGGGTCGTGCCGCCCCAGACGCCGTGGGCCTCTCCGGCTCGCAGGGCCCACCGCAGGCACTCTTGGCGAACAGTACAGCTGCGGCAGACGGCGACGGCCTGCTCGGTGTCGGCGCGACCGATCCCGGTGCTGCTCACCGGGAAGAAGATCTCCGGGTCGTGGGAACGGCAGTTCCCCTGCTCGACCCAGTCCTCGCTCTCGTGGTAAAGGCGGTTCACGTGCGCCTCCGATCCGTGGCTGCGATCCGTGGTCAGTGGCCGCACCGTGGGTCGCACGGCGGGCGAGTCCTCGTCCTCACCACGGCTGTCGGGTGCTCGACCCCTCTGGTCTGCGGCGAAGCGATGCGACTAAGTGTAGTACGACCTGATGTAGTACTACACGGAGTCTGATGGAAAGTCGGCGAGACATCAAGGGCACCGGTGCGCTCGTGTCGGTGCCGGGGCGGCCGTGCGCGAGGGGTCGCGGGGCAGGCGGCCGGAGCGGAGCGGACACCGGTCCGGAGGGGAAGTCCCTGTCCAGGGCCGGTTTCCGGAGTGGTCTGACGTGCGGGTCCGCGCAGGGATCCGCGCGGCGAAGACGTTATGTCGCGAGGTTTCCACCGAATTGATGTGACTTAACGCACTGTTAATATTGCTCGTCAAGGCCCTATGTTTGACCCTGAGTGCTGTCGGCCACACGGGATGGATCGGGCGCGCACCCACCGGGGGTCGGCCCCGGCCGGAGCGGTGAAGTCCCTGATGGGCAGGGGGCTCGCGGGTCGAGGGCGGTTCGGTGCGCCTCTCACGAAGGCCCTGGTCAGGGCGGTGTCGCGCTGCTAAATAGACGAGCCATACCCGATGCTGAGCTGATGAAACATCTGCGCGGAGTCTCTCTGAAACGTCATTGACATTCGTTCGCTAAGTTCGATCGACGTGCCACATCTACGAACGAACCTCCAAGCACACGACCGAACTGACGGCGGGGCCAACGGCTCCGGAACCACAGGGGCCGTGAGCCGTGGGAGCGTGCGCCTGGCGCACCCCACAGCGGAGGACGGGCCGCGCATGTGGCGGCTGGCGGGAGAGGCGGGGATGGATGTCAACTCCCCGTACGCCTACACGCTCTGGTGCCGTGACTTCGCGGGGACCAGCGTCGTCGGTTACGACGACGCGGGCCGTCTCGCCAGCTACGTCACCGGATACGTGCGCCCCGACAGCCCGGACACGTACTTCCTCTGGCAGGTCGCCGTGGACTCCTCCTTCCGAGGACAGCGGCTGGCCCGCCGGATGCTCGACTTCGTCGGCGACGAGTTCGCCGGCATGGGACTGCGTTACCTCGAAGCGACCGTCACACCGGACAACACCGCCTCGCGCGCTCTGTTCGCCTCGTTCGCCCGCGACCGGGGCGCGGAGATCGAGTGGAGCCCTCTCTTCACCGGGGAGCACTTCCCGCAGGATGGCGGGGTCTCCCACGAACCCGAGGAACTCGTGCGCATCGGCCCCTTCGGGCAGGGAACGAGCCAAGAGCGTGCCTGACCGTCCGCACCGGACCGACCGATTCTGACCCGCCCCGTCGTCAAAGCCCTGAGCCCACGAACCTGGGGAAAGGAACCAAGGAACCCACGATGGAGACCTTCCAGCGCCTCGAATCCGAAGTCCGCGGATACTGCCGGAACTGGCCGGTGGTGTTCGACAGGGCCCTCGGAAGCCACGTCTACGACGAGAGCGGCAGGCCCTACCTGGACTTCTTCGCCGGGGCCGGGTCCCTCAACTACGGGCACAACAACCCGGAGTTGAAGAGCTCGCTCATCGAGTACCTGACCGATGACCGCATCGTGCACAGCCTCGACGCCTACAGCACCGCCAAACGGGACTTCCTGAAAACGTTCGAGGAGATCATCCTCAAACCCCGGGGCCTGGACTACAAGATCCAGTTCCCCGGTCCCGCGGGCAACAACGCGGTCGAGGCCGCGCTCAAGCTGGCCCGCAAGTACACCGGTCGCCAGACCATCATCAACTTCACCAACGGCTTCCACGGCATGACCCTGGGCGCCCTGGCGGTGACCGGCAACTCCATGAAGCGCGGCGGCGCCGGCGTCCCGCTGGACCACGTCGCCACCATGCCGTTCGACAACTACCTCGACGGTCAGACGCCGGACTTCCTCTGGCTGCGCAGCCTGCTGGAGGACAGCGGCAGCGGCCTGGACAAGCCCGCCGCGGTCATCGTCGAGACCGTCCAGGGCGAGGGCGGCATCAACGCGGCCAGCGCCGGCTGGCTGCGCGGACTGTCCGACCTGTGCCGCGAGTACGACATCCTGATGATCGTCGACGACATCCAGATGGGCTGCGGTCGCACCGGCGGCTTCTTCAGCTTCGAGGAGGCCGGGATCACCCCGGACATCGTCACGCTGTCGAAGTCCATCAGCGGGTACGGCCTGCCGATGGCGCTCACGCTGTTCAAGCGCGAGCTGGACGTGTGGGGCCCGGGCGAGCACAACGGCACGTTCCGCGGATTCAACCCGGCCATGGTCACCGGCACCGAGGCGCTGCGCCGCTTCTGGAGCGACGACGCCTTCGCCCGCGCCACCAAGGCCAAGGGCGACATGGTCGCCGCCCGCCTGACGGAGATCGCCGGCGAGTTCCCCGAGGTCGGCGCGCACGTGCGCGGCCGCGGCCTGGCCCGTGGTCTGGCCTTCGAGGATGTCGCGATCGCCAAGCGGGTCGCCGCCGAGTCCTTCGAGCGCGGCCTGCTCCTGGAGACCTCCGGTCCCGAGGACGAGGTCGCCAAGCTCCTCCCGGCGCTCACCACGACGGAGGAGGAGCTCACCGCGGGGCTCGACATCATCGCCGACGCCACCCGCGCGGCCGTGAAGGTCGCCCAGCCGGTGTAGTACCCGCCCTCTCTGAGGGGCGAACGGCCACGGGGTCGGTCGGCCTCCCCGATTCGGGAAGCCGACCGGCCCCTGACCGTGTTCAATGGACCAGAAGCGACGGCGCGAGAGCGCGTTAAGGAGAGTTCAGTGATCATTCGCAGCGTGGACGACGTCAACGACACCGACCGTGACGTCAAGCACGGCAACTGGCGCAGCCGCCGGATGATCCTCGCGAAGGAGGGCGTCGGCTTCTCCTTCCACGAGACCGTCCTGTACGCGGGTACCGAGACCACGATGTGGTACGCCAACCACGTCGAGCTCGTGCACTGCATCGAGGGCGAGGCCGAGCTCACCAACGAGGAGACGGGTGAGAAGCACACCATCACCCCGGGCACCCTCTACCTGCTCGACGGTCACGAGAAGCACACGCTCCGCATCAAGGAGGACTTCCGTGTGCTGTGCGTGTTCAACCCGCCGGTGACCGGGCGCGAGGTGCACGATGAGAACGGCGTGTACCCGCTCATCATCGAGGAGCCGGAGTCGGAGAGCACCCCGGTCTCCTGACGACCGAGTGTGAACGAGTGGGCGGGGTCCGTGGTTTTCGGGCCCCGCCCACAGTCGTGTACGGAACTGGGCCCCAGGGTGATCGGGTTTCACACCCAGGGTCACGAGCCACAGGTGACCCGGTATGAACGTCTGTCCGGGCTGTTCACCATGCAGCCAAGTGCTCATAACCAGTGCATAACGGACTAAACCTGCCTTGTTACTGCTGGGCGGGCCCGGGGAGGGAGAGACCCATACCTGCGCCGTCGGTCCGTGTCCCGGTCGACGGCCGGACCCCGCGGAGTGACTCGGCCGCGGACACCAGCCCGCACAGGCGTCCCCATCCGAACGCGCGGTGCCGTCGTCCCTCGGGAGCGGCACCGCACTCAGTTACACGAGGAGCAGTCGTGAAGAAGCAGGTTTCAGCGGTCACCCGAGGCGCCCTGGGTCGCCGGGACGCGTTCCGTCTGGGTGGAGCCGGACTGGCCGTGGCCGGGCTCGCCGCCTGTAGCCGTGTCGAGGACGGCGGGGGCGGAGGTGAGGAAGGGGGGACGTCGACCCTGGAGCGCCTGCGTGAGCAGGGCTTCGTCGCGGTCGGTCTGGCCAACGAGATCCCCTTCGGCTTCATCAACGACGCCGGAGAGCCCGCCGGGCAGTCCCCGGCCGTGGCCGCCGCGGTCTTCGAGGAGCTGGGTGTTCCCGAGATCCAGGCCTCTCCGGTCGCCTGGGACGGCCTCATCCCGGGCCTACAGTCCAACCGGTTCGACGTCATCGCCGCGGGCATGTTCATCACCCCGGAGCGCTGTGAGCAGGTCGCCTTCAGCGAGCCGACCGCGACCTCGCCGGAGGCCTTCCTCGTGCAGGAGGGCAACCCCGAGGACATCACCCACTTCACCTCGTTCGCGGAGAACCCCGACCTGCGCCTCGCGGTCCTCAATGGGTCCGTCGAGCAGAGCTACGCGGAGCACTTCGGGATCCCCGAGGACCAGTTGGAGCTGATCCCCGACCAGACCACCGGTTACGAGCGCCTGGAGGCCGGCCGCGTCGACGCCGTCTCCATGCTGAAGGTCTCCCACGAGTACCTGCTGATCGACCGCGGCGGTCCCTTCGAGGTCACCGAGGCCTTCTTCCCCGAGATCGACGGGAACGAGGAGCGCGGCTGGGGCGGCCTGGCCCTGCGGCAGGCGGACACCGAGCTGCTCGCCGAGGTGAACCGCGTGATCGCCGAGTTCAAGGAGAGCGGACGTCTCCTGGAACTGGGCGAGGAGTGGGGCTTCACCGAGGCCGACCTGCCCGACGACACCACCACCGAACAACTCTGCGAGGGCTGATCCCGACGTGCAGTTCCTGATCGAGCGGCTTCCGCTCTATCTCGACGGCGCGTGGGTCACGATCCAGCTCACCCTCGGCGGTAGTGCCCTGGCCTTCGTCCTGGCCATGGCCTTCGGCATCCTGGGCACCATTCCCCACTGGTTGCCCAGGGCCGTGGCCACGGTCTACGTCGAGGTGTTCCGGGGCATCGCCGCCCTCGTGCTGATGTTCTGGATGGCCTACGCCCTGCCACAGCTCACCGGTTTCCAGCTGGAGGACCGGTTCGCCGCGATCCTCGCCGTGGGACTCAACGTCGGTGCCTACGGTGCCGAGGTGGTCCGGGCGGCCATCAACGCCGTGCCCAAGTCACAGGTGGAGGCCACGGTCGCGCTGAACCTGTCCTGGTTCCAGCGGATGCGACTGGTCGTCCTGCCGCAGGCCTGGGCGCAGATGCTGCCCACGTTCGGCAACCTGGTCATCGAGCTGATGAAGGCGACCGCCGTCGCCTACCTCATCGGCGTCGTCGATCTGACCGCCGTCGCGCAGCAGATGCGCCAGGCCACCGGTGAGACGATCGTGGCGTTCATCGGTGCTCTCATCCTCTACTTCCTGATCGCGCAGGTGCTGATCCTCGGCATGCGTCTCCTCGAACGCCGCGCCAACCGCAAGCTGGGCCGGACGCCGCCGGGCGGCACCGGTCTGAGCGCCCTGCTGAAGCACCCGGTCGTCTCCGGTTCCGGGGCGGGGGTGTAGGCCTGTGATCTGGGATTTCGAGTTCACCGCCGAGGCCATGCCCGACCTGCTGTCCGGGCTCTGGGTCACCGTTCAGGCCACGATCCTGGGTTACCTCATCGCGCTCTCCCTCGGCCTGCTGATCTCCATGGTCCGACGCGTGCGCGTGGCCGGGCCGATCGTGCACGGAGTCATGGAGTTCATCCGGACGACCCCGCTCGTGGTCCAACTGGTCTTCGTCTTCCTCCTCGTCCCCTCCACCGTCTCCGCGATGACCGTCGGTGTCGTGGTGCTGGGCGTGCACTACTCCGCCTACACCGCCGAGGTGTACCGCTCGGGTATCGAGGGTGTGGCCAAGGGCCAGTGGGAGGCGGCCCGGGCGCTGAGCCTCCCGGCCACCCGAACCTGGGGCGCGATCGTGCTGCCGCAGGCGATCCGCAAGGTCATCCCCGCGCTGGGCAACTACCTGATCGCGATGTTCAAGGACACGCCGCTGCTCTTCGCGATCGGTGTGACCGAACTGCTCACCCAGGCCCAGAGGATCGGCAGCGCGAGCTTCCGCGTCGTGGAGGCCTACACCCTGGTCGGCTTCCTCTTCCTCGTGGTGAGCATCCCCTCCGCGATCCTGATTCGACGACTGGAGCGACGCTATGCCGCCGTCTGAGACCCCGTCCGCAGAAACACCCCAGGGGGGCGCGGGGCAGCCGCAGATCGTCTTCGACCAGGTGGTCAAGCGGTTCGGGGACCTCACCGTCCTCGACCACCTCGACTTCTCGGTCGAACCCGGTGAGCGGGTCACGCTCATCGGCCCCAGCGGTTCGGGCAAGACCACGATCCTCCGCCTCCTCATGACCCTGGAGAAGGTCACCGAGGGCCACATCTACGTGGCGGGGGAGCCGTTCAGCCACATGCGGCGGGGCGGCCACCTGGTCCCCGCCAGCGAGGGCTACCTGCGCCAGAAGCGCAGGAGCATCGGCATGGTGTTCCAGCAGTTCAACCTGTTCCCCAACATGACGGTGCGCAAGAACGTCATCGAGGCGCCCGTGCACGTCCTCGGCCTGCCCAAGGACGAGGCGAACCAGCGGGCGGAGGAGCTGCTGGACCTGGTCGGCCTCGGCGAGAAGATCGACGCCCACCCGACGCAGCTGTCCGGCGGCCAGCAGCAGCGCGTGGCCATCGCCCGCGCGCTCGCGATGCGCCCCGACATCCTCCTGCTGGACGAGGTCACCTCCGCCCTCGACCCGGAGCTGGTGGCGGGGGTCCTGGACGTGCTCCGCCAGGTGGCCGAGACCACGGACATCACGATGCTGTGCGTGACCCACGAGATGGCGTTCGCGCGCGACGTGTCGCACCGCGTCCTGATGTTCGACAAGGGCCAGATCGCCGAGGAGGGGCCGCCTGAGCAGATCTTCGAGGACCCGCGGGAGGAGCGGACCAAGTCCTTCCTGCGTTCGGTGCTCGACAACGGGTTCTGAGGACCTGACCGGCCCGACCGGGCCCGGCCGACCCGAGCGGGGGCGGCGGAGTCCGGCGGGCGATCCGCCGGCCCGGGGCGCGCCGCGTCCCGGGCCGACGTGTGCCCGGCCACACTGACGACATACCGTAGTCATTAGATCACTTTTAGTTTCCCCTTGGGCAGAATGGGTGCTCTGATGCTGGGGGGACTCTTGTGACCAAGGTGCGCAGTTGGGGGCTCGTCTCGTGGGGTGCGTTCTTCGCCCTGCTCGCCGTGGCGATGATCGCCCGCCCCGAACTGATCGTCGACCTCCTGGGCGAGTCCCGTCCGGTCTACGTGGCCGTCTGGGGGCCGATGCTGGTCGCCGGGGTCGTCACCTGGGCGCTCGTCCGCTGGTTCGGCGACCGCGACCAGCTCGACCGGCAGGTGGCCGCCGCCCTCGACGGGCATCCGATCCACCGTGAGGTCGGCTGGCTCACGGTGTTCCTCTGCGGGTTCGTCCTGTCCATGTTCGTGCTCTCGTGGGTCTCCTCCCTGTACGGGGAGGAGCTCGGCATGGACCTGCGGATGTCCGTCTCCCTGGTGTCCCGGCTGCTGTTCCTGTTCACCCTGCCCATGCTCGTCATGGACCGCTCCGGGGTCACCATCGACGGCAAGGGCACCGCCATGCCGGCGCTCGCGATGGCCGTACGCGAGCCCTGGCGGTGGCTCGGCCTGATCTCCGTGGGCCTCGCCGTGGGGCTCATCGCCTACCGGCTCGTGCCCGCCTTCGGCCTGCCCCAGCTGTCCCTGGCCGTCATCGGCTTCTTCCTGGCCTTCGCCCTGGTCTCGCTGTGCGAGGAGATCTTCTTCCGTGCCATGGTGCAGACCCGGCTGGAGTTCATCCTGGGCCGCTGGGCCGGTATCGCGGCCGCCTCGACCGTCTTCGCCCTGGCCTACGCGGTCACGCAGCCCCACGACGCGGTCGCCCAGATCCGGGGCCGGGACCTTGCGGAGGACCTCGGCCTGTCCCTGCTCACCTACGGTGTGAGCGGCTTCCTCTACGGCTACCTGTGGACGTGCTTCCGCAACGTCTGGATCGCCGTGCTCCTGCGCATCGCGCTGTTCGTCATCATCCTGCCGCCGGGACTCGACGCCCTCATCCACTGAGCCCCCCGTGCCTCCCGAGCCCCGTGACGCACCGTGTTGACCGCGGGCGCGCCGCCGCTCCACCGTGTGAAGACCACGCAAACTCTGCGTTCGGTGTTCGGATGAAGGTGTCCTGATGGGTACAGAAGCTCCATAGCAGTCGCACGGCGGTCATATTCCCCTCACGGGGAGGTCACCGTCCAGTCATGAACAGGGGGGAGTCTGCCACCTGTGAGCACGGAATCAGCGCCAACGACAGTGGAGCCCACGATCGCCGACCTGCCGCCGGACAGGTTCATGGACCGGGAGGAGGGGTGGCTCCGGTTCAACCAACGGGTCCTCGAACTCGCCGAGGACGAGACCGTCCCCCTCCTGGAACGCGCGCGGTTCCTCGCCATCTTCTCCAGCAACCTGGACGAGTTCTTCATGGTCCGGGTGGCCGGGCTCAAACGCCGCATCGCGACCGGGGTCTCCGTGACCTCCTCCAGCGGCCACAACCTGCGCGCCGTGCTCGAACGCGTCTCGGAGTTCTCCCGAGAGCTCATGCTCCGCCAGTCCGACTGCTTCGACAGGAGCGTCGCCCCCGCCCTGCGCGAGGTCGGTATCCGCATCGTGCGCTGGCACGAGCTCGACCAGGACGAACACGAGTACCTGCACGGCTACTTCCGCCGCTCCGTCTACCCCCTCGTCACCCCCTTCGCGGTCGACTCCGCCCACCCCTTCCCCTACATCTCCGGGCGGTCGCTCAACCTCGCCGTCACCGTGCGCGACCCGCGCGACGAGCGCACCATGTTCGCCCGCGTCAAGGTGCCCGGATCCCTGCCCCGGTTCATCGAACTCAACGCCGGCGCCGGCGGCCGCTTCGTCCCCGTCGAGGACGTCATCGCCGCCCACCTGCCGCAGCTGTTCGAGGGCATGGAGGTCGTCGAGCACCACGCCTTCCGGGTCACCCGCAACGCCGACCTGGAGGTCGACGAGGACGAGACCGACAACCTCGTCCAGTCCCTCGAACAGGAACTCCTGCGCCGCCGCTTCGGCCCGCTGGTACGCCTGGAGGTGGAGCAGTCCATCAGTGACGAGACGCTCGGCATCCTCACCCGGCACCTCGGCGCCGAGGAGGAGGAGATCTACCGGGTCCCCGGACCGCTCAACCTGGCCGGACTCTCCCAGATCGCCGACGTCGACCGGCCCGAACTCTGTTTCCCGCCCATGGTCGCCGTCGAGCCCCGGGCCCTGAACTCCGGCGACCTGTTCGCCGCCATCCGCGAGCGCGAGATCCTCGTCCACCACCCCTACGAGTCCTTCGCCACCACCACCGAGCGGTTCCTGGCCCTGGCCGCCTCCGACCCCAAGGTCGTGGCGATCAAGCAGACCCTGTACCGGACCAGCGGCGACTCCCCGATCGTCGAGGCGCTCATCGAGGCGGCCAGCGCGGGCAAGGAGGTCGTGGTCCTGGTCGAGGTCAAGGCCCGCTTCGACGAGCAGAACAACATCCACTGGGCCCGCAAGCTGGAGGACGCGGGCTGCCACGTCGTCTACGGCGTCGTCGGCCTCAAGACCCACTGCAAGCTGTCCATGGTCATCCGCCAGGACGACGACGGGCTGCTGCGCCGGTACTGCCACGTCGGCACCGGCAACTACAACCCCGCGACCGCGCGCATCTACGAGGACCTGGGCCTGTTCAGCGCCTCCGCCGAGGTCGGGGAGGACGTCAGCGACCTGTTCAACAGCCTGACGGGCTTCTCGCGCAAGAAGCACTACCGGCGTCTGCTCGTGGCGCCCGCCGCGCTGCGGGAGGGGCTCCTGAACCAGATCGCGGGCGAGATCGACAACTGCCGCAGGGGCGAGCCGGCCCACATCCGGATCAAGGTCAACTCCCTGGTCGACCGCGAGATCATCGACGCCCTCTACCGTGCCTCCCAGGCGGGTGTCAGCGTCGACCTGTGGGTGCGCGGGAGCTGCGTCCTGCGGGCGGGCGTCCCCGGGCTGTCCGAGAACATCCGCGTCCGCAGCATCCTCGGCCGCTTCCTCGAACACTCCCGCGTCTTCGTCTTCGCCAACGGCTGGCGCCCCCGGGTGTGGATCGGCAGCGCCGACCTGATGCCCCGCAACCTCGACCGGCGGGTGGAGGCCCTGGTGCGGATCTCCGATCCGGAGCAGTGCCGCCGCCTGGTCGGCCTGATGGAACTGGCCATGTCGGACGGCACCTCGTCCTGGCGGCTCCGCCCCGACGGGGTGTGGGACCGGGCCACCCACGACGAGGACGGCCATCCGCTCCTGGACCTCCAGGACACCCTGCGCGGGGACCGGCACCTGCGGGTGGTGGAAGGCTGAGGGGCATGGACTTCACGGACGAGAGCACGTACGCCGGGGACAGCCCCGGAGAACCCCGGGTCACCAGTGCCTTCCCGCCGCGCGACACGGCCGTCGGCGGCTACCTGGAGCCGATCCGCGCGGGCGGCACCGTGCTGTGGCGCACCGGCCCCCGGGGCGAACCCGAGGTCGTGCTGATCAGGCGGCCCGACCGCGACGACTGGACCCTGCCCAAGGGCAAGCTCAAGAACGGTGAGCACCTCATCATGGGCGCCGTCCGCGAGGTGCGGGAGGAGACGGGCCTCACCCCGGTCCTCGGCCGTCGACTCCCGCCGCAGCGCTACCTCAAGGACGGGTGGCCCAAACAGGTCGAGTGGTGGGCCGCCACCCCCGCCGAGCCCGGCGGTCCGATCGACTACACACCCAACGAGGAGGTCGCCGCCGTCGAGTGGGTGCCCATGGAGGACGCCCTGGTCCGCCTCACCTACGAACACGACGTCCAGGTGCTGGACAACTTCCGTGCCGGGCCCGCCGAGACCTTCCCGGTGGTCCTGCTCCGTCACCTGTCGGCGGGGGAGAAGCGCGCCTGGCGCGACAACGACCTGCTCCGACCCCTGGACGAGACCGGCCGCGCCGACGCGCTGGCCCTGCCGCGCGTGCTGGGCGCCTACGGGCGGCCGCGCGTGGTGTCGTCGGCGGCGGCCCGGTGCACCGAGTCGCTGCTGCCCTACGGCGTCGAGGCCGACGTGCCGGTGCGCACCGAGCGCGCGTTCACCGTCCACGAGGGCGGTGAGGCCGACGTGACGGCCGCACGGGAGGCGTTCGAGGACATCCTGGCGGAGGGGCGGCCCACCGTGGTGTGCACCCACGGTGAACTGGTCCCGCATCTGATGCGGGAGGCGCTGACCAGACTCGAGGCGCCGGTGTCCCAACAGCTGGGGCTGCGCAAGGGCGCGTTCTGGGTGGTGCACGTCGCCGCGGGCGGTGCGTTGGCGGGGGTGGAGCGGCACGGCGTCCGGGGGTGAACCGGGGCCCGTCCGGCGCGCCGGACGGGCAGTGACATCATCGGACCATGGCCACTCACAGGATCTCGCGGAGCATCACCGTCAAGGCTCCCGCCACGCGCGTCTTCGACATCATCGCCTCGCCGGCACGGCACCCGGAGTTCGACGGATCGGACACCGTGCGCGGTGTCCGATCCGGGCCTGACCGGCTCTCGCCCGGCTCGCGGTTCGGGATGACCATGCGCATGTTCGGACTGCCCTACCGGATCTCCAACCGGGTGGTGGAGTTCGAGGAGGACCGGTTGATCGCCTGGCGGCACGTCGGTCCGCACCGCTGGCGGTACGAGCTGGAGGAGGTCGCCGAGGGGGAGACGAGGGTCACCGAGACCTTCGACTACTCGCGTGGTCCGTCGGTGTTCTACGTGCTGGCCGGATGGCCCGCGAAGAACGCGCTGGGCATCGAGCGGACCCTGGTACGGCTCAGGGAGGCGGTCGAACGGGGGTCGGCCTCACGGCCCTGAAGGACCGGGCGCGCGGTTGAACGCCTGACCGGATGCCGGGAGCGCCCACCGCGTCCGACCCGGATCCCGGTGGGGCGGGTGACCGCCGCCCCGCGTCCCAGGAGGGTCGGCTGGGCCGTTGCGGCCCCGTCCCCGCCCGTGCGGGCGCCGGTGCGGGCCTGAGTCGCACCGCGGTGGCCGACGCACCCGCATCGTGCACGCGTCCTGTGGACAGGGCGCGGCCGCAAGCACATCGGAGGTGGCGGCTCCCGCCACCGGAGCGCTCGACGCGTCCGGTGGGGTGATGCCCTCCGGAGGCGGAGCCCCGGGGTTCCCCGCCAGGACAGGCTGAACCGGCATGAGCGTGCCCCCGCCGCGGGAGCCGCGGCGGGGGCACGGCGGCGTCTAGTGCCAGTAGCCGTCGCGCCAGTCGTGGTGGCCGTGCCCGTGCCCGTGGCCGTGGCCGTGGCCGTGCCCGTGGTAGCCGTCCCAGCCCTTGTCACGGCCCATGTCCGACCCGCCCCGGTGGTCGTGGTAGCCGTCCCAGTCCTTGCCGCGCTCCATGTTCGCGCCGCCCCGGTGGTCGTCCCAGTAGCCGTCGGCGGCGGCGGGCGCGGCGGCCAGGCCGACGGCGGCACCGGTCGCCAGGGTCACGAGCGCGAGAGCAGTGGTGCGTTTCACGTGCAAAACCTCACTTTGCGTAGTCACAAAACTACTGCCAGTGGTGACTTTAGGTTGACGCTCCCCGTTTGGCCAGCACTTCGACGCACTTACCGCTGATTGGCCTCGGGACGGGGGGTCCTCGCCGCGACACGCACGCCGCCGACACAAATGTCCTAAAGTTCGGCCAGGGCCCGCGTCCCCCGGTCCGGCCGCCTCCCGGAGGAGACCCCGCGTCGGAGGTGTTGCGCACGGGCCCGTGACGGAGCGTCGACGAGTCGGGAGCAGTGGTGGGAACAACCTTCGGTGACGTGTGGCGTGAGGTGCTGTCCGTCCAACCCGCCCCCGACCAGTGGATCATCATCGCCGCCGCGGTCCTGGCGCTGGCCGCCGTCCTGCTCGGGCCCCCGTGGCGGGTGGGCCGCAACGTCGTCACGATCGCCCACGAGGGCGGCCACGCGCTGGTGGCGCTGCTCAGCGGGCGCCAGCTCACCGGGATCCGCCTGCACTCCGACACCTCCGGCGTGACCGTCTCCAGGGGCAAGCCGACCGGCGTCGGGATGATCCTCACGGTCTTCGCGGGCTACGTGGCGCCGTCGCTGGTCGGACTCCTGGGCATCCTCATGCTCATGGCCGACCGGATCACGGCCCTGCTGTGGCTGAGCATCGTCGTGCTCGCCGCGATGCTGCTGATGATCCGCAACGTCTACGGCGTGGTGTCGATCGTGGGTACCGGTGCCGTCGTGTTCGGCGTCAGCTGGTTCACCCCGTCGGAGATCCAGGCGGCCTTCGCCTACCTGTTCATCTGGTTCCTGCTCTTCGCGGGGGTGCGCCCGGTGTTCGAACTCCAGGTCCAGCGCATGCGCCAGCCCTCCCCGCACTCCGACGCCGACCAGCTGGCCCGCCTGACCGGTGTGCCGGGAACCCTGTGGGTGGTGGTCTTCGCCCTGGTCAACATCGCGGTGACCGCCCTGGGCGTGTGGCTGCTCCTGCTCGCCTAGGAGGAGCGCGGAGCGGACAGCGCCTCGGTGACCGAGGCGAAGACCGGGATCCGGGTGTCCAGAGCGGTCACGCGCAGGGTCTGCATCACCCGGTCGGCCGGGGCGGCGATGGCCAGCAGAGCCCGCTGCTCCAGGGCGGCCTTGTGCGCGCGGATGAGCACGCGCAGCCCGCTGGAGTCGATGAAACGCAGGTCCGAGCAGTCCAGGACGACGCGTCCGGACGGCTGGGTGGTCAGTGCCTCGATCACCGCGTCCTGGAAGCGGTGCTCGGTGGCCATGTCGATCTCCCCGTCCAGCGACAGGACGCGCCCGGCGTCGTTCAGGGTGGAGACGATGGTCAGGTCGGGCATTGCCACTCCGGCGAACTCGGTCCGTGCCAGACGGGTGGGCGGGGCGGGCCGCGCACCACCCCTGATGCGGGCGCCCCCCCGTGTGTCCGTTTCGTTACGGCGGTAGCGAAGCTGCTGGTTCATCAAGTTCCTTGCCTGGTACCCCGTGCTGGGACCGGGGACGGGACGCCTTTCTCGCATGGCCTGCTCAGGAAGGCGCGTCAGTACCTCGAACGCGCGAGGACGGGACTAAAGTTCCGTGGACACCGGATCCCGCCGTCGGGATGGGGCGGACTCCGCGCCGTGGCGGGTACCGCCGCGGGGTTCCTCGTCTCCCGTGCGATGGAGCGGGCTGGTCGCTGGGGCCGGTCGGCCGCATCGATCATCGTCCCGACGAGGGCCGCCCAGCCTCGGACTGTACCACAGGCCCGTAGCCGTTTCGTGACGTGAGCGACGCACGGTCGTGCCCGTGTGGTGGCGCCCGGCTGTGACCGGGGAGGCGTGTCACGCCCTCCGGGCGGTTTCGGCCGGTTCCACGGGCTCCGGCGGCGCCAGATCCTCCTGCTGGAGCGCCCACACGCACGCCGACAGTGTCAGCGGGACCGCCACCGTCAGCGCGATCGCCGGGATCGCCACCCCCGAGTCGTTGACCGCGAACCCCACCAGTGCGGTCACCAGCGATCCGGTCAGTCCGGCCCGGAGGGTCGGGGCGTACTCGTAGGCCCGCTGGAGCGCGCCGATCCGCCAGTTGGTCGGCCGGTTGAGCACCGCGAACAGGAACACCAGCGCGCACGCCGCCAGGAGGGTCAGTTGCCAGTTGCCGAAGGTGCCGAGCATGGCCGACAGTTTGCGGACCAGCACCGTGCCCGCCTCCCCGCCCAGCACCTGGGCGGCGAACGCGCCGACGTGGCTGCGCGCCTCGGCCGGGCGCTGGAGGTCCAGCCAGGCCAGTGCGGTGATCGCCCCCACACCCGCCGCGCCCGCGGCGGCGATCCGCACGGGGGTGACCCGCACCCCCGCGATCATCATCGTCGTGACGGCCAGCCCCGGAACGAGGGCGATCACTCCGCCGAAGTCGGTGCCCAGACCGGGCCAGCCGACGATCAGCACCGTGGCGGTCCCGATGACGAGGGTGGTGCCCACGGCGGCGCGGTGCCACCCCCGTGTGACGAGCGCGTGCGAGATCCCCGCGACCGCCATGAGCATCCCGGTCGAGAACGTGGCGAAGGCGATGTTCCCGATCCCGTAGAACCGGCCCGCGACGATCGGCGAGTACCCCGTCGGAGAGTTCATCTGGAGGTTGGCGCCGAAGCACAGGTCGAGGAAGAGCACGGCCGTGGTCGCGCCCGCAACCACGGTCATCGGACCGAGGATCGACCGCCGCCACGGCCCGGCCACGGCGGCCGCCACGACCAGCGCGTCGGCGACGACCACACAGGTGAGGAGGGCGAGGAACGGGGCGGCCGAGGCCCACCAGGGGACCAGGTTGGCGAGGTAGCTGGCCACCGGGAACGCGGCTCCGGCCAGTGCCACGATCCGTGTGACGGAGAACACCAGGGAGCGCTTGGCGGGCTGGCCGCCCGAGTACCGGTGCAGGGCGAAGGCCGCCGCGGCGTAGATGAGCAGCTGGAAGGTCACCAGGCCGCTGTAGAACCCGGGGAGCGCGGTCCCCACGACGGTGGCCGCGGTGTTGAAGTCCACCAGTTCGTCCACCGCCGCGACGGCCGTCGCCGGTCGGGCCGTCGTGTGCCAGGCCCGGCCGCCGGTGGGGTCCGGCGGGTCCACGCCGAGCGCGTCCATGACGCTCGGCGTGGTGTCGGTGAGCGCCACCAGCCCGGCCCGCCTGGTCGACTCCGAGGCCAGGAACCCCTCCCGGCCCGCCACCCCCTCGTCGGTGACGCGGCCCGACATGGCGACGGTGAGTTCGGAGGGACCGGTGTCCATGGACACGCCGACCACCATCAGGGCCGCGCCCTCGGGGAGGAGTCCGGTGAGCGCGCGCACGCGGCCGTCGATCTCGGCCAGTGCCCCGTCGCGCTCCCACTCGGGGACGTCGTCGGGGTCGGTGCGCTCCTCACCGCCGTCGCCGTCGTCGCCCGCGGGCCCGGTGCGCGGACCCGGGCGCGTCGGGTCGGGGTAGAGGCGGGTCAGCTCCGACAGCTCGACCACGGCCAAGGACGCGTCGCCGAGGTCGCCGGGGGTCAGGTCCCGCACGTCCCGGAGGTAGCGGTCGACCCTCCCCGAGGTGTCGGCCGCGCCGACCGCGGCGCCCGGGCCGATCGCGAGGGTCGTCCCGCCCGCGTCGCGCACGGTCTGGCCGAGCAGGCCCACGGGCGCGGCGAAGACCGACTCCGCGTTCTGGCGCACGTAGGTGTCGAAGCCGGTGACCCGGGCCCCGACGCCCACACGCTCGGGTTTGGGGGCGGGCTCGCACACCGTGAAGTGTTTGCGTACGGACAGCGCCCGCTGCCCCGACGACACGGAGAGCCAGCCGTCGGTGGGGCACGTACGGGAGGTGGCCGTGCGGATGGACACGTTGCCGATCGAGGTCCGTCCGGCCAGGTCCCAGAGGGCCGGTGTGGACTCGGGAGTGATGTCCCGCCACAGCAGGCCCGGTACCCCCACCAGGACCACGGGGCCGCCGTCCGCCGTGGCGGGAGGGGCGCCCCCGGAGTCGCGCGTGTCGGCGGAGGCGGTCGGTGCCGTGAGCACCAGGGCCGTCGCCGCGACGGTGAGGAGGGCCGCGAGGAGCGCGGGTACCCTCGGGCGGGCGTTGTGGCCCCGATCCGCGGACGGGGCGCCCGCCCCTCGACTTCCTGCCACGGCTGCCCCTCTCGTCCGGTCGACCACCCTAGTGACCGGCGGCTTCGCGGTGGGGGACCCGGCGCCCGGGCGCGGGGACGTGTCCGCCCGCGCCCGCGCGCCGGGTCGGCTCAGTCCTCCAGGCCCCACTCCTTGAGCGTCTGGGCCGGGTCCGGCAGCTTCCTCGCCCGGGTGACGCGGCCGGGGGTGCGGCCGAACCGGGGCGCGGGCCCGGAGACCACGCGGTCGCCGTCGCGGGTGAGCGTTCCGCGGTCCCGCACGTGCGGGTGGTCGGGGGCCTCCGCCAGTGACAGGACCGGCATCACGCACGCGTCGGTGCCCTCGAAGACCGCACCCCACTCGTCGCGGGTACGGCGGCGCAGGACCTCGGCGAACCGCTCGCGCAACCGCGGCCACCCCTGGCGGTCCCACTGGTGGGGCAGGTTCTCGTCCGTCAGGCCGGTGCCCTCGAGGAAGGCCGAGTAGAACTGCGGTTCGATGCACGCCACCGACAGGTGGCGGCCGTCGGCACACTCGTACACGTCGTACCAGGGGGCGCCCGTGTCGAGGTAGTTGGTGCCGCGCTCGTCGCTCCAGGACCCGCGGGCGCGGTCCTCGTGCACCATCGACATCAGCAGTGAACTGCCGTCGACCATCGCGGCGTCCACCACCTGGCCGCGGTCCGAGCCCTGGCGCTCGACCAGGGCGCTGAGGATGCCCGTGACCGCGAACATCGTGCCGCCCGCGAAGTCCCCCAGCAGGTTGATCGGGGGGACCGGCGGGCCGTCCGCGCGGCCGATGGAGTGCAGCGCGCCGTTGACGGCGACGTAGTTCATGTCGTGTCCGGCGGTGTGCGCGAGGGGACCGTCCTGCCCCCAGCCGGTCACCCGGGCGTAGACCAGGCGCGGGTTGCGCTCCAGGCACGTGTCGGGGTCGAGGCCGAGCCGCTCCATGACCCCGGGGCGGAAACCCTCCAGGAGGACGTCGGCGCGCGCGACGAGGTCGAGCGCGAGGCCGCGGCCCTCGTCCGACTTGAGGTCGGCGCCCAGGACGGTGCGCCCCTCGCTCATGTGCGGGCCGCTCGCCCCGGAACGCATCGCGTCCGCGGCGGCGGGCCGGTCGAGGCGGATGACGCTGGCCCCCAGGTCCGCGAGGAGCATTCCGGCCATGGGTGCGGGTCCGATCCCGGTGAACTCGACGACACGGATTCCGTTGAGGGGTCCCATGGATGGCCTCCTGAACCTGGGTGGACTGTGCGCGGGCGGGGGCGCCCATTCGACTAGAACGACGTTCGGTTCATTGTGCAGCCTCGACGGCCGGGGTGCCACACGGGGGCGGCGGGATGGTGCGCCGTCCGATCGGCCATCCGCTGTTCCGCGCCCCCTCGGGCGAATTTCGGTCAAGCACAACAACGGATTCTTCAATGGATGTTAATGTGTCGGCGTCCGCTGGGAAAAGGGTGCCGCTGGTATTCCACACGGTTTTTCCGTGATGTCCACAATCCGCCGCCACCAGTGTGAACCCCCGTATTCCGTTCAGCGGCGGCGTGGGCGAACCGTTGCGCTGACCGTCCGTCCGGGCGGTGTCTTGGATGGCGGCGAACCGTTCCCTCCCTCAGGAAAAGGGTGAATCCACCATGAGCCGTGCCCCGAGGAATTCCTCCCGTGGCACCCGGGGCGGGCGTCGCCGCGCCCGGCCCCTCCCCCTCGTCGCGGCGGCGGTCGCCGCACTCCTGGCGGCCACCGCCGGAGGAACCGCCCTCGCCGCGCACCGCGGTGTCGTCCTCGACGCCAACGGCGCGGAGCGCACGGTCCACACCTTCGGCGGGACCGTGGCCGACGTCCTCGACGCCGCAGGGATCACCCTCACCGGGGAGGACGTCGTCGCCCCCGACCCCGACGCGCCGGTCGCCGACGGCGAGCACGTCGTCGTGCGTTCGCCCCGCGACCTCACCGTCGAACTCGACGGCCACGTGCTCGACCACAGCGTGCACGCCGCCACCCTCGGGGAGGCCCTCCCGCAGATCGGCCTGGACCCCGAGGCCGTCGAACTCTCCCGGGGGCGCGACACCCCCCTGACCGGCGACGGGCTCACGGTCAGCGCCGCCCGCGCCCCGCGCATGGTGGTGATGTACGACACCGTGCGGACCGAGGTGCGCACCGACGGCGCGACCGTCGCCGACGTCCTCGACGCTGCCGGGGTCACGCCGGGCGGGCACGACGTCCTCACCCCGGCCCCCGACGCGCCCGCCGAACCCGACATGGTCGTCCGGATCCTTCCGGTCATCGGGGAGCCCGTCACGGAGGAGGCCGTCATCGAGGCGCGGACCGTCGAGGAGGAGGACCCCGACCTGCCCCGGGGCGAACGCGAGGTGGTCACCCCACCGGTCGACGGGCTCAGGGAGGTCGTCACCGCCACCGTCCTGCGCGACGGCCGGGAGACCGAGCACGAGCTGTCCGAGACGATCGTCACCGAGCCCGTCGACGGGCTCGTCCGCGTCGGCACCAGGGAGCCCGAGACGGACGCGGCCGGCGGCGGACCGGCGGCCGGACTCAACTGGGCCGCGCTCGCCGAGTGCGAGTCGGGCGGCGACCCCTCGGCCGTCAACCCCGCGGGCTACTACGGCCTCTACCAGTTCAGCCCCGGCAGCTGGAGCTCGGTCGGCGGGACCGGGCTGCCCTCGCAGGCCAGCGCGGCGGAGCAGACCCGGCGCGCCCAGCAGCTGTACACCGGCGTCGGCGGGAACTGGCGGAGCCAGTGGCCGCACTGCGGAGCACGGTTGTTCGACTGAGTTCCGGTGCCCGGGCAATGGCAAGATGTGGGGGTGACACAGACACCCGCACCCGATCCGACCGACCCGTCCGAGCAGTCCCGACTGCTGACGCCCGCCGACGTGCGCGCGCTCGCCGAACGGTTCGGCATCCGGCCCACCAAGACGCTGGGCCAGAACTTCGTCATCGACCACGGCACCGTCCGACGGATCGTCAGGGTCGCGGGGGTCACCGCCGACGACGTGGTCGTCGAGGTCGGGCCGGGCCTCGGCTCGCTCACCCTGGCCCTGCTGCCGCACGTGCGCCAGGTGACCGCGATCGAGATCGACCCGACCCTGGCCGAGGCGCTGCCCGGCACCGTCGCCGAGCACGCCCCCGGCCTCGCCGACCGGCTGCGCGTCGTCCCGGGCGACGCCATGCGGATCGCGCGGGTCCCCGGCCCCGCACCCACCGCGCTCGTGGCCAACCTGCCCTACAACGTGTCCGTGCCGGTGCTGCTGCACCTGCTCGATCTGCTCCCCGGACTCGAACGGGTCCTGGTCATGGTGCAGGCGGAGGTCGCCGACCGGATCACCGCGACCCCCGGCGGTCGGATCTACGGCGTCCCCTCGGCCAAGATCGCCTGGTACGCCGCGGCCAGGCGGGCGGGGGCGGTCGGGCGCAACGTCTTCTGGCCCGCGCCCAACGTCGACTCAGGACTGGTCGAACTGATCCGCCGCCCGCCCCCCGCCACCGAGGCCACCCGCGCGGAGGTCTTCGGGGTCATCGACGCCGCCTTCGCCCAGCGCCGCAAGACCCTGCGCGCCGCGCTGGCCGGGTGGGCCGGTTCGGCGCCCGCCGCGGAGGAGGCCCTGCGCGCCGCGGGGGTCGCCCCCACCGCGCGGGGCGAGTCGCTCGGGATCGAGGAGTTCGCCGCCATCGCGGAGCACCGGCCGAGGGGCTGAGGGGCGGTTGCCCGCGGTCTCCGACCCGGGGCGGATCCTCCCGGGGCCTGCCGACGGGACGGGCTACCCCCGAGGCCGGGCGCGGTCACCGTTGCGGCGTGACCGCGTCAGCGCACGCGCCACACCGGCCACACCCAACCCCGCCGCCAGGACGGGCAGCACCCAGACCACGTTGAACTCCCAGTCGCCCGTGCCCCGGACGACGAACGCCAGTGCCAGCCCCAGGAACAGCAGGCCCGCGACGAACGACCCCCAGTCCGTCCTACGCCTCGCCATGCCGTACCTCCACAACCCCGACCAGTGCGTCGGTGTTCACGCTGATCGACGGAGCCTCGGCACCGTCGCCGTTTCCGGCACTTCCGTCCGCCGTGACCGGTGGGAGCACCTCCCGGTGCCGGAGCGGCGCCCCGACCAGGTCCTCGTTGCTCCCACCGTTCTCCAGGTCCACCGCGCCCACCCCCAGGCGTGACTCCACCTCCACGCGCGCGTCCTCGGGCAGGAGCAGCGTCGTCACCCCGTTCACCCGGACGGCCACATCGAGCGTGTCGCCGGGCCCCAGGTCCGCCAGACCGGTGAGGTCGAGCGTCGCCGCCCCCGCCGTCAACCGGTAGTCACCCGACTCGGCCTCGGCGACCGTCGCCGGCCGCCACGTGACACCGCCCACGCGCATCCGCGTCAGGTCGGTCGTCACCGAGGCGGTCGCCGCCAGCGCCAGGACCAGACCCAGCGCCATCAGACCGCGGCTCCGGCCGGCCCACGTGCCGACCAGGGCGTACACCCCCACGACCGCCAGTGCTCCGGCAAGGAAGAAGACCCCGGTCTTCGGACCGAACACGAGCTCGGCGGTCTCCCTGCCCCACAGTGACGAGTCCCAGCCCCTGACCGCGACCGTCGCGGCCACGGTGAGGCCGAGGACCGTCCACAGGGCGAGGGAGGCCAGCGGTGCCCCGTCGCGACAGGACTCCTTCCCGGAGGGGGGCTCCCCGGGCTCCCCGGGCTCCCGGGGCTCGGCCCCGGGAGGTGCCGGGCCGTCATCCCCGTCCGGGTCCGGTGCCCGCGGTCCGTCGACCGCCCCGGCGGTGCGCTCGGCCACCACCGCCAGGTCCACCGGGCCCTGCGGGGCCGAGGCCCAGGGCTGCGCGGGGTTGTAGTAGGCGGGTGTCGGCTCCGGGGCGGGGGTGGTCGGCGGCGGCTGCCGCCGCCGCAGCTCGTCGCGCAGTTCCGCGAAACTCGCCCGCAGGTCCACCCCCCGGTTCCGCGCGGCCAGCAGTCCCAGGATGAGCGGGGTGGCCAGGATCAGGGTCGTCCAGCCGAACCCGCCGACCAGGCTCAGCGCCGTGGCGGCCGCCAGGCCGACCGCCAGCAGCTTCACCACCGCCCGCGACGGGATGCTCCGGTCCAGCATCTGCTCGAAGGTCGCCGGACCGCCCTGGTCGTCGCGCATGAGCATCCAGGCGCCGACGTAGAGGAGCAGGCCGGTCGCCCCGGCGAACGCCGTCAGCGTGAACGCGGTGCGCCACACGATCGGATCCGTGTCCGTGTAACGCCCGAGCCCGGTGCACACGCCCGCGAGCACACGGTCCTCGCCCTTGCGCAGCTCCCGCTCGGGGACCAGCGGAGGCGCCTCCGTCCCCGGACCCTCAGTCATCGTCGATCACCGCACCCTCCTCATGCCCCCATCGTCCCCCGAACGCCCTGGTCGGCGGAATCCGGGACGACCCTGAGCCCACCCTGACCGCCACCCGGGCCCGTCCGGGGGAGCCACCCGATGGTGCCACCCCCGGCCCAGCGTGCATGCTTGTCACACGGGAAACGAAGGGCGGCGCGGATCCGCGCCGCACGCGGACGGAAGCGGTGATCGGGCGGTGGCAGGAACGGTGGCCGAGGCGCCGCGGCTCACCCGCGCGGCGGACGGCCGACTCCTCGGCGGCGTCGCCGCCGGGCTCGCCCGGCACCTGGGGGTCGACCCCGTCGTGGTCCGACTCGCCTTCATGGCCCTGGCCGTCGGCGGTATCGGCGTCGCGGTCTACGCGGCCCTGTTCTTCCTCGTACCCAAGGAGGAGGCGGGGGACGGGGAGGGGACGGTCCCGGAGCAGGGCCGGGCGGGGGTGCTCCGCAAGGGCCGCGACGTGTCCCAGCTCCTGGCCTACGTCGGCCTCGGCGTCGGACTGGGCACGCTCTTCCTGGTCTTCGGCGGTGTCTTCGACCCGCTCCTGTGGTTCGTCGTCTTCGGCGCGCTCGGCGCCATCATCCTGTGGCAGCAGGCCAACCCCGCCCAGCGCGACGAGTGGATGTCCACGACCGTGCACCGCGCGGGGGGCAAGGGGCTCATGCGCACGGGCGCGGGCATCCTGCTCATCGTCGTCGGGGTCATCGGCTTCCTCGTCTTCCAACAGCAGCTCCAGGACGCCCGCGCCGGACTCACCTTCGCCTTCACCCTGCTCGCGGGAATCTCGCTGGTCGTCGCCCCGTGGATCATCGGCCTGATCCGCGACCGCGACCAGGAGCGCCGCGAACGCATCCGCAACGCCGAACGCGCCGAACTGGCCGCGCACATCCACGACTCCGTCCTGCACACCCTGACCCTCATCCAGCGCAGGGCCGAGGACCCCCGCGAGGTCCAGCGCCTGGCCCGCGTCCAGGAGCGGGCGCTGCGCAGCTGGCTCTACCAGCGCCCCGCCGACGCCGAGACCACCGTCTCACCCGGCCTGGAACGCGTCGCCGCCGAGGTCGAGGAGGAGCACGGCGTCCCGATCGAGGTGGTCTGCGTGGGCGACTGCCCCATCGACGACGCGCTCGGCGCGATGCTCCGCGCGGCCCGGGAGGCCATGGTCAACGCCTCCAAGTACGCCGGATGCGACACCCTGTCGGTGTTCGGGGAGGTCGACCGGGAGGAGGTCCTGGTCTTCGTCCGCGACCGCGGCGCCGGGTTCGACCTCGACGGCGTGCCCGAGGACCGCATGGGTGTGCGCGGATCCATCATCGGCCGCATGGAGCGCCACGGCGGCTCGGCCAGGATCCGCACCGCCCCCGGTGAGGGTACGGAGGTGCAGTTGCGCATGCCCAGAATCCCGCAGTACTAGTTTCCGGAACCGATTGTGGACACGACCGGATGCGGACACCCGCCGAACACGGGTACCCGGAGGCCGAAGGTGCTGGATAGAGTCCAGGATGTGGCAGACGAGAGCACGAGCTTCAGTGACGGTGACGCGGTTCCGCGCGTCGTGATCGTGGACGACCACCGGCTGTTCCGCAGCGGTGTGCGCGGCGAGCTCGGCGACGCCGTCGAGGTCGTCGGGGAGGCCGGGGACGTCGACAGCGCGGTGCACGTCATCGGCGAGCGGCTCCCCGACCTCGTCCTCCTGGACGTCCACCTGCCCGGTGGCGGGGGAGTCGAGGTCCTGCGCCGCGTCCTGGCCCAGCACCCGCAGATCCGCTTCCTGGCCCTGTCGGTCTCCGACGCGGCCGAGGACGTGATCGGGGTCGTGCGGGGCGGCGCGCGCGGCTACGTCACCAAGACCATCTCCGGCCGGGACCTGGCTCAGGCCATCGTGCGGGTGGCCGACGGCGACGCGGTCTTCTCGCCGAGGCTGGCCGGCTTCGTCCTGGACGCGTTCTCCGCCACCGACGCGCCGCCGGTCGACCCGGAACTGGACCGGCTCACCCAGCGCGAGCGCGAGGTCCTGCGTCACATCGCCCGCGGCTACGCCTACAAGGAGGTGGCCAAGGAGCTGTTCATCTCGGTCAAGACCGTGGAGACCCACGTGTCCTCCGTGCTGCGCAAGCTCCAGCTGTCCAACCGGCACGAGCTGAGCCGGTGGGCGACCGCGCGCAGACTGGTCTGACCTCCGGTCGCTCCGTGGGACCGTCACGCACGACGGCCGCCACCCGCACGGGGTGACGGCCGCCGGACGCGCCGGGGCGCGCCCCTGGTCAGCGCAGGGCGTCGAGCATCCGGCCGAGGAACTCGGCCTCGGCGACCTCGGTGATCACGCGTGCCGGGCGGCGGTCGTCCGACGAGGGACTCGGGCGCAGGTCGGCGACGGTCATCCCCCGGGTCAGGTCACCGGAGAGCTCCACCCGCAGCGGGGCCTGGAAGGACTCCGCCACCAGGTGGGGGTCGACCAGGACGGCGGCGGCCAGCGGGTCGTGCATCGCGCACTGGCGCACGCCGAAGATCCCCGTGTAGAACTCCGCGTAGAAGTCGAGGAAGGCCGAGGTGCGCTCGGCCCGCTCGCCGCGGACCTCCTTGAGCTCCGCCAGCCACTCCGGGGTGGCGACCGTCTTCATGGTGATGTCCAGCGCGATCAGGTCCAGGTCGAACCCGGCGGCGAACACCGCCTCCGCGGCCTCGGGATCGTTGTTGATGTTGGCCTCGACGTGGGAGGCGACGTTGCCCGGTACGCGGACGGCCCCGCCCATCACCACCAGGCGGCGCACCAGCCTGGGCAGCTCCGGCTCCATACCCAGGGCGATCGCCAGGTTGGTCAGCGGGCCCACGGCCAGAACGTCGATCTCTCCGGGCGACTGGCGGACCAGCCGCACCAGCAGTTCGGCGGCGGACTCGGCCACCGGCTTACCGGTCGGGGCGGGCAGCTCGACATCGCCGAGGCCGTTGCTCCCGTGCACGTGCTCGGCCAGGCGCGGAGCCTGGACCAGCGGACGCGCCGCGCCGACGGCCACGGGCACGCCGGGGCGCCCGTACAGGTCGAGCAGCCGCAGCGCGTTGTCCGCTGTGACGTCCACGCTGTTGTTGCCGAACACCGCGCCGATACCGGCGATCTCCACCTCGGGCCGGGCGGCGAGGTAGGCGAGTGCGACGGCGTCATCGATGCCAGGGTCACAGTCGACGAACACACGCATGGTCAAGGAACTCCCCCGAAACGTCGAACGGTCCCGGAAGGGACCCGTACCAGAACAGCCTAAATCGACCATGGGTCCTCATGGGACCGTCAGCGTCGGGGAATCCGCTGGTCGGGGCGCCCGTGCCGCCCGACCAGGGCACGGGCGCGACGGTGGGCCGAGCCGTCGGCGGGGGAGGTGACGGAGCGGCACCGGTGTCGCACGGGAGCCGTAACCTGGTAATCGTGTCCTCCCAAGAACAGCTCCTCGAAGGTCTGAACGGTCCCCAGCGCGAGGCGGTCACCCACAGCGGCGCCCCGCTCCTGATCGTGGCGGGTGCCGGTTCGGGCAAGACCCGTGTCCTCACGCACCGCGTCGCCCACCTCATGGCCGAACGCGGGGTACGGCCCGGCGAGATCCTCGCCATCACCTTCACCAACAAGGCCGCAGCCGAGATGAGGGGGCGCATCGAGGCGCTGCTCGGCACCCGGGCGGCCAACACCATGTGGACGATGACCTTCCACTCGGCGTGCGTGCGGATCCTGCGCCGGGAGGGGCACCGGCTCGGCTACCCGAGCGGCTTCACGATCTACGACTCCGCCGACGCCGCGCGTCTCATGCAGCTGGTCTGCAAGGAGATGGACCTGGACCCCAAGCGGTTCCCGCCCAAGTCCTTCTCCGCCCAGGTGTCCAACCTCAAGAACGAACTCGTCGACTACGACACCTTCGCCGAACAGGCGCAGAGCGAGCAGGAGAAGAAGCTCGCCGAGGCCTACCAGCTGTACCAGCGCCGCTTGCACGAGGCGGGCGCCATGGACTTCGACGACCTGATCATGCTCACGGTCAACCTGTTCCAGATGTATCCGGACGTGGCGGAGTACTACCGGCGCCGCTTCCGGCACGTGATGGTCGACGAGTACCAGGACACCAACCACGCGCAGTACGTGTTCGTCCGCGAGCTGGTCGGGGCGGCCGGCCCGGACGGTTCCGGGTCGGGGGACCCGGCGGCGGGCGGGGTCCCGCCCGCCGAGCTGTGCGTGGTCGGTGACGCGGACCAGTCGATCTACGCGTTCCGCGGCGCGACCATCCGCAACATCCTGGAGTTCGAGCGCGACTTCCCCGACGCCCGGACCATCCTGCTGGAGCAGAACTACCGCTCCACCCAGACCATCCTGTCGGCGGCCAACGCCGTCATCGACCGGAACGAGGGCCGCCCGGCCAAGAACCTCTGGTCGGAGAAGGGCGAGGGACCCGCGATCACGGGCTACGTCGCCGACAACGAGCACGACGAGGCCGGGTTCGTCGTGGGTGAGATCGACAAGCTCACGGACGACGGGACGGTCACGCCGGGACAGGTGGCGGTCTTCTACCGGACCAACGCGCAGTCCCGCGTGTTCGAGGACGTGTTCATCCGGACGGGGCTGCCGTACAAGATCGTCGGCGGTGTGCGCTTCTACGAGCGCAAGGAGATCCGGGACATCCTGGCCTACCTCCGTGTGCTGGCCAACCCGGAGGACACCGTCAGTCTGCGGCGGATCCTCAACGTGCCCAAGCGCGGCATCGGGGCGCGCGCGGAGGAGGCGGTCGAGCTCTTCGCGGCGCGGGAGCGGATCTCGTTCGCCCGGGCGCTGCGGCGGGTGGAGGAGATCCCCGGCATCGCCACCCGGTCGGCGCGCGCGGTCGGGTCGTTCACCGCGCTGCTGGACGAGCTGGCCGAGATCGTTCCGACGAGCACGCCGGCCGAGATCGTCGAGGCGGTGCTGAGCAGGACGGGTTACCTGTCCGAACTCACCGAGTCCAAGGACATCCAGGACGAGAGCCGGGTGGAGAACCTGGAGGAGTTCGTGGACCTGGCCCGCGAGTTCGAGCACACCTTCGCGGCCCTGCTGGAGGAGGAGCCGCAGGACGTCGGCGAGCCCCTGGAGGAGACGGACGGGGCCGGGGTCGTGGAGCCGGGGGAGCCGACGCTCGTCGACTTCCTGGAGCGGATCTCGTTGGTCGCCGACACCGACCAGATCCCCGACGCGGACGACGAGGGGGGCGTGGTCACGCTGATGACGCTGCACGCCGCCAAGGGCTTGGAGTTCCCGGTGGTGTTCCTGACCGGCATGGAGGACGGGATCTTCCCGCACATGCGCACACTCGGGGACAAGCAGGAGCTGGAGGAGGAGCGGCGGCTCGCCTACGTCGGGCTCAC
Organism: Nocardiopsis sp. KDC1DS13DA1; assembly: GCF_055632325.1. Classification (NCBI taxonomy): domain Bacteria; kingdom Bacillati; phylum Actinomycetota; class Actinomycetes; order Streptosporangiales; family Nocardiopsidaceae; genus Nocardiopsis; species Nocardiopsis sp. KDC1DS13DA1. The sequence continues at coordinate 35,353 of NZ_JBVMUY010000018.1, forward strand.
CCGTGCCCAGCAGCTCCTGTACGTGAGCCGTGCCGCCGTGCGCAGTGCCTGGGGAACGCCCTCGTACAACCCGGCGTCCCGGTTCATCGACGAGATCCCGTCGTCGCTCGTGGACTGGCGCCGGGCGGAGTCGACCCTGGCCGCTCCGCCGAGCCGGAGTATCGGCGGTTCCCCGTGGGGCTCCGGAGGGCTCGGCGGCGGCCGCGCGGGCGGTGCCGGATTCGGCGGTGGCGCGACGTCGCGCGGCGCGGGCGGGGCACCGAAGAAGGAGGCTCCGACGCTGAGCGTGGGGGACCTGGTCAACCACGACTCGTTCGGGATGGGCCGCGTCCAGCTGGTCGAGGGCACGGGTGACAAGACCAAGGCGCGGATCGACTTCGGCGCGGACATCGGGGAGCGCGACTTCCTGGTCAAGTACGCCCCGATCGAGAAGCTGTAGTCGGTGGGCCGCGGGTCCGCGAACCCGCGGCCGGAGCCGGTCCCTGCCCGCGCCGGGTCAGATGGAGGACACGACACCGCCATGTTCGTGGAAACGTGTCACGAACACTCCCCCGCGGGGGTAGAGTTGGGGACGACCGAGCGAACCGGACGCGACATCTTCGCGGACGTGCCGGTCCATCCCCGGGATTAACCGGACGACTCGACGTCATCCTTTCGATCCCATCGCCCGTGGTTCGAGCAGTCGCTCGGAGCATGTACGATCGGGGAGTTGCCTCGGAGCGGAGAAATTCGCGAAGAGACAGAAGCAGGAAAACGGGCGCTTTACCCCGTTCGGTTGATCCGAAACCGCCGATTTGGCGGGACACGGAACACC
>NZ_JBVMUY010000019.1:0-13088 GCF_055632325.1 Nocardiopsis sp. KDC1DS13DA1
ACGAAGAGGGAGGAACCGCGCCGCAGGCGTCCGTTGAGGGCGGTGGCGGGTGACGAAGAGGGAGGAACCGCGCCGCAGGCGTCCGTTGAGGGCGGTGGCGGGTGACGGGTGGGAGTGACACCCAAGACCCGGGTCAGACTCCGCTCAGTGAATCGTCCGTCCGCCCTGCCACACCCGCAGGGTGTTCAGGCCCATCGACCACGCGAAGGCGCCCTCGTGGTCGGCGTCCCACTGCACGAGGTCGGCGAGGGAGCCGGGGGTGAGCGTACCCCGGTCGGCCAGGCCGAGCGCCCGCGCTCCACCCGACGTCGCCGCGTTGAGCGCCTCCTGGACGGTCATCCCGAACAGGGCGACCGCCAGGGAGATGACCAGCGGCATCGACGTCGCCCCCGACTGGCCCGGGTTGTGGTCGGTTCCCAGACCCACCGGCACACCGTGGTCGAGGAGCGTGCGCACGGGCGGGGTGCGGCGCTCGTGCAGTGACGTGGTGGGGCAGGCGACCACCGGGGTGCGCGTGGCCGCCAGCGCGAGGATGTCCTCCTCGTTGGTCTCGTGCAGCAGGTCCACCGAGGAACAGCCCAGGTCGGCAGCCATCCGCACGGCGCCGTGCCGGGGCCGGGAGCAGGCGTGCAGGGTGGTGCGCAGCCCCACGGACTGGCCCACGCCGAGCAGCATACGCGCGTCGTCGGTGGTGAACTGCTGGTTGTCGCAGTACACGTCGACTCCGTCGGCCCCCGCCATGGCGGCGTCGCTGAGCCATGACGCGGCCGTGCTCACGTAGTCCCTGGGGCGGCCGAAGAACTCGGGCGGGACCCCGTGCGCCGGGAAGAACGTGACGTGCAGGCGCGGCATCCCGGGCTCCTCCTCCAGGGAGCGCAGCAGGCGCACGTCGGCGAGTTCCCCGTCCCGGGTCAGGTGGTAGCCGGTCTTGGCCTCCACCGTGGTGGTGCCCGTGATCACCCAGTGGCGGAGCCGTTCGCGCACCGCGTTGCACAGGGTCCAGGGGTCGGTTCCGCGCGTGATGGTCACCGTGGTGGACACCCCGCCGCCCGCGGCGAAGATGTCCCCCTTGGAGGCGCCCTTGGCCCACATGTTGACCTCGGCGTACCGGTCACCCGCGTACACCGGGTGGCAGTGCGCGTCGACCAGTCCGGGGGTGATGAGGCCGCCGCCGATGTTCACGACGTCGTCGACGTCGGTCAGGTCGTCGAACACGCCGGGGATGCGCTGCGGAAGGTCGGCCGCGGGGCCGACCCAGGCCACCCGGTCGCCGTTGATCAGGAGGGCAGCCTTGGTCAGCAGCTCGTTCCCGGTCCACAGCCGACCGATGTTGGTGAGGAGTACCAGCGTCATGGGTTCGCGTCCGCCGGTCAGATCCGCCGGTGGGGGCTGGCGACACGGTCGTGGGGTACACGGGCGGACATGGCGACCTCGTATCTGGAGCGATCCGACTGAGCCGGTGGGCGGCGGAGCCGCCGGGGCCGTGTCAGCGGTAGGGGTCTCGACCGTCGGAGGGGACAGCGGCCGCTGACGGCCGGTGATCCAAAACCGTAGTCCATTCCCGGACCCCCTGTACACCTCCCCGAGGGACGAATGCGAGCGTTTCCCGGCAATACTCGCGAGTCGTGATGGTGACGCACGCCACCACGGCACACGACGGCCGGGGCGCCCTCTCGGTGCGCCCCGGCCGGTTCACGTCGCCTCGACGTGGCGGGCCCGTGCCCCTACGCCGTGCTGGGCGCGTACTCCCCCAGCTTGGCGGCGAGCAGTTCGGGCACGAACGCGTGCAGCCGCGTGCCCTCCCCGGTGTGCTCCTCGCTGAGGACGCGGCCCTCCGTGTAGGCCTTGGCCACCAGGTCACCGCGCGAGTAGGGCACCAGCGCGTGTACCTCGTGCGCCAGCTCGGGCAGTGCCTCGGCGAGCGCCGTGACGAGCCCGGCGATGCCCTCACCGGTGCGCGCCGACACCTCGACGACGTCGGGGTAGCGGGTCCGCAGCACCTTGAGTACGTCGGGGTCGGCGGCGTCGACCTTGTTGACCACGATGAGTTCGGGGACGTCGGTCGCGTCGATCTCGGAGAAGACCTCGTGGACCGCCCTGATCTGTTCCTCGGGGTCCGGGTGCGAACCGTCGACCACGTGCAGGACCAGGTCGGAGTCGGCGACCTCCTCCAGCGTGGACCGGAAGGCCTCCACCAGCTGGTGCGGCAGGTGCCGGACGAACCCGACGGTGTCGCTCAGGGTGAAGCCGCGGCCGTCGGGCGTGCGGGCCTGGCGGACGGTCGGGTCCAGGGTGGCGAACAGGGCGTTCTCCACCAGCACCCCGGCCCCGGTCAGCCGGTTGAGCAGGCTCGACTTGCCCGCGTTGGTGTATCCGGCGATCGCCACCGACGGGATCGCGCGGGTACGCCGGACGTCGCGCTTGACGTCGCGGGCGGTACGCATGTGCGCGAGCTGCCTGCGCAGCTTGGCCATCTTGTCGTTGATGCGCCGCCGGTCGGTCTCGATCTTGGTCTCACCGGGTCCGCGCAGACCCACACCGCCGCCGGAGCCGCTGCCGGAGCCGCCCGCCTGCCGGGACAGCGAGTCACCCCAACCGCGCAGTCGCGGCAGGAGGTAGTTGAGCTGGGCGAGTTCGACCTGTGCCTTGCCCTCGCTGCTGCGCGCGTGCTGGGCGAAGATGTCCAGGATGAGCGCGGTGCGGTCGATGACCTTGACCTTGACGACGTCCTCCAGCTGACGCAGCTGGCCGGGGGTGAGCTCTCCGTCGCAGATGACGGTGTCGGCCCCGGTGGCCTCGACGATGTCGCGCAGCTCGGCTGCCTTGCCCTTGCCGATGTAGGTGGCCGGGTCCGGCTTGGGGCGGCGCTGGGTCAGCCCCTCCAGGACGAGCGCCCCGGCGGTCTCGGCCAGAGCCGCGAGTTCGGTGAGCGAGTTGTCCGCGTCGGTCTGGGTCCCGCTGGTCCACACTCCGATGAGGACGACGCGCTCCAGACGCAGGGTCCGGTACTCGACCTCGGTGACGTCGGTGAGTTCGGTGGACAGCCCCTGGACCCGGCGCAGCGCGTGGCGCTCGGCGAGTTCCATCTGGCCCTGGTCGGGCGTGTCCGCCGGTGCGGTGCCGCGATCACCGCCGGTCGCGTCCGGCGAGACGGTCGGGCCGTCCTCGACCCCGGTGGTGATCGGCTCGCGAAGCGCGTCCTCGACGGGGGTGGTGTGCCCGGCCGAAGCGCCTTCGCGGTTGTCAGAAGTATTCATATCCCTCCAGGTGGGTCAACGTCCTGGCCGTCGCGGATCTTCCCGCCCTCGGGGCAGCGGCGACCGTGACTCGATGGTCGCACCCCGGCCGCGTCCAGGCACGTGATTATCCCAGGCGTCCTGGGGCGACGCCCCAGTCCAGGGAGTGAGATGAAGCCAACACATCGGATGCGATACTGAAGAAATGCCGAAGTTGCCGGGAGAAGTTTCCTGAACCTTCACATAGGTGCAAGTTTTCTCGACCTGCGGCACACGCCGCGCGTTGACCGCTCGACATCAAGATAGTAGCTTCTTTTCCACATACCAGAAGCTTGTTTCGTATTGCGGAAGGTTATCCATGGGCGCCACGCACGGGGTCGAGATCACGGGCCCCCTCCACGACCGTTTCGACCAGATCCTCACGGACGAGGCCCTCGCCCTCGTCGCCGAGCTGCACCGGACCTTCGAGGGACGCCGCCAGGAGCTCCTCGCCGCCCGGAAGACGCGCCAGGAGCAGATCTCGGCCGGAGCGGACCTCGACTTCCTCCCGGAGACCAAGCACATCCGCGAGGACGACAGCTGGAAGGTCGCCGACCCCGCTCCCGGCATCACGGACCGGCGGGTCGAGATCACCGGCCCCACCGACCGCAAGATGACCATCAACGCGCTCAACTCCGGCGCGAAGGTCTGGCTGGCCGACTTCGAGGACGCCAACACCCCGCTGTGGGAGAACATGATCGGCGGGCAGCTCAACCTGCGCGACGCCCTCGACCGCCAGATCGACTTCACCTCCCCCCAGGGCAAGAGCTACGCCCTCAGGGAGGACTCCGAGCTCGCCACGATCGTGGTCCGCCCGCGCGGCTGGCACCTGGACGAGAAGCACGTCCTGGTCGACGGCCAGCGGACCAGCGGCGGCATCGTCGACTTCGCCCTCTACTTCTTCCACTGCGCCCAGCGCCAGCTGGACAAGGGCAAGGGCCCGTACTTCTACCTGCCGAAGATGCAGAGCCACCTCGAGGCCCGCCTCTGGAACGACATCTTCGTCCTCGCCCAGGAGCGTCTCGGCATCCCGCGCGGGACCATCCGCGCCACCTGCCTCATCGAGACCATTCCCGCCGCGTTCGAGATGGAGGAGATCCTCTACGAGCTGCGCGAGCACTCCGCGGGTCTGAACGCGGGCCGCTGGGACTACCTGTTCAGCATCATCAAGACGCACCGCACCCGCGGCCGCAGCTTCCTGCTGCCCGAGCGCAACGCGGTCACCATGACCGCCCCGTTCATGCGCGCCTACACCGAGCTGCTGGTCAAGACCTGCCACAAGCGCGGCGCGCACGCCATCGGCGGCATGGCGGCCTTCATCCCGTCCCGCAAGGACGCCGAGGTCAACAAGGTCGCCTTCGCCAAGGTCCGGGACGACAAGTCCCGCGAGTCCGGCGACGGCTTCGACGGCTCCTGGGTCGCCCACCCCGACCTGGTCCCCGTCGCCAAGGAGATCTTCGACGGCGTCCTGGGCGAGCGCCCCAACCAGATCGACAAGCAGCGGCCCGAGGTCGAGGTCTCGGCCGCCGACCTGCTGGCGGTCGACCGGACCGAGGGCGGCGTCACCCTCACCGGTCTGCGCAACAACATCAACGTCGCGCTCCAGTACCTGGCCACGTGGATGGGCGGCAACGGCGCGGTGGCGATCCACAACCTCATGGAGGACGCCGCGACCGCCGAGATCTCCCGCTCCCAGATCTGGCAGTGGCTGCACAACGACGTCACCCTCGACGACGGCCCCAAGGTCACCGCCGAGCTCGTCAAGCAGATCATCGACGAGGAGCTCACCGCGATCCGCGGCGCCCTCGGCGACGCCTTCGACGAGGCCCTCTACCAGCAGGCCAGTGAGCTGTTCGCCGAGGTCGCCCTCGCCGACGACTACGTCGACTTCCTCACCCTGCCCGCCTACGAGCGCATGCCGTAGCCGACCCCGGCCGGCCCCTCCCGCGGGAGGAGACACCCGCACGGCGCCCCTTGCCCCGGCGAGGGGCGCCGTCGTACGTTGCGATCAACACGCCGCGACGACGGGGGCGCCCATGTCCGAGGCCCTGACCTCCCTCATCCCACGGCTCCGCGAGATCTGCGGAACCGACGGGGTGCTCACCGACACCGAGGACCGCCGGGAGTACGACCACGACGGCCTCACCCACCGGCGGTCGCTGCCCGGGGTCGTCGTCCTGCCGACCACCACCGGGCAGGTCGCCGCCGTCGTCCGCCTGTGCGCCGAGACCGGTGTCCCCTTCGTCCCGCGCGGCGCCGGAACCGGCCTGAGCGGCGGCGCCCTCCCCCACCGCGAGGGCGTCCTGCTCACCACCGCGCGGATGCGCCGCGTGGTGGAGATCGACATCGCCAACGAGTGCGCCGTCGTCGAGCCCGGTGTCCCCAACCTCGACATCACCACCCTGGCCACGCCGCACGGCTACTACTACGCCCCGGACCCCTCCAGCCAGGCGGTGTGCTCGGTCGGCGGCAACGTCGCCGAGAACTCCGGCGGCGCGCACTGCCTCAAGTACGGGTTCACCGCCACACACGTGCGCGGCCTGGAACTGGTCACCCCCGAGGGCGAGGTGGTGCGTCTGGGCGGCAAGGCCCCCGACGCACCCGGCTACGACCTGGTCCGGGCGGTCGTCGGCTCCGAGGGCACCCTGGGCATCGTCACCGAGGTCACCGTCGGACTGACCCGGCTGCCCGAGCGGACCGTGACCCTGCTGGCGGCCTTCGACTCCCTCGACGCCGGCGGCGCCGCGGTCGGCGCGATCGTCTCCTCGGGCGTACTCCCCTCGGCCATCGAGATGATGGACGCCCTGTCCATCGAGGCGGTCAAGGCCGTCGTCGACTGCGACTACCCCGCCGACGCCACCGCCGTGCTCATCGTCGAACTCGACGGCCCCGCGGCGGACGTGGACGCCCACCTCGCCGAGGTGGTGGAGCTGTGCACGGCCCACGGGGCGCGACGGACCCGCACCGCGAGCGAGGGGGACGAGCGGGACCGGATCTGGGCCGGGCGCAAGGCGGCCTTCGACGCCGTGGGCCGGATGAGCCCCGCCTACATCGTGCAGGACGGGGTGGTCCCCCGCACGGCCCTGCCCGACGTCCTGCGCCGCATCGCCGCGCTGTCCGCCGAGACCGGCATCCGCGTGGCCAACGTCTTCCACGCCGGTGACGGCAACCTGCACCCCCTGGTCATGTTCGACGACGCCGACCCCGACGGCTACCGGCGCGCGGAGGAGGTGTCCGCCGCCATCCTGGAGATCTGCGTGGAGTACGGCGGGTCCATCACCGGTGAACACGGCGTGGGCACGGACAAGGCGTGCTCGATGCCGCGTATGTACTCCCCCGACGACCTCGACACCTTCGACCGCTTCCGGCGGGCCTTCGACCCGCGGGGAATCGCCAACCCGGACAAACTCCTGCCCACCCCGCGCCTGTGCGGTGAGCGGCCCGGGGTACGCAGGGGTGTGCACCCGCTGGTGGAGTCGGGCCGGGCGACACAGTTCTGACCCTGAGGAGCCAAGTGCGGCCAGCCCGACCGACCTTTGACACCGCCGAACCGTCCGCGCTCGCGGAGCTGACCGCGACCGGATCCGAGCCCCGGCCGGGAACGCCCGACGACGCCGTCGGCGACACGGTCCCCGCGCTGGTCGTGCGTCCCCCGGACGAGGCCGCCGCGGCCCGTGTGATGGCGACGGCCGACCGACACGGACTGAGCGCGGTGTTCCGGGGCGGGGGCACCGCACTGGACTGGGGCGCTCCGCCCCGGTCGGCCGACCTGCTCGTGGACACCACCGCCCTGACCGGTATGGGGCACACCGCCGACGACCTGGTGGTGACCGTCGGCGCCGGAACTCCCGTGTCGGAACTGACGGACGTGCTGGCGGCGGCCGGACAGCGGCTGTCGGCCGACCCCGTCCGCGCGGGCGGCACGGTGGGCGGCATGGTCGCCACGGGGGTGTGCGGACCGCGCCGCCTGCTGTACGGGGCACTGCGGGACCTGGTCATCGGTATGACCGTGGTGCGTGCCGACGGCGTCCTCACCCGCACCGGGGGCCGGGTCGTGAAGAACGTGGCCGGGTACGATCTGGCCAAACTGCACACGGGCGCTCTGGGCACGCTGGGCCTGACCACGTCGGTGACCTTCCGTCTGCACCCGGCTCCGCCCGCCCTGCGGGTGGTGTCCGCCGCCGTCCCGTCCCGGGCGCACGGAGAGCGCGTGGTGGCGGCGCTGCGCGCGAGGGCGGTGGTGCCCTCGGCGGTGGCCCTGGACTGGCCGTCGGACGGCCCCTCGTCGCTGCACGTGGTCCTGGAGGGGATGCCCGACGGGATGGCGGCCCGGGTCGACGGGGTCCGCGCCGCCCTGGGAGCCGGGGCCCGGGTCTCGGACCGGTTGCCGGAGGGGTGGGGGCTGGTCCCCGAGCGGGGAACGCTCGCGTTCCTGTCGTGTCCGCCCGCCGAGACGGTCGCCGCGGCGGCGCGGGTGGGCGAACTGGCCGGTGCCGTCGGCGCGGAGGTGGGCGTCCGCGGATCGGTGCCCAGCGGAGCGCTCCACGCCGCCTTCCCCCCGGGGACGGGGGCCGCCGCGGTCACCGAGGTCGCCCGGGGCGTACGTGCGCGGGCGGGGTGGTCCCTCACCCTGACCCGCGCCGAACCCCACGTGCACGCGGCCGGGGCCGACCTCTGGGGCGAGGTTCCCGGTCTGCCGCTGATGCGGTCGGTCAAGGACGCCCTGGACCCCGGGCACCGGTTGGCCCCCGGGCGGTTCGTCGGGGGTATCTGAGCCGGGCCGGACCGCTCAGGCGGGGTCCCTGCGCATGCACCAGGTGCGGGGGCCGCCGTCGGGGAGTACGACCTCGGCGGTGACCGTGAAACCGAGCCGTTCGTAGAAGCGCACGTTGCGCTCGCTGGAGGTCTCCAGGAACGCCGGGAACCCGGCGCGCTCCGCCGCCTCGATGCCGGGGGCCAGGACCGCGCCGCCGAGCCCCCGTCCCTGGACCTCGGGGGCGACACCGACCGTGTTGAGGAACCAGACCGGTTCACTCGGGCGGTGGGGGCCGAGTGCCCCCTCCGCGGACTCGAAGGCGGCCGCCCGGTCGCCGATGAGTTCGCCGAGCCGCGCGCCGATCTCCGCGAAGGCGGGTGAGGGGTCCCGCTCGGGGGTGGCCCAGACCGCGACGGCGCGGCCCCCGTCGGCGACCCACACCCGGCCGTACACCATCCCGACGCGGGTCAGGCAGAGTTCCTGGAAACTCCGGATCCGCCTCCCGTGGTCGTCCGCGGCGATCACGTGCCGGGTGAAGGGGTAGTCGGCGAAGGCCCCGGTGAGGGTCTCGACGGCGGCGGGGACATCGGTTTCGGTGATGGGGCGTGCGGCGGGGGTGTTCCTGGCGTTCTGCATACCGGCGCAACGAGCGCCCTGGAGACCGGGTTCCCGCAACGGCCCGGCAGGACGCGGATCACACCGTGACGGTCACGGTGGCCGAAGAGGCGCGCCCCCGCGCGTGCGGGGTCAGACCAGGGAGGTCTCCCCCTCGGCCACGATGGCGGCGGGACCGCTCAGGCGCGCGCCGTCGGCGTCGAGGAACACGACGCACTCACCGCCGGGGACCCGCACGGTCCACGTGGCGCCCTCCCCCTCCGGGGTGGCGGCGGCCGCGGTGGCGACGATCCCCGTGCCGCACGAACGGGTCTCCCCCGAGCCCCGCTCGTACACGCGCATCTCCAGCACACCCGGCGCGACCTCGGTGTACACCTCCACGTTGGCCCCCTGCGGGAACGCCTCGGCGTCCAGCTCCGGCGCCCGGGTGAGGTCGATCCCGGCGACCGGACCGTCGACCTCGCAGGCCAGGTGCGGATTGCCGACGGAGATCTGCGCCCCGTGCACGACACCGCCGGCGAGCTTGGCGGAGGAGGTTCCCTGCAGCTCCACCCGGCCCATGTCCACGGTGACACCGCCGTCGGGCCCGACCCGCACCTCCTTGGCCCCGTCGCGGGTGCCCACCTCGAAGCGGTCGCGGTCGACGAGCCCGGTGTGCAGGAGGTAGCGCGCGAACACCCGCACCCCGTTGCCGCACATCTCGGCGACGGTGCCGTCGGAGTTGCGGTAGTCCATGAACCACTCGCACCGCTCGGCGGTTCGGGCCGCCGGGGCGAGGGCCTCACCGAGGGCGCGCGTGCGCACCACGCGCAGGACGCCGTCGGCGCCGATCCCCGCCCGGCGGTCGCACAGCAGGCGGACGGTGTCCTCCGTGAGGTCGAGCTCCCCGTCGGGGTCGGGGAGGATCACGAAGTCGTTCTCTGTTCCGTGGCCCTTGGCGAATCGCATGCCGCCCATCCTAGAGCCCCTGACGTGGGTGCCGTCCGGCTCCGACCCCCGTTCGGGTCACCGGACGGCACCCTGCCCGGGTCGGCCCCTCCTACACCGGAGCCGCCCCGCCCGTGCGTTCACCGGGGGCGGTCGGAGCGCCCGTGCGGGAGAACCAGGGGGCGCACACCAGGACCACACCCCGCAGGAGGCAGGTGATGACGAGGGCGAAGAAGAGCCCGAAGACGACGTGGAAACTGACCAGGACGCCGTACACCAGGGCCGTGGTGAGGCCGAAGACCATCTGGTTGCGCGGCCGGTTCGGAGTCGTCCCCGGGTCGGTGATCATGTAGTTGGTGAACAGGATGAAGGCCACCCCGGTCAGTGGTGCCAGTGCCGCCACGAGCATGTGGTCGAGGATCAGCCACCGCAGCACCGCCTGGAGGGCGAAGCCGCCCACCCAGGCGAGGATGAGCGGCCACCGCTTGGTGAGGTTGACGTTGAGCATGGTCCCGGCCATGAGGATCCCGAGCGGGATCAGCCAGTCCACGGAGCCGAAGGTGTCGTTCGTGAAGTGGTACGGCGGCGCGATCCCCACCCACGGGAAGAGCAGCAGCGTCACCGCGATCCCGAGGTTGGAGGGGTTGAGGAAGTGCCGCTTGCGCCCGTTGACGGTGATGCGCAGGAGGTACTTGTTGCTCACCGCGATGGCCACGGCGAACAGGTACGGCCACATCGAGGTGTTGCCCCACAGGAGCATCGCGCAGGCCAGGCCCGCGATGTGGGTCGGCAGCAGGTAGTCGACCAGCTTGCCGAATCCGCCCACGTACCCGGGCGTCCGGTTCGCGGCCCGGGCGTCCAGGGTCTCCAGGGCGAGGTCGAGCGTGTAGCCGAACAGCAGGGCCAGGATGGGCGTGACGGGTGACTGCTCGAAGCCCAGGAACAGGTGCCCCACGATGTTGAACACGGTGATGGAGGTGGCGAACATGCGCAGCGCCTTCAGGCGCCGGTCCACCGGCGGTTTCGGGGTCGGTTCGGAGGTGGTGGGCGTCCCCGCCGGCTCCCCCTCGGCACCGGTGGCGGGACCGCCGTCGGATCTGGTGACAGTCATCGGACAACCGCCGTTCCGTCGTCGTTGAGGAGGATCGTCTGGGTTCCGGGCTCGACCACCAGCTCGGTGGTGTGGGTCCCGCCCGCGCCGTCCCGCCAGGTGAGGGTGACCGGGAGGTCGCCCTCCGGAGCCGCCAGATGGACGATGGAGTCGGAGGCCCCCACGTGGCCGTTGGCCGGGAAGAGCTGGCGGATCTGCGGGGGGTGCCCCTCGTCGTCCACCACGACCGAGGCTCCGATCGCCGGGGTGGGCGCGCCGTCGGCCGCCCCCGGCCGCACCAGGCGGAGCACGACGCCCGGTGCCGCGTCGGGCGCCTCGTTCAGCAGCAGGCGCGAGTCCTCCCACTGGTTGGCGACCACGGCGTCCAGGAGCCCGTCACCGTTGACGTCGCCGAAGGAGAAGGCGCGGGTGACGTCGTTCTCGGCGATCCCCAGCGGCTCGGCCAGGTCGTCGTAGACGCCGTCCGCGTTCCGCACCCAGAACGGGTTGGACTCGTGCCCGGACAGGTCGTCGCCCTCGGCGAAGGTGGGCCAGACCCAGGGGTACCTGAGCAGCTGGTCGTTGCCCATGGCGATCTCCTGCAGTTCCGGCCAGCGCGTGTTCTCGCCCTGGAGGAATCCGGTCGCCTGGAACAGCTCCTCCGTGCCGTCGTTGTCGAAGTCGCCCGCCTTGACGTCCCAGGACCAGCCGCTGCGCGCCAGCCCCAACTCCTCACTGGTCTCGTCGAAGGGCACGGAGCCCTCCAGCAGGTCGGCGCCCTCCCCGTCGGGGACGAAGGCGAAGTTGCTCTCGTGCAGCGCGTAGGGGCTGGTGATGTTGCTGACGACCATCATCGGCAGGTCCTGGCCGTCCACGTAGGTGAAGGCGATACCCATGCCCTTGAACGACCCGTTGCCCAGGACCTGGGACTTGGGGGTGGTCATGTCCCGCTCGCCCTCGACCAGCTCCAGCCGGACGTCCCCGGGGGTGGAGGTGTTGACGAGGAGGTTGTCGTTGCCGAAGTCGTTGCCCAGGTAGATGTCGGGCAGGCCGTTGCCGGACAGGTCCTGGAAGCCGATCGCCAGGGTCCACGCGGTCATCACCCGCTCCGGGAGCGCGGTGGTGGCGTCCGTGACGGTCGGCGGGGCGTCGGCCTCGCCGGTCGGCTCGGTGCGCAGGACGCGGTTGCGGCCGGCGTTGGTGGCCAGCCCCATGCTCTGCTGCATCTCCATGCGCGTCTCGTCGTGCGCCTCGGGGTCCAGGACGCGGGCACCGTCCGGGAAGTAGTTGCCGACCAGGACGTCGAGCCCGCCGTCGCCGTCGATGTCGGCCACGTTCAGGGCGGTCGTGTTCCAGACCTGCATCGGCTGCACGAACTCGTGGGCGGTGAAGTTCCCTGCCGCGGGGACCGCCCCGGGTTCGGCCGTGTTCAGGAACAGAACGGGTGAGCGGCCCCAGTAGTAGACGATGACGTCCTGGTCGCCGTCCTCGTCCATGTCGGCGGGGACGCAGCCCATCGGGGCCATGGTGTGGTCGTAGGGCAGGCCGTCGGGCAGCAGTTCGACCACGGGGTAGTCGTCCTGCCCGCTGCCCGGGACATTGCGCAGGGTCACGCTGTCGTCGCGGGGATCGACCAGGCAGGCGTCCGAGGACGTGCCCAGTCCGCGCAGGTCGAGGAGGGCGCCGCCCGCACCGACCGAGGAGATCCATCCCCGGAAGTGGTCCAGGGCGGGTGCCACGACCCGCTCGTATCGGGCGTCGTCGGGTTCGGAGTTCAGGGCGAGCGCCTCGAAGGCGAAGGGCGCGGCCCGCTCCGCCTGTTCCTGCTCGCTCGCGGAGGGGCGGACGGTGAAGGCGCCGAGGGCGCCTATGAGCGCCAGAGCCAGCGCCACCGTCGCGACGCGGTACATCAGCCGCATTCGGAGCTCCTTGGAGGCGGGTGGTCCGGCCACCCGTCGGTTTCAGGACGCTTTTCAGGTTCGCCTTCATCCCCCGCACAGCTCCATATCCATTCTTGCGAAGACGACGGAGGAATATCGCAATCGAGAAGTCGCACCACGAACCGTTCCGGTGCGATGTTCCGATGACGCCCCCGCAGCTCGGCGGGCATTTCCTGAAAAATTCGAATGACCACATCAGAACAAAGGAAAGAACATGGCACAGGAATTTTCCGCACCCCTGGAACAAAAGTGCGGAACCGAACGGAAGAGGCCTCCGCGGAGAACGGCGCGAGCGCCTGGAGGGCTCCTCCGGCCGCTCGTGCCCCGGCCCGGAGCCCCGGGAGGAGGGGGAGGTCCGACACCGGCCCCACCAGAGAACCGGGGCTCCGGTCCCACCGGAGAACCGGTGGGACCGGAGCCCCGGCGCGGTGCTCAGCCCTTGAGCGGACTGGTCTGGTGGACGAGCAGCCTCCAGTCGCCGTCCT
>NZ_JBVMUY010000020.1:0-10597 GCF_055632325.1 Nocardiopsis sp. KDC1DS13DA1
ACGGTGAGGCGCTTCAGGAGCTGTGCCTGGACGGTGTGGGCGCGGGCACGGCCACAGGGGCCGGGCTGCTCCTCGTCAGCCCGCTGGCACCGGAGCCCGAGAGCCTGCCCTCCGCGACCACGCATGTCACGCAGGACACCTACTAGACGGTGTCCCCCGAGTTCGCCAGGGCGGCGGCCGAGGCCGCGGCGGCCCTGTTCGGGGCCGAGGCCCTCCAGGCCGAGACCTCGGCCCGCTCGGCCCGGGACGACCACCCGGTACGGAGCGGGTCCCCCTGGACTGGATGCACCGACCCGACCCCGTCCGCCGCCCAGGACGCCGCCACCGCCCGGCGCTGACCGTGCGGCGGTGCCGCCCGGGGGTCAGCACTCCACGACGTTGACGGCGAGACCGCCCTGACCCGTCTCCTTGTACCGCGCCGACATGTCCGCCCCGGTCTGGCGCATCGTCTCGATCACGGTGTCCAGCGACACGCGATGCGTCCCGTCTCCGCGCAGAGCGAGGTGGGCCGCCGTGGCGGCCGTGCCGGCCGCGACCGCGTTGCGCTCGATACAGGGGATCTGCACGAGCCCGCCGACGGGGTCGCAGGTGAGCCCCAGGTGGTGCTCCATCGCGATCTCGGCGGCGTTCTCCACCTGCGCGGGACTGCCGCCGAGCACCGCGGTGAGGCCTCCGGCGGCCATCGCGCAGGCGCTGCCGACCTCCGCCTGGCATCCGCCCTCCGCACCGGAGATCGAGGCGTTCGCCTTGATCAGCGACCCGAGGGCGGTCGCGGTGAGCAGGAACGTCCGCAGGCCGTGACGCGGGTCGGTATCGGCGCACACGAAGTCCGCCCAGTACCGGGCCACGGCGGGCAGGACGCCGGCGGCACCGTTCGTGGGCGCGGTGACGACCCGGCCGCCGGACGCGTTCTCCTCGTTCACGGCCAGAGCGAAGGTCCCGAGCCATTCACCGGGGAGCGCCGCGGCGGACGCACCGCTCGTGAGCTCGCCGTGCATCGCGGCCGCCCGCCGCACGACCCCGAGTGCCCCGGGCAGGACTCCTCGCGCACTCAGTCCCGCGTCGATGCACTCGTTCATGGACTTCCACAGCTCGTCGAGCCCGGCGTCGACGGCGCCCCGCGGCAGCCGCGCCTCCTCGTTGGCGCGGGCGATGTCGGCGATCGACAGCCCGTGTCGCGCGCAGTGCTCGAGCAGAGCGGTCGCGCTCGCGAACTCGAAGCGATCGCCGGGCGGCGTGCCGACCTTCTCCTCACGCTCGCCCTCGCGACGGATGAAGCCTCCGCCGATCGAGTAGTAGGTCTCGGTCGCGAGCGCCCCGCCGGATCCGTCGAGCGCGACGAGCGTCATCGCGTTGGGATGTCCGGGAAGGCGGGTGTGGGGCTCGAACGTGATGTCCCTCTTGGCGAAGGCGACGGGATGCCGGCCCGCGAGGGCGAGCTCCGTTCCCTCCGGCCAGTCCTGCCAGGCGTTGCGCACCGCCTCCGGATCGACGGTCTCGGGAGCCGATCCCCGGAGCCCGGCGACGATCGCGTCGGGAGTTCCGTGCCCGACTCCGGTGGAGGCGAGCGAGCCGAACAGCCGGCACCGGACGCCGGCGACCCGGGCCAGGAGGCCGGCGTCGGCGACACGGTCGGAGAAGCTCCGCGCGGCACGCATGGGGCCGACCGTGTGCGAGCTCGAGGGGCCCACCCCGATGGAGAACAGCTCGAACACGGAGACGTACGCCGACGGGCGCCGCGCCGTCATGCCCGCACCGCCGTCGCCGCGTTCCGGTGGCTGTCCCTCGGCAGCAGCGCCGCCGTCGCGGCCCCGCCGAGGGCGATGCACATCACCACCAGGTAGGCGACACGGAACCCCTCGGCACCCGGCGCGCCGGACCCGTCCGGAGGGCCCGCCGGGATGAGGGAGGCGACCACCTGGGTCGCGAGCGCACCGCCGACGGCCCGGCCGATCGTCACGAACGCGGTGGCCACACCGACCTCGTGCTCGGGCGTCCCGGTCGCGGCCGCGGAGAAGGCGACGGTCGACGCCGATCCCGCGCCGACCCCGGCGCACACCAGGGCCGCCACGATCGCCGACGGAGCCGGAGACGCGGCGGCGGCGACGAGCGCCCCGCCGGCGAGGACGAGCATCCCCGCCGCCCCCACCGCTCGGACACCGAGGCGCACGGCAACGCGGCCCGCGAGGGGGGACGCGACGCATCCGGCGGCGAACGCGGCCGCCAGGAAGAATCCCGTCTGCGTGGCGCCGGCTCCGAGACCGGACTCCTCGGCGGACCGCGAGATCTGCTGGGGTACGAGATAGACCAGGGAGGCGTACCCGGCGCCGATGCCGACGCCGACGGCGACGGAGCCGCCCACCGCACGCGATCTGAGGGTGTTGAGGTCGATCATGGGTTGGGTGACACGGCGCTCGACGAGCACCCAGCCGGCAACCAGGGCGCCGGCGACGACGAACAGGGCAAGAGTCGCGGGCGCCAGCCACCCGGCGGACGACGTGCTCGCCAGCCAGGCGACGGTGGCCACCAGCGCGAGCGCGAGGATGCTCGCCCCCGCCCCGTCGACACGGGTCGGGCCCTGCGGCTCGCGCGTGCCCAGCCGCACGCGGGAGGTGAGGAACAGCGCCGAGCCGGCGACCACGACCGCCGTCGGAATCCCGAAGAGTACCGTCCGCGACGTCGCCTCGATGATCGGTCCGGCGACCAGCACGCCGAGGCCGGCGCCGGCGACCGTGAGCGCGACCAGGCCGCCGCTCGCCGTCCTGATCCCCTGGTCCGAGAACAGGCCCCGCACCACGACGAAGGCGGTCGGCAGCACGCCGAGAGCGAACCCCTGGAGCGCCTGGCCCAGGACGAACAGCGGGAAACCGGGTGCGAGGGCGCTGAGGAGGCCGCCCGCCGTGACGATGCCCACGAGCACCGCCAGGGTCCGCCTGGCGCCGTGGACGTCGGCGAACCGTCCCGCGAGCGGCGTGACGACGACGGTCACGAGGGGCGGCGCGACCTGCGCGAGGGCGCCGGTGGCGGCGTCGACCCCGAACTCTCGTTGCAGGTGCGGCAGCGCGGGCAGGAGGAAGCTCTCCAGCGCCGCACCGGCGAGCACCACCAGGGCGAGCCCGGCGACGGCGGTGCGCCGGCCGCGGAGCGCGAGCGGTTCGGCGTCGTTCGATGGCGTCATGGGGTGATCCTTCGTTCGCAGTGGTGCCGGGGTGCGGTCGCGGCGTGGTTCACGACTGCCGGGCGCGGGCGCCGTCACGGGGTGCGGTCCCGCCACGGGCGCTCGTTCTCCAGGAGGCAGGCCACGGCGAGGAGCAGATCGTCACGCCCCCACGTCGCGGTGAGCATGACGCCGAGCGGGATGCCCTCGTCGGTCCAGCCGAGCGGGAGGCTGATCGCGGGGAAGCCCGTGGCGTTCGCGATGATCGTGTTGCCCGTGAAGCGGGTCATGCTCTCGAGCTCCGCGGCGGGGTCCGCGTCGTTCCGGAGTGCTCCGACGGGGACGGGCGGCCGGGTGACGGTCGGGGCGATGACGATGTCGGCGTCCCCGAACCGTTCCGCCCAGGCCGCGGCACGGGCCTGCACCGTGAGGATCGAGGCCGCCAGCTCGCCGGAGTCCGTGGCCCGGGCCCGTTCTCGCAGATGGCGCACGATCGGCCGGAGCCGTCGTTCGGCCTCCTCGCCGCCGGGGAGCGGCTTGGCCGCCGCGAGGGCGCCGAACATGCGCGAGAAGCCGGAGACGAGGTCCGCGTCGACGGGCTGGGGCCGGTGGTGGACGCGGTGGCCGAGCCCCGCGAGGGCACGCCCGGCGTCCGCACAGGCGTGCGTGATCCGCTCGTCCACCTCGCCGCCGGAGATCGATCCCTCCGCGACCACCACCGTGAGACGTTCGGCCCGCTCGTCGCACGCCCCGAGGAAGCCGCCGCGACGAGCGGGATGAATCGTGCCCACGGGCGCGGCGACGGCCATCGCGTCGAGCAGCGCCGCGGCGTCCCTGACCGTGCGGGCGAGCGGCCCCTTGGTGGTCAGGCCGAGGCCGTCCGCGCCGACGAGCCCGCCGGTCAGCAGCCCCCGGCTCGGTTTGAGGCCGACGACGCCGCAGGCGCTGGCCGGAGACCGCAGCGATCCCGCCGTGTCGCTGCCCTGGCTGACCGGCACGATCCCGGCGCCGACGGCGACGGCCGCTCCGCCGCTGGAGCCCGCGGCCGAGCGGGCGGGCGCGTAGGGGCTCCGGCTCGGTGCGCAGACCTCGGGCTCGGTGTAGCAGGCGGCGCCGAGCTCGGGGACGGTCGTCTTCCCGACGGAGACGAGACCGGCCGAGCGCAGCGTCCGCACGATCGTGTCGTCCACGTCGGGGATCCAGTCGGCGAAGAGCGCGGAGCCCATGGTGGTACGGATTCCGCGTGTGGGCTCGAGGTCCTTGATCGCCGTCGGCACGCCGGTGAGCGGGCCGGCCGTCCCGTCGTCGATCGCGCGTTGGGCGGCCGAGGCGGCAGCGAGCGCCTGCTCGGGATTGAGCGTCGTGAAGGCGCCGAGGGTGTCCGCCGAGGCGCGGTCGAGGGCCTTGGCGACGACCTCGACGACTCCGAGCTCGCGCCGCTCGTAGGCGGCACGCAGCTCGAGTGCGGTAGGAGCGGGGTGTGCGCGGTCGAGCGCGCCGGGGTCGCGAGGCGCGGGGCCGTGGGGAACAGGCTTCACCGGGTTCCGATCTCTGCGGGTTCGCAGCGCGGCGGGCTCGACCGCGCTGGCAATTCGTTACGCGTAACGATATAGTTCAGGGATGATAGCGCACTCCACGGGCAGGGCAAGGGCCGGGCGGAAAGCCTCCGTCGACCACGACCAGCTCCTCCAGGCAGCCACGAACATCGCCGACGACCACGGACTCGACGCCGTGACCTTCCGTGCTCTCGCCGACCGGCTCGGCGTCTCCCCCATGGCCGTGCACCGGGCGAGCGGCGGCATCGACGCACTCCGCCACGCGATGATCGCGGAGCTCGTGGAGGACACCGTCGCCGGCCTGACGTGGCCGCGGGACTGGCAGGGCGTCGTGTCGGTGTTCGCGCACGGCCTGCGGGACCTGCTGCTGCGGCACCCGCTCGTCCTCGAGGCGCACCGGCAGGCGTCGCTCGACGCTCCGGGCGCCGACGACGTGGCCCACCGCGTCGTCGAGGCCCTCGCATCCGCGGGCCTTGACCCGGAGACCGCCGCGTACGGCTACGCGGCGGTGCACGACTTCGTCACCGGGCACATCGCCATCCGGCTCGGCCGGGGCGAGCTCGAGCTGCTGGCCGTGCCCGCCGCCCGCCGCGACGCATCGGTCTTCATCGACCACCACGACTACGACCGCCGCTTCGAGGTGGGCCTCCACCTGCTCATCGCCGGTATCGAGGCGACGGCCGGATGACCGCCCCGCCCGCTCCGCGATCACTCGCCGCACCGCACGGGCGGACGATCACCTGGTGCGAGTTCGGGGATCCGCAGGGGATCCCGGTGCTCGCCGCCCACGGGTCGCCCGGTTCACGCTTGCAGCTGCTGCCGCTGCACGACGCCGCCCGTGACGCGGGCGTGCGGCTCGTCGTCCCGGACCGGCCCGGCTTCGGCGGCACGTCGAGAGCCCCGGACCACGGCTTCCACTCCTGGGACGCCGATGCGATCACCCTGCTCGACGCACTCGGGATCACGCGTGTGACGCTCCTGGGGTTCTCCGGCGGTGGTGGGTACGCCCTGGCGCTCGCCTCCCGCCTGCCCGCACGCGTCGCGCGCGTGGTGCTCGTGTGCGGCATGGTCCCCGGCGCTCCGCCGACCGCGCTGTCCGGCCGGATCTGCGTCGTCACGCTCCTGTACCGCGCCAGTCGCTGGGCGCCCACGCTCGCCGCCGCGATGCTCGAGGGACGCGGCCCGTTCGCCCGCGTCCGCGAGGCGAACCTCTCCGCGTGGCCCGAGGCGGACCGCATCGTCATGGCGGACCCGGACGCCAAGAAGCTCACTGCGGCGGACGCCGCGGCAGGCCTCGCCCAGGGCGCCCGAGCAGGCATCGACGACCTCGGCCGCTACCACCGGCCCCTCCCGTCCGGGCTCGGCGCCGTCCGGCAGCCGGTCACCCTGGTGCACGGCACCGCGGACGGCAACGTCCCGATCGGCGTGGCCCGCTGGGCCGCGGCACAACTGCCGTCGGCAACCCTGGTCGAGATCCCCGGCGCCGGGCACTACTTCGCCGTGACGTCGCCGAGGACGGTCGTGGCGGCGCTGCGCGGCGGGGCCCCGTTCCCGCGGCAGGTGGACGAGATGTACTGACCATGGAGGTTGGCAACATCCACCCCGGTCGACGTACAGCGAGAGGGCCTTCGGAACCCGGATGGATGTCTGACGTCCACACCGAGCACCAGAAGGCCCTCGGCGCCGCACGCTACCCACACCAGCCCCACCACCGCTCACCGGTGGGCCACCCGCTACCGGGCCCTGGGCCAAGCCGGGATGGCCGAGCAGGCGGACTGGTCCAACCACCGCCGCCTGCACGGAGTGATCGGGCTGGTCCCACGATGCCCTCCTCCAAGGGTCACGTGGTCCCAGGAACCAGAAACCCGACTCCGAAAAGCGCAGGACACACCAGATCGTGTGGGCGGCGGGGTTGCCGCCGATCCACCTGCACGGGCTGCGCCACGGGGCCGCGTCCCTGGCGTTGGCGGCGGGGGCGGACGTGAAGGTGGTCTCCACCGAGCCCGGTCACGCCACGACACATTTCACCCAGGACACCTACCAGACGGTGTTCCCCGAGGTCGCGAAGGCAGCGGCCGAGGCAACGGCGGCCCTTCTCCGGCCGGTCCGCGCATAGCGGCGCCGTAGCTCGACCGGGGAGCACACCAGGAGCGAAACGTCGCCCCACACCCCGGGCTGCGCGGGAGACTCACCCGTGCTGGCCTGGGGTTTCCTCATGTTCGGGGGTGTCATCCCATCGGATCAAAGGTCCCTTGGCCAGGACCTTCTTTGAACAGTCGGTTTCGCTGAACGATGCTGGGAGAGCTTTCACCAGATCCGGGTTCAAGACGTCTCGTGGTCTTGATGCTCAGCCGAGTGACCACAGTCGTAATCTGCCGTCCATACCGCTAAAGCTTCCCGTTGCCAGGGTGGTGCTGTCGGGACTGAACACGACGAAGGCCCCGCCACCTTCGTCTCCTTCGAGGGTGGTGATGGTCTCGCCGGTGTCGACGTCCCACAAGCGCACGTTGTCTCCCCCGTCGCCGGTCGCGAGGATGGTGCCGTCGGGGCTGAACGCCACTGAAGTCACGGTTCCGTCATGCCCGGTGAGGGTGTTGATGGTCTCGCCGCTGTCGACGTCCCACAGACGTACAGTGCTGTCATAGCTGCCGGTAGCGAGCAGGCTGCCATCGGGACTGAACGCCATCGAATACACGCCCCTGGCGTGTCCGGTGAGGGTGTTGATGGTCTCGCCGGTGCCGACGTCCCAGAGCCTGGCCCCGTCTTCGGCGCCGATGGCGAGGGTGGCTCCATCGGGGCTGAACACTACCGACCTCACCCCGTCGTCATCGGTGATGGTGGCGATGGTCTCGCCGGTGGCGGCGTCCCATAGCCCTACGGCGCCGTGGATGCTGCCTCCAGCGGCGAGGGTGGTGCCGTCGGGGCTGAATGCCACCGAGTACACCGGACCGTATCGTCCCGCGAAGGTGGTGGTGATCTCTTCGGTCATGGTGTCCCACAACCGAACGATCTCGTTCCCGACTCCGGTTGCGAGGGTGGTGCCGTCGGGACTGAACGCCACCGAATTCACTTCGCCGCCGCCATGGGTGAGGGTGGTGATGGCTTCGCCGGTGGTGGCGTCCCATAGCCCTACGGTGCCGCTGATGTCGCTTCCGGTGGCGAGGGTGGTGCCGTCGGGGCTGAAGGCCACCGAGCGCACACCACTGCTGTAGCCAGGTTTGACGTCCACCTCCCAGAGCTCGCTCGGCCCGGCTGTGTTCGTGCTCGATTCGGTCTCCCCGAGGCTGGTGGTGTTGGGCTCGCCGGTGTCAGTTCCGTACGAGTTCCACACGAGCAGAGCGAGGACGAGCATGAGGACGGTGGCGGTCGCCGTGCCGATGTACCAGCTTTTCCTCTGGCTCGGCTGTTCCCCGCCCGAACCGGTTCCTGCGGGGGCGGGCTGTGGGGAAGCCGCTGTCTCCGGAACAGGGGGTGGTTGTTGGACTCTGGTACGTCGCAGAGTGCCGTTCAGTTCGGTCTCAGCGGTGTCCGTGGAAGGAGAAGCTCGGGAAGAGGGGTGAGCTTTGAGCTGGGTGTCGATGACCGGGGGTGTGGGTGGGAGGTCACTGATCGGTTCGGCCTGGGACACGCCGGAGGCATGGGGAGGCGGCCAGGAATCGTGGAGGTTGAACTCTTCGAAGCGGGTGAGGATCTGGTCGGGGGTGGGACGCAGGGTGGGGTCGTGGTTCCAACAGTCGAGGATCAGCTTCCGGATGTCCGGGTCGAGGTCGCCGGGGTCGGGTGGGGGGCTGATGAGACGCCGGAGGGTCTCGGCCATGGTCGCCCCTGAGAAGGGGTTGGTGCTGGTGGCGGCGTAGGCGAGCACCGTGCCGAGGGAGAAGATGTCCGAGGCCGGGCCGACCCGGGAGCCGTCGGTCTGCTCGGGGGACATGTAGGGCAGGGTGCCGAAGACCGCGCCGTGGGTGGTCATGCTGTCGGCGTCCAACGGGCGGGCGATGCCGAAGTCGATGATGCGGGGGCCGTCGTTGGCGAGGATGATGTTGTCGGGTTTGAGGTCGCGGTGCACCAGGTCGCGGGCGTGCACGGCTTTGAGGCCTTCGGTGAGCCCGGCGGCCAGGGCGTGGAGCGCGGGTAGGGTGATGGGCCCGTGGTCGCGGACGGCCTGGGTGAGGGTGGGGCCGGGAATGTAGGTGGTGGCGATCCAGGGCGTCTCGGCGTCGGGGTCGGCGTCCACGACCTGGGCGGTGTGGAAGCCGCCGACGCGGCGTGCGGCGTCGGCCTCGCGGGCGAACCGGGCGCGGAAGCCCTCTTCCTGGGCGAGTTCGGGGCGGATCACCTTGATGACGAGCTGCCGTCCCGAGGCGGTTCGGGCCAGATAGACCTGGCCCATGCCTCCGGAGCCCAGCCGTGCGGTGAGGCGGTAGTCACCGATATGTGGGGGGACGGTGGGGTGCAGGGGTTCCACGGTGTCGGCCTTCTACCCGGAGCAGGGGGTGTTCGGGTGGGCTGTGTCTGTGCCGGTCGGGTGTGTCACCTGATTGTGGCGCGGGAACCCGTGGAGGGTAAGGGGTTGCGGCTGAAACGGCCGTATGTGGCCGGTCGGGCGGCAGGGCGTGAGGATGCCCCACGCGGGGCCGTCGGGGCGGCTGTGGGGCGCTGGCGGGCAGACACAGGGCACACCCCGCAGGGTCACGGGACGGCAAAATGCTCCGCGAGGTGGGGGCCCGCCTGTACGGGACCTTGCACTGGGGAGCACACGAGGAGCATTTCAGGCCCCGAACGGGGCCTCACACCTCGTCTGTTCGACTCGCGCACCCCGTTTGACCTGGGATTTTGTGGCGCACCCGGCAGGATTCGAACCTGCGACCCCCGGATGAGAAGTCCGGTGATCTGGTGCCGTCACGTGTCATTTCGTGCCGTTTCGTGTCGCCCCATCCGATGCGCCGTGTCGTCTGGGGCCGTGTGATGTCGCCGGGTGTCGTGCCAGTACGGAACTGAAGAGCACGAACGGAGCACACACGGCCGGTTGGCGGCATCCGATGGTACCTCGCGAGGTTCTCGTGAGCATCGGGCGCGTGCTTCGATGCTTTGGTCGCCACCATTCGGGGCGGCCATCGATGACAGGCGGGGCGTGATCGCCGCTGGGCACCGTGCGAGAGGATCGGGCCACCTCGACCTATCGAATGAACAACGAGGAAGCCATGGCGGACGAAGCGCAGGCGTGGGAACTCTTCCGGTTCGCGGACCTGGCGCAGCGTCGTCGTGGAGGTGGGGTGTGGTGAACCTCTGGTCAGCGGGGGAGTGGTACTACACCGCGTCCATCGTGTTGAGGAGCGGCTTCGTCAACGGCCGGGCCGCTCTGATGGTGTCGGCTGAGGACATGGACGACTGGGGGCGCTGTCTCGACGCCCTACGCGCAGAGGATAGGGCGGTGTGCCCTGTAGGCGATCGGACCGCTTGGTTGGAGGTGGTGCCTGAGGACCTGCTGGAGGTGACCGTGCGCGATACGCCATCGACACAGATCGCGGTGTGCGTGCCAATCGATGACATCTCTGACTGGGTGAAGGAGAATCGGCGGCGTCTGGAACGCGTTCGTTGCGCGAGCGGATGGTGAGTTGCTGCGGGTTTCGGTGTTGCGGGATTGCTTTCCGTTGCCCGCCTTGTCGATGGTGGCTCGAGGGCTTGATTAGAGTCGTTTCATGGTTTGTGTTGCTTGCCTGACGAATTATGTTGCGGATCGATAACGTCCCGCGTTGGTGCAGGTGAAAAAGGGGTGCTCCCCGCAGAGGCGGGGGTGAGTCCTGGATCTCCGAGTACGCGGTCAAGCTAAGAGCTCATCTCAAAAGTCCTGCGAGGTGGCCCTGTACCTGGGATGATCACGTGC